>JAJQBR010000013.1 GCA_021203185.1 Clostridiales bacterium
GCTCGATCCGCCGCTGGTAGTCTTGGGGGAACTCAGCCTGTAAAGAAGAAAGCTCGGAATCTGACAGAAGAACATTGCCGTACTCCCCATACTGATGGCGAGGCTCTTTCTCCGTCTTTCTTTTATTTGAGTCAGTATTTGATTCTTCTTTACTTAATTGTTCTTTATTTAATTGTGGCGGGTTTTCCGGACGCGGTTTTCCCGCATCCGGTTTTGCCGCATCCGGATTATCCGTGTCCGGTTTTACCGTGTCCGGATTATCCGTGTCCGGTTTTACCGTGTCCGGATTTCCCGCACACGGTTTTTCCGTACACGGTTCACGAGGCATTTCATAGATAACGTACTCAATGCCACCCATTTTGCCATCGTCCCGGCGAAGCTGATGCCGCTCCAGATAGCCGTACTGCTCCAGCTCCTGCAAAATTTTGACGACGCTGTCCTTGCTCTCTTTACAGATGGCAACCAGCCCCCGGACGCTGTAGTCCCAGGTCTCCGGCAGACTTAGACAGAGGGAGAGCAGTCCCTTCGCTTTCAGCGTCAGGTTCCTGTCTCTCAGGTGGTAATTGCTCATGGTCGTATAATTGGTGTTTTTCTCAACTCGAAAGACCGGCATGAAAGCTCACCTCCTCCGCCTGTCGGCCTGCCGCTTGCGGTACAGACAGTGCTTGTACCGGCACCGGATGCCCTTGCTGCCGGAAATGTGATAACGGCAATAGCGGCAGTCCGGGAATTTCCCATCCTTGCTCTTGTCATAGCCATCCTCCAGATATTTTTGCTTCCCCATCATGGATTCCCTCCTTGGTTCCGGTCTGCTCTTGCGGCCAGCCGGTTCTTGAAAACAGCGTTTATCACATCCACGGTACACCAGCCGATGCAGGGCGAGTATTTACCGTATGGACAGCCATCGCACCGGCTGTGTTCCACCGGTTCCTGCTCCCGGATAAGATAGGCGCAGTTCTGCTCACCCATAAGGCAGCCCTTTTTTCGGCCCTGCCAGTAGTAGCAGAATTTACAGTCATTGGGCTTGTCCTTGGAATACTGCACGTTGCTACCGGCTGTGTTTCCGCTCATGATTCCTTCACCTCCATCTGTTTTTGAACATAAAAAAAGCCCGTTCGTTACACTCTCATAAGAGAGAAAACAAACGGGCTATGTACCACCAATGCCGAATCCAGTGGCAGAGGCGAGGCGTATTGTCCTTTCAGTCGTGGTGGTACACAAAGTTCCCTTACAAAGCGACAGCCGGAGTTTTTGGCTCCGGCTGTGGTGGTAAGTTCATTTTGTGAGACGACTTTCTATGAACTTTATGAAATTTGGTGGTAAGTTGGTGGTAAATGGTAAGGTTCCGACCATCCGCCAACTTGGAAAACCCTTGATATTTCAAGGAAAATCAGACTTCTTACTTCTCGATTGTCTTCATTGTCGGGAACAGCAAAACATCCCGAATACTCGCGCTGTCCGTCAGCAGCATCACCAGCCGGTCCACGCCAAAGCCCAGGCCGCCGGTTGGAGGCATACCATATTCCAGCGCGTTAATAAAATCGTAATCCACCTGGGCGCGGCTGTCCGGGTTCAGCGCCTTGCGCTCGGCCACCTGACGCTCGAAGCGTTCCCGCTGGTCGATGGGGTCGTTCAACTCAGAAAAAGCGTTGCCAAATTCCGTAGCGTTGATAAAATATTCAAACCGCTCAGTAAAGGCCGGGTCGGTGGGCTTACGCTTGGCCAGAGGGCTGATCTCCACCGGGTAGTCGTAAATAAAGGTGGGCTGAATCAGCTTGTCCTCCACATAGGCATCGAAGAACTCCGCCAGGATCGCCCCTCTGGTGGGTACTTCAGGCAGGTCGATGTCATGCTCTTTGGCGCAGGCAATGGCGTCCTCATCGGTTTTCCAGTCGGCAAAATCCA
Organism: Clostridiales bacterium; assembly: GCA_021203185.1. Lineage (GTDB taxonomy): Bacteria > Bacillota > Clostridia > Oscillospirales > Oscillospiraceae > Onthomonas. Next base: position 1,906 of record JAJQBR010000013.1, read on the forward strand.
CGCCGCTGTACTTCTTCACCGCCTCCACCATCGTCAGCCGCTCCCAGCGGCTCAGGTCAATTTCCTGCCCCTGGTAAGGAATGACGAGAGAACCGCAGACCGCCTGAGCCACATCTTTCATCATGTCCTCCACCAAGTCCATCATGCCGTGAAAATCGGTGTAAGCCTGGTACAGCTCGATGGTGGTAAACTCCGGGTTGTGCTTGGGGTCCATGCCCTCGTTGCGGAAGATGCGGCCCACCTCATAGACCCGGTCCATGCCGCCCACAATGAGCCGCTTTAAGTACAGCTCCGTCTCAATGCGCAGCACCATGTCCATGTCCAGAGTGTTGTGATGGGTATAGAAGGGGCGGGCGGTGGCGCCAATCTCAAAGGGAGTCAGGATAGGAGTGTCCACTTCCAGGAAGCCCCGCTGATCCAAGAAAGACCGCAGCTGGCGCAGAATCATGCTGCGCTTAACAAAGGTGTCCTTCACGTCCGGGTTGACGATTAAATCCACGTAGCGCTGGCGGTAGCGGGTCTCCCGGTCCGTCAGGCCGTGGAACTTCTCCGGCAGGGGGTTCAGGCTCTTAGCCAGCAGCGTGACCGCCTCGGCCCGGACAGAAATTTGCCCCTTTTCCGTTTTAAAGACCTGACCCGTCACACCGACGATGTCGCCAATGTCGCACTTTTTGAACCAGGCGTAGGTCTCCTCCCCCACCAGATCCCGGCGGACATAAAGCTGCACCCGTCCGGTGTTGTCCTGCAAATCGCAGAAGGACACCTTGCCCATGCCCCGCTTGCTCATCAGGCGGCCCGCCACAGAGACGATGCTGCCTTCCAGCAGGTCATAATGGTCATTGATGGCCTCAGCGTGGGTATCCACATCGTATTTAGTCACCTGGAAGGGGTCATGCCCGGCCTCCTGAAGGGCGGTCAGCTTGTCACGGCGGATCTGGAGGATCTCCGACAGGCTCTTTTCCGATTCCGGCTGAAACTTTCTTCCCATTGCGTTGTCCTCAGTTCACAGTGATGCCGAGTACCTTGTACTCCACATCCCCTTCCGGCGCCTCAACGATGACCGTGTCGCCCACAGCCTTGCCTAGCAGGGCCTTGCCAAAGGGAGACTCCTCCGAGATGCACCCGTTCATGGGGTCCGCTTCCTGAGAGCCGACCACCCGGTACTCCAGATCTTCCTCAAACTCCACGTCGTAAACCTTGACCGTGCAGCCGATGCCCACTACGTCGTTGCCCGCAGCGGTTTCGTCAATCAGCTCGTAGTTGTCCAAAATGGCCTGCACTTCGGCCTCCCGGGAGTAGAGCTTGCCCTGCTGATCCTTGGCCTCGTCGTATTCGCTGTTTTCGGACAGGTCGCCAAAAGAGCGGGCCTCTTTGATCATATCCGCCACTTCTTTTTCACGGACGCCCTTCATCCATGCCATTTCGTCCTGCAATTCCTTCAGGCGCGCCGGGGTCAGCTTCACGGGATTTGCCATAATAAAAACACCTTTCTTCCATAGAGAGTGAAAAAATTACAAGAAAACCGCAGTTTTGTTCCCTGACAAAACTGCATCGGCTTTCTCGGTGGAGCATACACTTCACGTAAGTTGATACTATAAGTAGTATATGCAATTTTCCCGGGCTGTCAAGCGTTTTCCGGGCTTTTTTGCGAAAGAACAGCCTCTGTCAGCCCAGCAAATATCGCTGGATGGCCTGGCTGACGCCGCTGTGGTCGCAGTCGGCCACCACCGCACGACAGGCCGCCTTGACCGGCTCGGCGGCGTTGTCCACCGCCACAGGCAGACCGGCTCTTTTCAGGATGGGCAGGTCATTGAAGCTGTCCCCCACCACAATGGTTTCCTCCAGCGGAAGTCCCAGGTGACGGCAGAGGATTTCCAGCCCCACGCCCTTGTCCACACCCTGGGCGGAAATTTCAAGCGAAGTCTTCTCCGCAAGAGCGGTGCTGAGGGGCAAGCCTTCCACGGCCAGCAGGGTGTCCGCCCGGTCCTCCGGCGAGGTGTGGTACAGGCAGATTTTCTCAAACGTCCAATTCTGAGCCTGGCAGTACCGGTAAATGTCGTTGGTGGAGCGGCAGTTCTGCCGGAAATGGTCCTGGTAGTGAGCCATCTTATAATGCGACAGATCGCTCAGGTGCCGGATATCCATCACTGCCTGGTTGTGAACCAGCACCTGGGGCATAATGTCCCGGTCTTTGGTGTAATCCAGGATGGTTTTCGCCGCCTGAGGGTCGATAGTCTGGAGGTGGAGTACCCGGTTTTCCGCCCGGTCATAGACGCAGGCGCCGCTCTCACAGAGGACGTAGCGCATGGCCGGGAAAAGGGCCAGAAACGGTTCCAGTTCACCAATACACCGCCCGGTGGAGAACACCACCTGTTTCCCCTCCTCCAGTGCGCGGGTGATGGCGGCGGCATCCTCCGGTGAAATTTCCTTTCGGCTGTTCAAAAGCGTACCGTCCATATCGGCGGCCAAAAGCTGATAGGGCATAGGAATCACCGCTTTCTTCGTTTTTTTTTGAGAATCGTAAAGGGCAGCGAGAGACGCTGTCAGCTGCACACGGCCTCCAACACTGCCGCCGCCACAGACCCCGCGACGCTGGAACCCCAGCCGCCGTTTTCCACTACCACCACGAATGCGTAGGGATATTCCTCGTCGTCGATGAAGCCCACAAACCACGCGTGGGGGGAGCCGGACCCAACTTCTGCTGTACCGGACTTGGCGCAGACCGCCAGGTCGCCAAACTGAGACTGCCCGTAGTGACTGACCACGTTGTTGCGCATCATGGTTTTCAGCTGCTGGCAGGTGGAGGAGGCCCAGCCGATGGAGGTGGTCTCCGTGGACTCGGTGGTGGTCAGGCCCACGCTCCCCGTCACCGACAGCAGCAGCCGGGGTACCGCCGCCTCTCCGCCGGAGGCGATGCAGCCCATCAGGGTCAGCATGGCACAGGGGTTCACCAAATCCTCATACTGGCCCACGCCGGACCACCCTTCGTCCACGGCGGAAATCGTGGTGGAGAAGCTGCCGGTGGCAGTGGGGATGCCAGAGACGCTGAGGCTGCTGAGCAACCCCGCTTCCTCCGCGTATTGTTGCAGCGTCTCGCCGCCAATTTCATTGGCCAGGGTGGCGAAAGCCCCGTTACAGCTGTCAGCCAGGGCGGTCTCGAAGTCCACCGTGCCATGGGCGCTGGGGCAGGTGACGGTGCTGCCGTCGTCGTACTCCAGCGAGCCATCGCAGGCATAGGTAAAGCTGTCCAAATCGCCCAGCGTCTCGATGGCCGCCGCGCTGGTCACCAGCTTAAAGGTGGAGCCGGGGGTGTAGGTGCTGGAGAGGAATCGGTTCAGATAAGCTCCGTCATACTCCTCATCTCCGGCGTTGATGGCGGCAATCTCGTCCTCGTTATCCGGGTCAAAGGCGGGAGTGGAGAGCATACACAGCAGGTCGCCGGTTTCGTAGTTGTACAAGGCCACCACACCGTTTCGCCCGTCCATCGCCTCGTAGGCCACCTTGTTTAGCTCCGCATCCAGGGTCAGGTTCACCTGGTTGCCAGTGCCGTTGGTGCCGAAAACCAGGCTGAATCCCACCAGCTCGTCCGCAAAGACGGACTTGGCTCCCACAGAGATGCTGCCGTTCCGATCCCCCACCGCGTGGACAGTGGAGACGCGAATCTCATAATCGTCGTTGTAGGCGTTGTTTTCGCAGTCGTAGAGGGTCACGCCATTCCGATCCGCAATAGACCCGGAGGAAATGCTGCCGTTGCTGTAGACATGGCGGTTGGCCGAATAGGAGGCCCAGGATGCGCCGTTGAGGACGTAGAACACCAACAGCGCGCACATTCCCAAAATCAGCGCCAGAATAAAGAACAGCACGAACAGGGTGCGGGTTTTCAGCTGTTTCATGGCTTGTCCTCCCATTCGTCGTCCTTGAGGAAATAGGAACGCCAGTCGTCCGCGTCAGCGGTGCTTTCACCATTCTCGTCAGAGAAGTCGATGTCCGGGAAGTCATCGCTGTCGGTCTCTTCCGCCGGTGCGGAATGCCTCTGCACGGGAGAAGCTGAGGCAGGCCGACTGATGCGGGTCGGTTCGTCGTCTGGTTCAGAGTGGCGGACGATGGTCTCCGCGCTGTCGTCGGCGGTGAACGGCGTCTCACGCCGGAAGAAGCCCGTGGCAGCCCGCCAGCTGTCCGGCTCGTCCTCCGGCTCGTTCTTCTTCCGTCGTTTGGGCAGGCGGACGGCCAGCCCCGCATTTTGCCGGGCATCCGAGGCTTTGATAAAGGCCAGCAGCGCCCAGCAGGACATCATAGAGCTGCCGCCCACGGAAATGAAGGGCAGCGTCACGCCGGTCAGCGGGAGCAGGTCGGTGGAGCCAAACACGTTCAGCATGGTCTGCACCACAAAAATCATGGCCGCAGCGCAGGCGGTGATAACATAGAAGCTGCTGCGAGCGATACTGGCCTCCCGCACGGCGAAAATCGCCAGCAGGACGATAACCGTCACCGCCGTTACCGCCAAAATCAGCCCCAGCTCCTCCGCCAGTACGCCGAACACCAGGTCGGTGTTGGCCGCGCCGATGTTTTTCAGCCAGCCGTCCCCCACGCCCTGTCCGAACAGGCCGCCGCTGGCGATGGCGGACATGGTGCGGGTCTGTTGGTAGCCCAGGTTGGAGGGATCCTCCCAAACGTGGCGGTAGATGGCGAACCGGGCAAAAATATAGGATTTATATTGCAGGATGAGATATCCGCCGGAGACGGCGGCGGCCAGCAGAAACAGCACCGAGGCCAAATCGCCGCTGCGCAGAAAGGTGATGGCCAGCAGCGCCACAAAGAAAATCAGGGCGGTGCCGAAGTCGCTCATCAGGCCCAGGCACCCCACGCAGAACAGAGAGTAGCCCAGAGTGTAGAGCAGGTTTTTCTTGTTAAACATCCGGTCAAGGGTGGTAGCTCCCACCAGGATAAAGACGATTTTGACGAACTCTGAGGGCTGGAAGGAGATCGGCCCGATGGAGAGCCAGTTTTTCGCGCCGAAAAGCCGCTCCCCCAGCAGGAGGTTAAAGGCCAGCAGCGCCATGGACGCCACAGCCAGCGGCCAGCGGATTTGGGTGACAAATTCCAGATCCCGCAGGCAGATGGACAGGGCGAAGAACAACACCACCCCCAACACCACGCAGAGGGTCTGCTTTTGCAGCCCACTGGGGGACGAGGACGCCGTCACCGTCAGACAGAGAGTGGTCAGGAAAAATGCCAGCGTTTCGATTTCAAACCCCGTCCGCCGGAAGATGCGGTAAATCAGGTAAACTGCCCACATCAGTCCGCACAGCCCGCCAAAGCAACCCGCTGCAGTGGTCTGATATTCCGCGCCTACGGCGTTCCAAAGCTGAAAGCACAGCATCCCCTGGAACAGGCTCAGCAGGAACAGCGTGACGCCGGGAGAGAAGGTTTTGCCGGGCTTGGACCGGCGCTGGGCCTGCTGCCGCTCCTCCTCGGCGGTGGCGGGCAGAAAACAGGCGTCCACCCCGCCGAAGCTGATAATGTCCCGCGCTTTGAGGGCGGCGGTCTGAAAAACGGTGGTCCCGTTCAGGGTGACGCCGTTTTTGCTGTTCAGGGCGTAGAGCAGCCAGTTGCCCTTGCTGTCCCGAATCAGGGCGGCGTGGTTCCGGGAGACGGTGCCATAAGATAAAATCACATCGCACCGGCGGGAACGTCCCACCAGGTTCTCCCAATGGTTCAGGGGCAGACGGGTACCGTCCGTCAGTACCAGACTGCCCCAGGTCTCCTGCTCCATGCGGCTCTGGAACAGACTCCTGCCGCAGCGCACCACCACAAGCACCCCCAGGAACGGCATTACATAGTGGAACGCCCCGCCAAGAAGGGTGGTGAACAGGGACATAAACGCCTCGTTGCCGCTCAGAGAGGCAAAAAGAGACGCGATGCCCTGCCCAATGGTTTGCAGGCCCTGTAGAATTGTCTGAATAATCGCTGCGGCGCTCATGGAAACCTCCAATGCAAAAACAGACAGAAATTGTGCAAAAACGGACCTCCATGAAAGGTCCGTTTTGACATCAACGCCTCAGTATTGCTCCATAAACTCCTCGTACAGGTCCACCACTTCGCTGGTCGCGCCAATCATTTTGATGTCGCCATCGTGGAGCCAAATGACCTTTTCGCAGATGTCCTGAATGGTGGAGGTGCTGTGGGAGACGATGATGACGGTGCGGTTTTTCTCCGCAATCAGCTCCTTCATCTTGTTGAAGCTCTTCTTCCGGAAGTGGCTGTCGCCCACACTGAGAACCTCGTCCACCAGGATGATGTCAGTCTTGAGGATGGCGGTGATGGCAAAGCCCAACTTGGACTGCATACCGCTGGAGTAGGTCTGTACAGGCTTGTCGATAAAGCTGCCCAGCTCGGAAAACTCAATAATTTCGTCAATTTGCTGGTCGATGCGCTGCTTGGAAAAGCCCATCAGCATCCCGGAGAGGTAGATGTTCTCCCGACCCGGCAGCTGCTTCTGGAATCCGATGCCCAGAGCCAGCAGGGAGACCGTGTGGCCGTGGAGGTCCACCATGCCCCGGTCCGCCTCGAAGATGCCGGCCAACACCCGCAGCAGGGTAGACTTGCCGGAACCGTTGCGCCCAATCAATCCCACAATCTCGCCCTGGGCCACCTCGAAAGAGATGCCGTGGAGAGCCTCAAAGTGTTCGATGCGGCCGGATTTTTTGGTGTTATCCTCTGCTTTGGCGGCCCTGCGCTTGCTGACGGGGACAATACTCCGATAGCTTAGATAAACATCGTCCACTGTGATGGCGGGAACCGGGCCGTCCGTCTTAACGGCAGCGGCGGCGGGAGAAGATTTGAACAGTTTCATAAGCAGCAGTTCTTTCACGGCGCCCGTAAACAGGCGCAATCACAGGTTTTTGGTATTGTACCACAAAGCGGCGAAAAATGCAACCAGAAAAGAAAACGGAGCATAAAAGTATCCATCGCTTTCCACACGTACAAAGGGTTCAAACGCCGTCGCCCTGCACCATTGCCCGCAGCTCCCCGCAGAAGCGCTCCGCGTCCTGGTTGGTGCGCATAATGAGCAGCACTGTGTCGTCCCCGGCCAGGGACCCCACCATGTCGGGCAGCTCCATGCCGTCCAGAGCGGCGGCGGCGGCGTTGGCCAGACCGGGCATGGTCTTGAGTACCACCAGGTTCTGAGCGCAGTCGAAGGAGGTAACGCCCTCCCGGAAGATGTTTTGCAGCCGGTCAGCCCGCCCCGCCTGCCGGTTTTGCAGGGAGACGGCATAGTGATAGCTGCCGGAGGCGGCCATTTCCTTGACCAGGTGCAGTTCCTTCATGTCCCGGGAAATGGTAGCCTGGGTGCAGTGAAGTCCTCGCTCTGCCAAAGCCAGCAGCAGCTGCTCCTGAGTCTCGATGAATTGGTTCTGGACGATTTCCAAAATCATTCTCTGTCGCTGTTCCTTCATGCCGTCCTCCCTTCTTCTGGCTACCGCCGCCCCAGCTTCTGGTTCAAAATCTCGTAAAAGCTGCGCCCGGTCAGGCGCACCAGCTTGATGGTGTGGCTGGAGCAGCGCAGTTCCACCGTGTCCCCGCTGGAGAGGCGGAAGGCCCGCCCTCCGTCCGCCGAGAGATAGGCGCTTTTGTGGGAGAGCTGCCCCACCGTCACATCCACAATGCGCTCCTTGCCCAGCACACAGGATTTCGTCAGCAGGTCGTGGGCGCAGATGGGGGTGATGATGATGTTTTCCGCAGTAGGCTCCACGATGGGGCCTCCTGCGGACATGGAGTAGGCCGTGGAGCCGGTGGGGGTGCAGACAATGACCCCATCCCCGGAATACTCCATGATTTTGACCTTGTCGCCGTAGACAGTCATATCCAGCACCCGGGCCACCGCCCCATTGGAGATAACCACGTCGTTCAGGGCGGTGTCCCAGAAAATACTCCGGCCGTCCCGGAGAACCCGCATATCCAGCATCATCCGCTGCTCGGTGGTGTACTTGCCTTGGGCGATCTGCCGCAGCAGGTGCAGTTCCCCCGCCTCCAATTCCGCCATGAAGCCAACGCTGCCCATGTTCACCCCCAGGATGGGGATGTGATAGGTTCGGGCCAGCCGCGCAGAGTGGAGGATGGTGCCGTCTCCGCCAAAGCAGATGAGCATATCGGCGTTTTTGATCTCCGTGTGGATGTCCCGCAGTTTCAAATCCTTGGGCAGCTCCAGGGACCGGTCCGGGCGGAAGGGCAGGCACAGACAGGTCTCCACGCCGCAGCCGCGCAGGATGCGCTCCGCCTCCCGGACGGCGGTCAACCCCTTATCCCGGTAGGGGTTGGGACTTAAAATCACTTTCATCTCTGTCTCTCCAATGCCTCATGGGAGGCCCGCACCAGCGCCGCCAACTCCGGGGAGGTGTTTTCCCCCGGCTGGATGCTGAGCCAGCCCAGATACTCGATGTTTCCCTCCGGCCCCCGGATGGGAGAATAGGTCAGTCCCCGCACCGTCAGACCGCTGGCCGCCGCATGGGTCAAAAACTGCTCCAGCACCTCCAGGTGGACCGCTGGGTCCCGAACGACACCCTTCTTGCCCACCTTGCCTTTTCCCGCCTCGAACTGGGGCTTGACCAGGCAGACCAGCTGGGCGTTTTCCGCCAGCAGCGGACGGAGAGCCGGTAAAATCAGCCCCAGGGAGATAAAGGATACATCCACCGAGACGAAGTCCAGCGGCTCCGGTATCTGCTCCTTTGTCAGATACCGGGCGTTGGTACGCTCCATGCAGACCACCCGGGGGTCGCTGCGGAGCTTCCAGTCCAGCTGGCCGTAACCCACGTCCACGGCATAGACTTTTTGCGCGCCGTTTTGCAGCATACAGTCGGTAAAGCCGCCGGTGGAGGCGCCGCAGTCCATAGCAGTCGCCCCTTCCAATCGGATGGGCCAGGTCTGCATGGCCTTTTCCAGCTTCAAACCGCCCCGGCTGACGTAGGGCAGCGTTTTGCCCCGCACCTCAATTTTGGCGTCGTCCGCCACCGCCGCGCCGCATTTGTCCACCCGTTTGCCGTCCACAAAGACCAGGCCGCTCATAATCACGGCCTGCGCCTTTTGGCGGCTCTCCACACAGCCCAGCTCTGTCATGCGCACATCCAGGCGTTTTTTTGCCATGTAACGTCCCTCCAAAGGCCCTCGTTGGTCTTTACTGCATCATTTCCAGTCCGGCGGCGGCGATCTGCTCCCAGCTGATGCCCAGCATCTGGCGCTGCTGCTCCACCGTCCCGTGAGGGATGAAGCCTTTGCCGCAGTTCAGCATCCGCAGTTTGTCCACCTGCACCCCGCAGCTCATCAGCTCCGCCGCCAAGGTCATGCCAGCGCAGTTCTGATGAATGACCTCCTCCGCCACCAGCAGGCGGCCCGTCTTTTGGACAGACGCCGCCACCGGGTCGGCGTCGATGGGGTGTACCCGGTTGAGCTTGAGTACCTCCGCCGAGCAGCCGGAAGCTTCCAACCGCTCCGCCGCCCGGAGGACTTCCCCGGTCAGAATCCCGTGGGTGACGATGGTCAGGTCGCTCCCCTGCCGCAGAGAAACCGTTGGCTCTACCCCGGCGTCGCCGCAGTAGCCGTTTTCTCCGCCGCGTGGGTAACGGATGGCCACCGGCCCGGCGCACTGTTCCACCGCCCAGCGGAGCAGGTTGGACAGCTCGGCAAAGCTGGCCGGGGCCAACACCGTCATGCCCGGCACGGTGGAGAGATAGGCCAGGTCAAACACGCCCTGGTGGGTCTCCCCGTCCGCACCGACCAGCCCGGCCCGATCCACGCCAAAGACCGCGTGGAGGTTGCTCAGAGCGATGTCGTGAATGAGCATATCGTAGCTGCGCTGCAAAAAGGTGGAGTAGACGGCAAACACCGGCACCGCACCCTGCTTGGCCATGCCGCCGCACAGAGCCACGGCGTGGCCCTCCGCAATCCCCACGTCGAAACAGCGCTCCGGGAACTGCGTGGCAAACTCATCCAGCCCAGTACCCGACTGCATGGCCGCTGTGATGGCGCAAACCCGGTGATCCGTCGCGGCGAGGGAGGTCAGCGTCTCCCCAAAGACGGCGGAAAAGTCAACACCGCACGGTTTCAGCGGCTTGCCCGTGGCCGGGTCGAAGGGACCGACCCCGTGGAACAGGTGCGGCTCCCGCTCTGCGGGTGGATAGCCTTTCCCCTTTACAGTGCGGACATGAACCAGCACCGGCCCCTCCAGCTCCTTTGCCCACCGGAGGATGCGCGTCAGTTCGGAGAGATTGTGTCCGTTCACCGGCCCCAGGTAGGTAAACCCCATATCCTCAAACATACTGCTGGGCAGGATGGATCCCTTGACCGCCTGCTTGATTTTATGAGTAACGCGGTAGAGTTTCCCACCGCCCGGAATGTGCTGACACACGCCCCTGTAAATTTTTTTGAACCGCAGGTACTGGGGGCACAGATGGTGACGGGACAGCAGCTTCGCCACGCCGCCCACATTTTTCTTGATGGACATCCCGTTGTCGTTGAGGATAACCACCAGGTTCTCCCCGCTCTGTCCCGCGTCGGAGAGGCCCTCGTAGGCCAGGCCGCCGGTTAAGGCGCCGTCGCCGATGAGGGCCACCACGTCATAATCCTCCCCCAGCTGGGTTCTGGCTCGCGCCATGCCCAGGGCCACTGAGACAGAGTTGGAGGCGTGACCGGCCACAAAAGCGTCGTGAACGCTCTCGTTGGGCTTGGGGAACCCGGCCAGTCCGTTCAGCATACGCATGGTGTCCATCATCCCCGCCCGTCCGGTGAGCATCTTATGACAATAGCACTGGTGGCCCACATCGAACACCAGCCGGTCTCTCGCAGTATCGTAGGTGCGGTGGAGGGCAACGGTCAGCTCTACCGCGCCCAAATTGGAGGCCAGGTGTCCACCCGTTTTGGAAACAGAGAGAACCAGCTCCTCCCGCAGTTTCTTACACAGCGCAGCCCCTTCGCTGTCCGTCATCTCTGTCCAGTTGATCTGTTGAAACTCGTCTGGAAGCATCTTTGCAACCCCTTTTTCTCTGTTCTATGACTTCTATCCCGCTGCTTCTCTATCTCGCTGCTTCTCCCTTTTGCATCACTGTCCGTCAGGGGAACAGCACCAGCTGGAACAATAAGCTGACGCACAACCCCAGCAGTGCCCCGAAAAGCACCTGTAAAGGAGTATGCCCTAACAGGACTTTCACCTGCAAATTCAGCAGCTCCGGCGTCATCTGCTGCCAGTTTTGCAGAATCAGGTTGATAACCTTAGCCTGTTCCCCGGACTGGCGGCGCACGTTGCAGGCGTCGTACATGACCACAATGGCCATCACTGCGGAAACTGCGAACAATCCCGAATCAAACCCGTAGAGCAGCCCCGTGGTCACGGTGCAGCAGGTGACCAGCGCCGAGTGGGAACTGGGCATTCCCCCACTGGACAGAACATGGTGCAGGGTGACTTTTCCCTCTGTAACCCACTGGATCAGGCCCTTGGTCAGCTGCGCCAGCAGCCAGCTCAGAGCGCTGAGCAGCAGGATTTGGTTGCCAAAGGTCAATTTCATCTCAATTCCTCCCGTCACGACGAATCGAAGCCGCTCAATTCGCCCGACCCGCCAGGTAGTCCGCCAGATTTTCCAGAAACCCGGTCTCTGAGAACACCTCGCGCAGGGCGGACTTGGCCTGGGCCGTCTGTTCCTCCACCACTGCCTGACACTGTTCCAATCCCAGGTGAGACACGTAGGTGGACTTGTGGCTCTCCGCATCGTTGCCCACGGGTTTGCCCATGGTGACCGCATCGCCGGTCACGTTCAGCATATCATCCCGAATTTGGAAGGCCAGGCCGATGGTGTCGGCGTACTTTGCCGCCGCCTGGGCCTCTGCGCTGTCCGCAGAAGCACCTGCCGCCAGCACGCCCATGACGCAGGCGGCCCGCAGCAGTCGGCCGGTTTTCAGGGCGTTCATTTGGGAAATCTCCTCCAGGGAGAGGATTCGTTCCTCCCCCTCAATGTCCAGCTGCTGTCCGCCGCACATCCCCGCATAGCCTGCAGACTGAGCCAGCTCCAACGCCGCCGCCGCCCGGACATCGCCGGGCAGGTCGGCGCTGAGAATGGCCTGAAACGCCGCACTCTGAAGCGCGTCCCCCGCCAGGGTCGCGGTACACTCGCCGTACACCACATGGTTGGTAGGGCGGCCCCGGCGCAGACTGTCATCGTCCATGCAGGGCAGGTCGTCGTGGATGAGAGAATAGGTGTGAAGCATTTCTACTGCACAGGCAATTGGAAGGGCTTTTTGGGGGTCTCCCCCGGCGATTTCGCAGAATTTCAGCGTTAAAACAGGCCGAATCCGCTTGCCGCCCGCCAGCAGGCTGTACCGCATGGACTCCAGCAGCCGCTGCTGGGGCAGTTTCTCTGTAAAGTAGTTTTCCAGCGAAGTTTCAATTTCCCGCTGGCAGAGGGACAATTCCTCCTGAAAGGTCACAGTAAATCCCCCTTCATCGGCTGTTCCTCCGGCGCGGCGTCCGCCGCCCCGGTCAGCTTGAGGACCTTCTGCTCCGCAGCGTCCAGCTGTTTGGCGCAGGCGGCGGCCAATTTGGTCCCCTCCTCAAAGAGGGTCATGGATTCCTCCAGCGTGGCGTCGCCCTTCTCCAGCTGGGTGACGATTTCCTCCAGCCGGAGCATGGATTCTTCAAATGTTTTTCGTTTCGCAGCCATGGTTACTCCTTTTTCCCGTCAACAGTACACAGCAGCCGCCCATCGGCCAGCCGCACCTGAATTTGCTCACCGCTGCCCACCTGGTTCACGGAGGACAGCACCTTTTCCCCCTTCTGTGCCACGGCGTAGCCCCGGCTCAATACCTTCAGGGGACTCATGGCGTCCAGCCCTGCGGAGCGGGCGCTGAACCGCCTCTGTTCGCTGTGCAGGCGGCGCTCCACACCGCCGGTCAGCCGCTGCTGGGCATAATCCAGCAGCATCCGCCGGTCGTTGACCGGGGCCATTGGGTCGGTCAGCGCACGGGAATCGGTGCAGCGCTCCAGCCGGGCGCGACACTGGCGAAGGCGGTTCTCCTGGCTTTGGGTCAGCCGCTCCCGCAGGTTCAGCAGGGTGTCATAGACCTCGTTCTGGTCGGGAACCGCCAGCTCCGCCCCGTTGGAGGGCGTCGCCGCCCGCAGGTCGGCCACAAAGTCGGCGATGGTCACATCCGGCTCGTGTCCCACGGCGGAAATAATCGGAATCTCCGAGGCGTAGATGGCCCGTGCCACCCGCTCGTCGTTGAAGGCCCACAAGTCCTCCATGCTGCCCCCGCCCCGGCCCACGATGAGTACGTCGGCCACCCTCCAGCGGTTGGCGGAGGCAATGGCGGAGGCGATCTCCGCCGGGGCCTCTTCCCCCTGTACCCGGACCGGCAGCAGCTTCACTTGGGCCATAGGCCAGCGGGCGTTCAAAATGCGGAGTATATCGTGGAGCGCGGCCCCGGCAGAGCTGGTGACGACGCCCACCGTCCCCGGCATCCGGGGCAGGGGCTTTTTGTGGGCCGGGTCAAACAGGCCTTCGGCCTGGAGTCGGTTCTTCAACTGCTCGAAGGCCACAGATAGCTCCCCCACGCCGTCGGGCGTCAGGGCCTCCACATAGAGCTGATACGCCCCGTCCCGTGGGAATACCGTCACCCGGCCATAGGCCACCACCTTCATGCCGTTTTCTGGCCGAAACCGCAGTCGAACAGCGGCGGAGCGAAACATGACGCACCGCAGCGCCCCCTGGTCGTCTTTCAGGGAGAAATAATGGTGGCCGGAGGGGTATCTCTTGTAGTTGGAAACTTCCCCCTGAATATAAATCCGGCTCAACAGCCGATCCCCGTCCAACAGGCCCTTGACGTAGGTGTTCACCTGGGAGACGGTGTAGATGTTCTGTGCTGTCATTGTCCCCTCCGCAGGCGGCGGTCTGTCAGAACCGCAATGCCCATTGCGTTGTCGGTGGAAAATTCCGGCCGGGCGAACACCGCCCCGCCCATGACCCGCCGCAGCTGGCTGTTGGAGGCCACACCGCCGGAAAAAAGAATGGGCAGGTCGGGATACAGCTCCATCGCGGCGAAGGTGCAACGCGCAATGACAGAGATCAGGGTGTTCAGGGTGAATTTTGCCACATCTGCTGGGGCTTCCCCCTTCTCAATCAGGCCGCTGGCCTTGTTCTCCATCCCGGAGAGGGAGAACCGCAGCCCATCCAACCGCACCAAAAAATGTTTTTTGCTGCGTGACTGGGCGGCCAGTGCGTCCAGCGGGCGGCCCGCCGGGAAGGGCAGCGCCAGCCTGACCCCCACCCGATCGATGAGCTGCCCGGCGGAGAGGTCAGTGGTGCCGCCGATGCACACAGCCCGGACGTTGCTGTCCTCCGGCTCCACCAGCAGCAGTTCTGTGGTGCCGCCGGAGAGATGCCAGGCCAACAATGGACGGTCCAGCAGATCCAGCCGCCCCGCCGACCAGCAAACGGCGGCAATATGCCCCTGCTGGTGGGAGAAAGCAAAGAAGGGAACCCCCAGCGTCTCCGCCAACACCCGTCCCTGGGATTCCCCGGCCAGGAAGCAGGGCATATAGGACCCTTCCACCGCACGGGGGCGGGTGCTGGCCCCGACTGCCTCCAGTCCCTCCAGCCAACCGGCCTCGCGCAGCGCAGTGAACCGCTCCGGCAGGCGCTTGACGTGCTGAAACAGGGCGTCGCTCTGGCGCAGGCCCAACTCCCCTTCCCGCACGGTCAGCAGGCGGCTCTCGTTCCGGCCGGTTCCGTCCGGGCGATAGACGGCGGCGGAGGTGGTGTAGTTGCTGGTGTCGATGCCCAGGCAGCTCATGGTTCCGCCGCCTCTGCCCGGACGAAGGAACCCAAAATGCCGTTGACAAAGGAGACGACCTTCTCGTCCTCGTACTTCCGTGTCAGCTCCACGGCGGCGTCGATGGCCGCGCCGTTGGGAACCTCCGGCAGATATAAAATCTCAAACATGGCCACCCGCATGATTGCCGCCGCCACCCTGGGGATGCGCTCGAATCGCCAGCCGATGGCGTAGCGCTCGATGAACAAGTCCAGTTCATAGCCGTGGTCGCCCACGCCGGTCACCAGGCGGCGGATATAAGCCAGCTGAGTCTCGTCCGGAAATTCCTCATATAGCGCATCCTCCTGGGCCAGGTCGGTGAAGCGTTCCTCGGTCAGCTGGCTGTCCAGCAGGGCCTGGGCGCTGAGATTGGTAAAACCCAACTCATAGGAAAAGTGAACCGCGATCTCTCTTGCGGCAGTTCTGGTCATAGCAAGTATTCCTCCCAGTCGTTTCCGGTGCTGCGCCGGAACAATTGTAAATATACAGAAGTCAAGTACATTATACAGCAGTTTATTCAAAATGAAAACACTCTTTTTTCTCAAACACGCAGAAAAAACAGGCATCGGCGGGCCGATACCTGTGAGATTGCTGAAAAGTTGTATCCTTCTATTCCTCCGCCTGGACGACCTTGACGCTGCTGGCGGAGAAGTCCGTCTCTCCGCAGACAATGTCGGTTATCACCGCCACATCCTCCGCCTCCAAATCCACGCCTCCGGCGGAGACCACCACGCTGACGCTGTTGTCCCCGATAAAGGCCACGCAGTCGGTGTAGCCCTTTGCCAGCACCAGGCTCTCAATTTCCGACTCCTGCAGCGTGGCCGAAGCCATGGCGGTGATGCTCTCCGCTGCCGCAGAGACCGCCGCTTCGTCCGCCTCCGGGTCGTCTACTGTCTCCTGGAGGATGGAAAGGGCGCTGTCCCTGGCCTCCTCCCGGTTCAGGCGGGCGGTGTCAAAGTAGCTGCCAGTGTCCGCAGCCAGTTCTTCTTCGCCCAATGCGTCCTCCGCCCACTCCCCGTCCTCTGCTGCCAGCGCGCTTTCCGCAGACGATTCCGCTGCTGCGGAGCCGTCCGCGCTGCTGTCGGAGAGGAGGATTTGGGAATCAGAGTTCACCAGTTCCGCCTCCCCCAGGGTCTTTCCGGCAGAGACCGAGCTGTCCCCCAGGGCGGTGTCGCTCTGGTCGTAGGACCAGTTCAGATAGACCGCCACACAGACAAACAGCACAATGGCTGCCACCACCGCATTGCGTTTCCACAGGTTCATCATTCATTGCCTCCCGTTCTTGCACATACTGAGATACTGTCCGCACCCAGCCCCGTCAGCGCCGCCACCGCCTTGACCACCTGGAGCCGCACTGTAGCGCTGCCGCCGCCGTCACACACCACCAACGCCCCCTGAAAGGTGGGGTAGATGATCTGAGTGGTGACGGTGGTCTGCTGGCTGGAGCCGTTGTTGATGACCACGGTGGTAACGCTGGAGCTGTCCCCGTCTGCCTCCCAGTCCGTGGCCAAAACCGTCTCACTTCCGGCGGACAGGGTCAGCACCACCTCCGTCTCCCCCACCCCTTCGATTTGGGCCAGGCTCTCCGCCAGCCGGGTTTCCATGGCAGTCAAATCGAAGGCGTCCGCCGTCTCGCCGGAGGTCGCCTGAACGGAGGCCTCCTGCTTAGTCGCCGCGCCGTCAGGCCAGGCCAGCAGTACCAGCCCCACCAGCAGGATGAGCAGGGCGTATTGATACCGTTTCAGCGGCTCCAGCAGTTTTTTCCAGTCGAAGGACTTCTTTTCGTTCACTCGCCTCCCTCCTCTTCTTCAAATTGTACCGCCGTGGCCTCCAGGCCCAGGTCATTCTCCGCCAGAGCAAGGAGCCACGCCTGTTCCTCTTGGCTGAGGCTGCCGGAGACCGTCACCGTCTCCGGCACAGGCACACCGTCCCGCTGGCCGCAGGCAACGGTGACAGCGCAGGTGATTCCGGCCGCTTCCGCCTTGTCCTCAATATATGCGGCGGTATTTTGCGCTATGAGTTCTTCTGTCAGGGCGCTGTTGGTGTCCGCCAGCGTGGCATCATAGTCCCCCAGCCCGGCATAGTAGTCCTGAAAGTCCTCCAGCAGTTGGGCGTAATCCGCCCGCGCCAACGGCTGCACCAGCACGAAGAAAATCAGCAAGCCGCAGGTTAGATTGCTGACCCGCTTCACCGGTCCCGGCGGCGTCAGCGCCTGGCAGAGAGCGGTCAGCAGCGAGATCGCCGTCACCGCCAGAATCCATTGGTGGAGGCCCTCTATCATTTTCCCTCTCCCCTTTCAGCCTGTGGCGACAGCCAATGTTGCAAAGACGGAGATCATCACCAGCAGGGCTGCGGTACCGGTCATACCCAGCACCAGCGCAAACGCCCCGGCGATGTCGTCAATGAGCTTGGGGATCCGCCCCTGGCTGATGACTGCCGCCAGCACCGCAGCCAATCGATAAGCCAGATACTGCGCGCCCAGCCGCAGGAAGGGCGTGACGCAGAACCCCAGCACTGCCACCACGCCGAAGGTTCCCACCAGGTTTTTCAGGATGCCCACTCCTGAGAGTACCGTCTCCGTGGCGTTGGAGAGAATGCCGCCCACCACCGGCACCATGCTGGAGATAACGGTGCGGGTCAGTTTGATGGTGGCTGCGTCGGTCCCCGCCGCCGCCACGCTGGTCAGCGACAAGTACCCGGTGAAAAGCAGCAGCAGCACCGTCAACAGCGATGTGACCGCCCACTTGAGCAGCCTGGCGATTTCCGAAAGGCCCCGGTTGTCCACCACCGCAGCGGCGGCGCAGGCAGCCGTGTAGAGGTACACAAAGGGGATCAGAACCCGGTCAATGAGCGTGACCAGCACCGTGGAAAAGAACACCGTGGCCATCTGCCTCGCCACGCCGCCGGTGACGGAGCCGCTGGCGACAGAACAAGTGGTGATGACCGGGATGAGCAGGTTGGAGAAGGTGTCGATGCGCTCGACGGCCGTTTTCCCCAACTCCATCAGGGAGGACACATCGGACACGGAGACCGCCGTCACCGCCACCGTCCCAATGACAGCCGTTGGGCCTTTGGCCCCGCCGACGATGGCGCTTAATCCCTCCGCCGCCTCGCAGAAGAGGACGATGAGCAGCAACACGCCGCTGCTGCCTACCGCATCTTTCACCGCCGCCGAGATCTGCCCGGACAGCAACTCTCCCAACTGGGCCAGCGCTTCGTTCAGACTGAAACCTTCATTCAGTTCCAGCTCCGCGCCGGAGGCGGAGGCGGCGTCCTCCAACGCCGCAGTGTCGATGCTGTCCCACTGGGCCTCTGTCACGTCCACGGCCCGGCAAACCGGCGCGCACAGCAGCAGGAGCAGCAGCGCCAACAGCGCAATTCCAACTCGTTTCATATCACAGCAACTCACTGACCAGGGCAACCACTGCCTGCACCAGCGGCAGGGCCGCGTAAAGGGCACACAGCCCGCCGCACAGCTCCAGGACCATCGCCACGCTCCCCGCCCCCGCGTCCCGGCAGACCTGGGCCGCAAGGCCGGTGACAAGGGCAATTCCCACGGTTTTCAGCAGCGGGGTCAACAGGTCGCTTTCCACCCCTGCCAATTCCGCCAGGGTGTAGACCAGTTCCAGGATGTCGGACAGCCCCTGTCCCACCGCCAGCAGCAGCCCGGCGCAAATCAGCACCCCCAGCAGCAGGGCAATTTCCCCCGTCTGCCGCCGGATCGTCACCAGACAGACCACCCCGATCATGGCCCCCGCCGCCAGCTGGTAGATGGACGGCATCTCAGAGGTCAAACAGGACCTTGACCAGGTCAAACAGCTCACTGATTTCCTGCACCACCAGCATCAGCACCACCACCAGTCCCGCCAACGTGACCATCGTGGCCTGCTCGTCCCGCCCGGAGCGGGTCAGCACCTGGTTGAGTACCGAAACCAAAATACCAATGGCCGCTATTCTAAAAATCAGGTCAACATCCATGCTTTTTCCTCATCAGAATAAAATCAGCACCGCCAGCAGCCCCGCCGACGCCGCCAGTGTGTACCACAGCCGCCCCTCTCCCCCCAGAGCCTCCCGCCGTCGGGTCTGGCAGCGGCGAAGCGCTTCGGCGGCGTCTGCCAGTCGGCCGCACTGTTCCTCTGCGCCGCAAGAACCCAATACCTGTCCCACCTGGGAGAGGGTTTCCCGCTCGTCCCGGCTCAGGGAAAGGCCGCTGGAGCGGATCGCACTATCCCACAGAGCGGAGAAGGGCCGCTGTTCCAGTTCCTCCAGCCGGAGAGCGGCGAAAAACCGACCCACCGTCTCCTCCGGGGAACGTCCGGCCTGGGCCAGCAGTTCCTCCATGGGCGGCGCGCAAATGGTCATCTGCCGCCGCATCCCATCCAGCGCCTGGGCCAACGCCCCCAATTGGGCGATGTGGCTCCGCTCCAGCTGCAGCCGCTGACACACGGGCAGCAGGCACCCCAGCAGGACGCAGACCGCTCCCAACCCCTTACTCATCCACCGGCTCCACCCGGTAGCTGCGGCGGGTCCCCTGGCGGGAAATGCGGATGACCTGGTGGAAAATCCCCTCCTCCAGCAGCCGCCTGTACAGGGGCCGCCGCCGCAGATCCTCCAGACTGGCGCCGTGGGCGGTGGCCAGCACCGCCACCCCGCAGTTGGCGGCGGCGGAGATAGCGGCGATGTCCTCTGGCGCGGTGATTTCGTCCGCCGCCAGCAGTTGGGGGTTCATGGTGCGCAGCAGCAGCTGCAGCCCCTCCGCCTTGGGGCAGCCGTCCAGTACGTCAGTGCTGGCCCCCACGTCGAATTGAGGGATACCGTGCCACAGGGCGGCCACCTCTCTCCGCTCGTCCGCCAACCCCACCCGCTGGCCGTATCGGTCCGACCCCAGCCGAACCAGCTCCCGCAGGAGGGTGGTCGGCAGGTTGTCAATCAAGTGCAACACTATTTTCTTGGAAAAATACCTCA
>JAJQBR010000150.1 GCA_021203185.1 Clostridiales bacterium
AACCTGACAATCATTCCAACGTAAAACCCCTCCACCATGCTAACGCATGGTCCCCCTCCCCTGAAAGGGCAGGGAGGGGCAAAGCCCCGGAAGTGCCGCTTGACGGCGGAGGTGGCGCGGCGTAAGCCGCGACGGAGGGGTTTCTGGCATATGGCTGAGTAAAAGGGTTAGTCAAAAAAGAAGATATCTGTCAGTATCAAATACTAAGAGCTAAAAGCTAACAGCTAAAAGCTCTTAATTGAGGAGGAAAAATTATGTCGGATTACCAGGCGCGCCTGAATCGCCACCTGGACGAGCTGCGGTGGCTCTACTATGAACTCTACGAACACGCCCCCAACCGGGACGCGGCGTTTCAGAATCTGCTGGGCAAGATGGAGCAGGCCAGCCGGGAGCGGAAAGACGATCTGAAAGCCCTGGACAGCCAGCGGGAGCAGAACCCCGGCTGGTACAAGTCCAACGAGCTGCTGGGGATGTGCCTCTATGTGAAGCCCTTCGCCGGGACCCTCCAGGGCGTCCGGGAGAAACTGGACTATATCCAGGAGTGTAACGTCAACTACCTGCACTTCATGCCCCTGCTGGACACGGTGGATGGCCGCAGCGACGGCGGCTATGCCGTGGCGGACTTCCGCAAAATCAAGCCGGAATTGGGGACCATGGAGGATTTGGAGGAACTGACCGCCGACTGCCACAGCCGGGGCATCTCCTGCTGCATGGACTTCGTGATGAACCATACAAGCGAGGACCACGAGTGGGCCAAAAAAGCCCGGGCCGGGGATCCGGAATATCAGGCCCGGTACTTCTTCTACGACACCTGGGACATCCCGAACGAGTACGAGAAGCACGTTCCTCAGGTGTTCCCCACCACCGCGCCGGGCAACTTCACCTGGCTGGAGGACTGCGGGAAAATCGTCCTGACCTCGTTTTACCCCTACCAGTGGGATTTGAACTACCGCAACCCGGCAGTGTTCAACGATATGGCAGACAATATGCTGTTTCTGGCCAACCGGGGCATCGACGTGGTGCGGGTGGACGCGGTGCCGTATATCTGGAAGGAGTTGGGTACCGACTGCCGCAACCTGCCCAAAGTACATACCGTCGTGCGGATGTGCCGGATGATCTGTGAAATCGTCTGCCCCGGTGTCATCCTGCTGGGGGAGGTGGTCATGGCCCCGGAGAAGCTGGCCCCCTACTTCGGCACCGTGGAAAAGCCGGAGTGCCATATGCTCTACAACGCCACCACCATGTGTACCATGTGGAGTACCGTTGCCACCAGGGACACCCGCCTGCTGCGCCACCAGATGGACCAGGTGAACAACCTGCCCAAGGAGTACCTGTTCCTGAACTACCTCCGCTGCCACGACGACATCGGCTGGGGGCTGGACTTCCCCTGGCTGGCCTGGAATCTGGGGCAGCAGGAGGTTCCCCACAAGAAGTATCTCAACGACTTCTTCACAGGCAAGTTCCCCGGTTCCTTCGCCCGGGGTGAGCTTTACAACGACGACCCCCGGCTGGGGGACGCCCGTCTCTGCGGCACCACCGCCTCTCTGCTGGGGGTGGAAAAAGCGGAGTACGAACACGACACCGCCGCCCTGGACCTGGCCATCGACTTCGACCTGATGCTCCACGCCTTTCTGCTGGGGCAAACCGGTCTGCCCATCCTCTACGCCGGAGACGAGGTAGGCCAGCTCAACGACTACACCTATCACGACGACCCCCAAAAGGCCGACGACAGCCGGTACATTCACCGGGGCAGCTTCCAGTGGAACCTGGCGGAGCGTCGTACCGACCCCGCCACCCGCCAGGGCAAGCAGTTCCAGGGGCTGGAGCGTCTGGAGGCCATTCGGCGGGCCAACCCGGTGTTCCGCACCGAGGCGGAGGTCTGGACCTTCTGGGCCGGCGACCAGGCCCTGTTGGGCATGAAGCGCCAGCTGAACGGCCAGATCTTCACGGCGGTGTACAACTTCTCCGAGTACCACCAGACCGCCCACCTGGAGGCTTACGGCCCCCACACCGACCTGCTCACCGGGGCGGAGGTGGACATTGTGGGCGAGTGGAACCTGCCGCCTTATGGATTCGTCTGGCTGCTGTATAAGGGATAAACTTCAAGATCCGCGATTCTGTTTCCACAATCATTCAGTGTCATTTCATCAGAACCTCCTCAGACCAAAAACCGACCAGGCGGTATCCTTCCCTCAACGGGAAGGGCCGCCTGGTCGGTTTGTATTGTTGCGTTTATGCTTGCATTTCCGTCCCGTTCAGGGAGAATGTGACGGGTTTGGTTCCGGTCAGGTTCTCCACCGCCACGTTGTCCTTTGTGGCCGTGACCTGGAGCTTCTGGCCCTGCCACATGATGGTGAATTGCAGCTTGTCCCAGCCTTTGGGCAGCTTCGGCTCGATGCGCAGCTTGCCGTTGAGCATCCGCACACCGCCGAAGCCGTAGACCGCGCACTGCCACACGCCGCCGAAGCTGGCCGCGTGGATACCCGCGTCAGAGGTACCCATATACGGCCCCAAGTCGATGGTGGCCGCCTTGCGGAACAGGTCGTAGGCCATGTCCAGCTCGCCCATGTCCGCCGCCTGAACGCTGTGAGTGGAGAGGGACAGGGAACTGTCGTGGAGGGTGCGGGCCTCGTAATAGGCCCAGCTGGCCCGCTTGACCTCCGGCGGGAACTCATCTTCCAGCAGGTAGAACAGCACCAGGCAGTCCGCCTGCTTGCACACCTGAATCCCCTGAATCTGCTCCAGGTTGTAGTCCTTCATAATGCCGGCCACGAAGTCCTGCTCCTTGTACTTGGTCAGGTCGATTTCCTTGCCCTGCATAAACCGGTCGTCCATGGGCAGGATATTTTCTTCTGTGGGCTGGGGCAGGTAGATATGGGCCGCGCCGTCCACCCACTGGGGGTAGGCTTCCGCCAGGTTCAGCTTTTCGTCCAGCCGCCGGAACAGCTCCGGTCTCTCTGTTTTCAACTCGTCGTGGTATTCAATGGCCTTGTTCAGGTTCCACTGGGCCATGTAGTTGGTGAAGGCGTTGTCATTGACGTGTTCGTGGTATTCGTCCGGCCCCACCACATCGTTGATGTGATACTGGCCGTCCTCGCCCTTTTCCAGCCGGGAGGCCCAGAAAATGGCGGCGTCCATGATGAGTTCGTACCCGTAGTCGTCCAAAAACGCCTGGTCGCCGGTGATGGCGTAATACTGCCACGCGCCAAAGGCCACGTCGGCGGTGATGTGCTGCTCGATGATGCCCGACCAGACCTTGATGGGGGTGCCGGTGAGGATGTCCGGCAGGTTGTCAATCAAGTGCAACACTATTTTCTTGGAAAAATACCTCATTT
>JAJQBR010000112.1 GCA_021203185.1 Clostridiales bacterium
AAATGAGGTATTTTTCCAAGAAAATAGTGTTGCACTTGATTGACAACCTGCCGTGTACCCTTCCCGGTTCTCCTGGGCGTCGTGCTTTGGCCCCACGCGGGGGACGGCCACCGCCGTCATATCCGCACCCAGCCGCCCGACGGCGTCCAGATAGGCCACCCCCAACAGGTCGTTGGGGCCGGTGAGGACGTTGGCCCCCTCCTCCCCCAACAGGGCGGCGGCGGCTCTCTGCCGGGCGGCAGCGTAGGGGATGCCCCCGGCCAGTTCCTGCCGGAGCAGCGCCTGACACTCCTCCCGCCGGAGGCACTCCGTCGCCCGCTGGAGGGCGGCCACGTCGCCGCTCTCGCTGCCGAACACCAGGGTATCCGCCCCCAGCGCCGACAGCACCGACACGCCGCCCCAGGCGAAACCCTCCGCCGAGGAAATGGCCCAAGGCAGGGGCAGCTCCGCCACCAGGTCCGCGCCGCAGCGCAGGGCCATCTCCGCTCTCGCCCAGGGAGACAGGGCCGCCGGGCCGCCCCGCTGGGTGTAATGACCGCTGAGGGCCACCATCACCGGGGCCTCTGGCGCGATTTGTTTCGCCTGGGCCAGCAGGTGGGCGTGGCCCCGGTGGAAGGGGTCAAACTCCGCGACAATGCCGATACAGGCCATAGAGGGCCTCCTTTCCCCGCCGGGCGCCAGGCTGCAACAGGTCCTCGGCGCGCTGCGGTTCTGGTGATTTTATAACAATGCACAAAAAACCTCTCAAATTTTTTATGCAAAAGTGCTTGTGAGAACCGCCCGACTGTTGTATAATACTATATCAGATATAGTATACCTGTTTTTCCCCGCCGGGGCAAGGGATGCTGTAAAATTGCCGCCGGGAAACAGCCGGACGGCATACCTATCAAAGGAGAGATGAACGGTTATGAATATTCTGGTTATCAACGCAGGCAGTTCTTCGCTGAAATATCAGCTGCTGGATCCGGAGACCGGCGTCCTGCTGGCAAAGGGCCTGTGTGAGCGCATCGGCATCGACGGTCTGTTTACCTACAAGCCCCAGGTGGAGGGCAAGCAGGGCCTTTCTGCTGTGTCGGTTCCCATGCCCACCCACTCCGAGGCCATCCAGGCGGTGCTGAACGCCCTGGTGGACGGCGAGAACGGCGTACTGGCCTCCATGAGCGAAATTGACGCGGTGGGCCACCGTGTCGTCCACGGCGGCGAAGCCTTTGCCTCCTCCGTCCTGCTGACCGACGAGGTGCTGAAAGCCATCGAGGAGTGCAACCCCCTGGCCCCTCTGCACAACCCCGCCAACCTGATTGGCATCAACGCCTGCGCCGCCGTCCTGGGCGACAAGGTCCCCCAGGTGGCCGTGTTCGACACCTCGTTCCACCAGACCATGGACCCGGTGGCCTACACCTACGCCATCCCCTATGAGTATTACGAGCAGGACAAGGTCCGCCGCTACGGGTTCCACGGCACCTCCCACCGGTTCGTCTCCGCACGGGCGGCCGCCATGCTGGGCAAGCCCATCGAGGAGCTGAAAATCATCACCTGTCACCTGGGCAACGGCTCCTCCATCGCCGCCGTCAAAAACGGCAAGTGTGTGGACACCACCATGGGCCTGACCCCTCTGGCCGGCCTGCCCATGGGTACCCGCTCCGGCGATATGGACGCCGGTGTTATGGAGTTCCTGATGAACAAATACGGCTACTCCATGACCGAGATGATGAACATCCTCAATAAGAAGTCCGGCGTGCTGGGCGTTTCCGGCGTGTCCTCCGACTTCCGGGATCTGGATGCCGCCGCCTCTGAGGGTAACCAGCGGGCCAGACTGGCCATCGACGTGTTCACCTACAGCGTCAAGAAGTACATCGGCTCCTACGCCGCCGCCATGGGCGGGGTGGACGCCATCGTGTTCACCGCCGGTGTGGGCGAGAACAGCCCCGCTCTGCGCGTCGCCATGACCTCTGGCCTGGAGTACATGGGCGTGGCCCCGCTGAACGCCGAGGCCAACCAGAAGCGCGGCGACGAGGTGGACATCTCCGGCGAAGGTTCCAAGGTGAAGGTGCTGGTCATCCCCACCAACGAGGAACTGATGATCGCCATGGACACCGCCGAGATCGTCAAGGCGCTGTAAGTTGTGGTCGCAGACTCTATAGAAACGTTTCGCCCCCTTCCGTTATTTGGCGGGAGGGGGCTTTCCCTTGCAGAAAATCGGTTCGATTCCGCAGTTTTCATGCGCATTTCATCCGTTTCCCGTTCTTTCTTCAGGAAGCGCTGTTACTATGGGCCTCAAAGCTCCGAAACGAGGTCTCCCCATGAAACGGTTCTTTCCGAGCCATCCGTCGCTGCTCAGCGTCTTTTGCGTACCTGTTTACCTTCTCTGGTTCTCGTTGACCCATGACTAACCTCTCTCACCAGCCACTAATCACCGATTTTCCCCTGCTCCCGCAGAATTTCCTCCACCAGGGCGACGCACTCGTACACCATGCCGTCACAGTGGGCCTTTTGGTTGGTGTTGCCCTTGTCCCGATCCAGCCTGAGCAGCTGGGCGCACTCGATGCAGTTTTCGTGGTTGGCCCGCAGCCGCCGGAAATAGGCTCCGACGGTTTTGCCGTCCTCCACCCCATAGAGGCCCAGCGCCATCAACCCGCCGGTGATGGCGCCGCAGACGCTGCCGCACTTCATGCCGGAGCCGAAGTTGGAGGAAAGTTTCAGCGCCAGCTCCCGATCCAGCCCCGCCTCCTCCGCGAAGGGCAGCAACACCGACTGGGCGCAGTTGTAGTGAGGGGAGACGGTTTCCCGGAGGGCTTTGGCTCGTTCGTAATAGATGCTCATGGTTGGTTCTCCTTTTCTATGGGTTTGTCCCTTTTTATTCCTCACTATTGTATCAGCTTCCCCGGTTCCTGTCCACAGGCCGTGGGCGTGTTTTTTGCGCTGCTACACAAAAAAGAGGAAGGAACCGCACCGCTGCGATTCCCTTCCGGTCCGGCTCTTTGGCGGGTGTGCCTGTCCCCGCATCTCTTGCTAATCCCCATGGATGAGATGTGTGGCGACACAAAACGCTCCACCTCAAAGAACCTCTATGCGCAGTATACCGAGGAGGGGCTGACCACCCTATCGCCAGGTGGATCGCCCAGCGGCAGGGAGGCAGCATCGAGGCGGTCAGCCGCCTCCAGGTGGGGAGCCGGTTCACGCTGGTCGTTCCTCTGTTGGAGCTGGGGGAGCTGTGAAACGCAAAAGGCCAGGCGGTTTTGCCTGGCCTTCTTTTTGACGCAAAAAAGCTGTCCGCTCCAACGAACAGACAGCTTTCCAGATGTGAGCGTTACCTATCTTCCCGGAGCG
>JAJQBR010000102.1:0-17253 GCA_021203185.1 Clostridiales bacterium
GCTTCACTATTATTCCGTGTTATTTTTCTCTACCCCAACTCTTGACATAGAACCATAACTTCTTGCGAAAAGGGACGGACTGTGTTATTATGATAAAAGTAATCATTTTCGACATTGATAACACGCTGTACAGCTTCGACGACGCCCACCGGGTCGCCTTTGCCGCAGTGCTGGACTACGCACAGCGGGAGCTGGGCATTGCCCCCGACGAATTTCGGCGGCTCCACAGGGACACGAACCAGGAGCTGAAAGGGCGCATGGGCAGCTGCGCCGCCATCCACAACCGGCTGATTCGCTATCAGAATCTTTTGGAGCGGCTGGGCAAACCCATCGGCCACGCCCTGGGGATGTCCGACCTGTATTGGAATACCCTCGTGGCGGCGATGGAACCCTCGCCCGGAGCGGTGGAGACGGTGCGGCAGCTGAAAGCGCGGGGCCTGAAAATCGGCGTGGGGACGGACATGACCGCCCGGATGCAGTTCGTCAAGCTGGAGCGACTGGGGCTGCTGCCCTGCATTGACTTTCTGGTCTCCAGCGAGGAGGCCCAGGCGGAGAAGCCCGCTCCGGTACTGTTCGACCTCTGTGTAGAGAAAGCCGGGGTTCGCCCGGAGGAATGTCTCTTTGTGGGGGACAGCCTGGAAAAGGACGTACACGGCGCACAGGCGGCTGGTTTGCAGGCCCTGTGGTATCGGCCCCAGGGCGTCCCGGCGGGGACGACAGAGCCGTTTGTTACAGCGTTGAACCAGCTGCCCGGCCTCCTGGCGGAAGGACAGACAGCAGATTGAGATGCAGATCGAGAGAAGGAGCTGAAAACATGAAACGAGATCGCAAGTCCGTGGATGAGCGGCAGAACCGTATCCTCCAAATGATTCGGGAGCAGGGCGAGGTCAAGGTGGAGGACCTGGCAAAGACATTCGACATCTCCCTGATGACAGTTCGCCGGGACCTGCAATATCTGGAGGAGCAAAAACTCATCAGCCGGTTTTACGGCGGGGCCACCGTGGTTAACCAGCGCCATGTGATGACCAAAGAAGAGGAGATCTCCATGTATCGGGACCTGATCTCCAAATACGCGGCCCAGTTCGTGGAGGACGGAGACCACCTGTTCATCAACGGCAGCCGCACGGCGCTGAATATGCTGGGACACGTGGAGCGGCAGCGGGTCACTGTCATGACCAACAACGGCTGGGCCGTGGGAATGCAGTTCCCCAAGGGGGTCAACGTGACCCTGACCGGCGGCGAGGTGCGGAGCCACGTCATGATCGGCGATTACGTCATGCGCAATCTGCTGAACATCACGGCGGACAAGACCTTTTTGGGCTGCGCCGCCGTCTACGAGAACGGGGAGTTCCGCTACGACATCCCCACGGAGATCGGCATCAACGAGGCCATGATTACCCGCACCACCAAGGAACTGTATATCCTGGCGGACCACACCAAAATCATGAGCGGCAGCACCCACCAGAACGAGTACGGCAGCTGCACCTATGAGGGATCCTGGACCCTTATCACCGACGAGCTGGCCAACGCTACCACCGTGGAACGGCTGCGCCAGACCGGGCGGAAGGTAATTCAGGTTCACGCGGAGCGGCTGGAAGAAGAAGCGGGCTGAGAGGCTGCGTGCTGTGACAGGCTCAAAAAAGGACGGCTGTATGCCGTCCTTTTTTTGCAAGCAAGCCTATAAGCCGGGTTCTGTTTTGACAGCCATCTATCTCGACCTGACGTTGCCGCCAGGCTCCAGCCACCTCCTGGGAACGGCCGGGCCGACCAATGTGTTCCCCCACGGTGTTGCTCCGGATAGAGTTTACAGGACGGAGCTGTTCCCAGTCCGCCGGTGAGCTCTTACCTCACCTTTCCACCCTTACCGGCCGGGGGCCGGCGGTATCTCTCTGTTGCACTTGTCCTGAAGTCGCCTTCGGCGGGCGTTACCCGTTATCCTTGCCCTGCGGAGCCCGGACTTTCCTCATCCGGGGGCCTTTCGCCCCCCGGACGCGGCTGTCCAGCTTCCTTGCGAGTCTTAGTTTACCTGATTTTTGCGCAAATGTCAATTCCACGTTGCGTTTTGGCGGCAAATCGGCTATACTGATTTTGTAAGTTGTCCCTTCCCGGCCGAAAAGGAGAGAGCCATGAAGCGCAGACGCCGGTTCCTCACCACCGTTGTCCTGGTGGTGGTTTTGATTTATATTTCCCTTCTGCTCCTGCTGATGTGGGTGGAAAAGCCGGAGCCAACGTCGTCCATCAACACCTTTATCGACGCCCTGTGGTACTCTGTGGCTACCCTGACCACGGTGGGGTACGGCGACGCCGCGCCCGTCACGCCCCTGGGCCGGGCCATCGGCACGGTGTTCGTGCTGCTGTCCACCGGTATTTTGGTCACACTGGTCAGCGCGCTGATCTCCTTCCTGGCCAGCGAGGGGTTCCCACTGCTGCGGCTGTCCTTCCAGCGGCGAAAAAACTGGTACTATTTCGCGGACACAGGCATCGAATCCACCTTGCTGGCCCGGCAGATTTTGCAGGGTGACGACCAGGCCGTCATCATCTACGGTCAGAGCCGGAACCGAATTGAGGAGGCGCCGGACTATCCCTGTTTGTTTGCCAACGTCTCCCCGGCGCGCATCGCCCGGCTCAAGGGCAACGTGGGGAGCAAATGCAGCGTCTTTTTCATGCAGGAAAACGCCATTGGCGTAGACCCCAGGGCAGTCAACATCTCGGAGCTGCCGGTGGAGGTGTACGCCAGGACGGTCAACGGAGAAGATACGCTGTCCGGCAACATCCACTTTTTCCACTGTTACGAGTGCTGCGCCAGGGAGTACTGGCGGCAGAAGCCGCTGCTGCGCCGGGAGCGGCGCATTGTACTCATCGGCTTTGGGTACTATGGTACGGCGCTGCTGAAATACGCCATCCTCACCAACGTCCTTTCCCCGGATCACCATGTGGCGTACCACATTTTCGGGAACGCAGAGCAGTTTTTGCAGATGCACAACCAGTTGGGTCTGGCTTTCTGCATGGAGGGAGAAGCCGAGGACAGAGATTCTTTGCTTTTCCACGACACCGACTGGGCTGCGGCCCACGAACTTTTGGCCTCCGCGGACCGCATCATCCTCTGTGACGACGACGAGCAAAAGGGCTGGAACATTTTCTGGCACCTGCGTCGGTACTATCTCGTTCAGGGGCGCATTGACCTGCGGAGTACCCGTCCCATCCCTGATGTGTCCCACTTCGGCGTCATCTCGGACATCTACACCCCGGAACACGTCCTCCGCACCACTTTGAACCAGGTGGCCATTTCCATGAACAACCTGTACCGCAGCAGCCACCCCAAAACCGCGCTGGACTGGGATCAGCTCACTGACAACCTGCGGCAGTCAAAAATCGCCGCGTCGGAGCATCTGTTCGTCAAGGTACGCATCTTGCTGGAGGACGAGACGCTGACGGAGTTGTCGGCGGACACACTGGCCCGGGCCTACGCCATCTATTGCGACAACATCCGGGATCCCGTCCGCCTGGACGAATACCGGAAAATCGAGCATCTGCGGTGGCTCCGCTACTATCTCTACCACAACTGGTCCTATGGCGCCGTGCGAAAGCCTGCCCTCCGCCAGGATCCCCGCATCTGCCCCTATGAAGCCCTCGCGCCCTACGAACAGGCTTATTGCGATTACGCCTGGAAGCTGATGGGCGAGCTGCGGCTGAAAAGCGGCGGCTGATTTACCGTGAGTAAAACTGCGGTTTACAAGTCTGCGCAGAAAATTTGCATTGGGGCTTGTCACCCGGCAGGGAATATGTTAAAATATTCACAATATGAGCCGGGGTGGAATGTCCGCCCATGCTGAGAGGGGACAGATGCACATGAAGCTGCTGGAGGAGCGCATCCGCAGGGACGGCGTGGTGGAGGACGGCCAGGTGCTGAAGGTAGACCGGTTCCTGAACCACCAGATGGACGTGGGCCTGTTTGAAGAGATGGGCAAGGAGTGGGCCAGGCTCTTCGGGGCGGAAAACGTGACCAAGATTCTGACCATCGAAGCCAGCGGCATTGGCATTGCCTGTGTGACGGCGGAGCAGTTCAACTGCCCGGTGATCTTCGCCAAAAAGTCCCGCACCCGGAACATCGCCGGGGAGGTCTACTCCACCACCGTCAAGTCCTTCACCCACGGCAACGTCAGCACGGTCATCGTCTCCAAGCAGTTCCTCCGCCCGGAGGACAAGGTGCTGCTCATCGACGACTTCCTGGCCAACGGCGCGGCCCTGGAGGGGCTGATTGACCTGGTGGAGCAGTCCGGCGCCACCCTGGTGGGGGCGGGCATCGCCGTGGAGAAGGCGTTTCAGCCCGGCGGCGAGCGCATCCGCGCCAGGGGCGTCCGGGTGGAGTCCCTTGCCCGGGTGAAGCGGATGGAGCCGGGAGAAATTGAGTTCTGCTGACCACGAAAAAAAGACTTGACTTTTTGAGAAAAGGGAGTATACTGTACCTCATAGAAGGGCAAGGGCGTCGATGTTCCAAACGAACGTTGACGCCTTTCTTTTCGCTTCCAGTATGCCTCTCACATACCTGGGAAAACGATCATCCCCTCTTGCCGCATGGGGGCCGGGTGAGGTACGACGCCCGGTTCCCACGAAAAAGCTCCGGTTTTGCCGGGGCTTTTTTGTGCGCTTGTGGGGCGTTGCTGTTTCCGCGAAAAGGTTTAAAAACGTTTCATTTTAATCGG
The DNA here is from genome assembly GCA_021203185.1 of Clostridiales bacterium. Lineage (GTDB taxonomy): Bacteria > Bacillota > Clostridia > Oscillospirales > Oscillospiraceae > Onthomonas. The sequence continues at coordinate 4,704 of JAJQBR010000102.1, forward strand.
CTTGACAAGGGGAACCCCCCCGGCGTATGATGATACAAAAAAACGCTGCTCCGGCAGCGGGAAACGAGGCGCGTGAATTTGAAAAACAGCCGTTTGAAGTGGATTTTCCTGCCCAGCGGCGACTACCTGGCGCTGCGACAGCGGCTGAACCGGCTGGCGGAACAGGGCTGGGAGCTGGCCGAGACGGGGGACGGAAACTGCTTTTTTGCCCGGTTCCGGCCCACGGAGCGAACCGAACTCCACTACGATACGGATGTCGCGCCGCTGCTCCGGGACGAGAACCAGCTGCGGGAGACCGTGGAGCGCCGGGAGCGGCTGGGGTGGTCGCCGGTGGGAACCGTCAACGGCGTGGATGTGTACGTCTCCCAGCCCTGCCGCTGCCCTGAGCCGGAAAATGACCCGGCGGAGAACCGCCGCCGCTGGCGGGCCAGAGGCGTGCTGTCGCTGGCAGCGGTGGCTTTGGCTGCGCTGCTGTCGTGGCAGTGGAGCTGGTTTTCCTCGACCTGGTATCTGGGCAACGCCGCCGCGCTGCTGTTTTTGAGCCGGTTCCCGTTGCTGATTGGCGGGGGCCTGTGGGCGGCGTGGGTACTGCTGCGCCAGATAGTCCCCTGGAAGGGGAAACTCCGCACCGGCCCCGCATGGGTGCGCTCCGCGTTGCAGGCGGGGTTTTACCTGTGGGTGGTGTTGCTGCTGGTTGCGTTGGTGCTGGATCAACTGCCGCTGGCGTGGGCCTGCGGGGTGCTGGCCGTCGCTTTGCTCGTTCTGCTGCTGGGCCGCCGGGGGTGGCGAAAGTGGACAGGCTTCACCGGACAGAGCCTGCTGGCCCTGGTGGTGGGGTGTGTTCTGCTGATTTCCCAGCTGCTGCCCCTGGCTCTGCCGGACAGCCAGCGCTATAGCGCGGGCAGCGCCTCCTGGCGGGGCAGCCTCACCGACGTGGTGCGGGCGGAGAACCTGGGGCTGGACGACCTGACCTTCGTCTCCGCCGAGTACGATAAGGACGGTTCCCTGCTGGTATCCCGCAGCACCTACCGGGAGGAGTGGGAGGAACTGCGGCTGAACTGCCAGTATGACCGCTGCCTGACCGCTGGTCTCGCGTCTCAGGCGGCGGAGGAAATTCGAGCCGCCCACTCGGACGCGGTCATCGTCGTCCAGGGACGGCAGGTGGCGGCTCTCTGGTTCTCGGAGGAACTGGACGAGGCGGCGGTACAGGCCGCGCTTGCGGCGCTGCTGGAGTGACGCCGGAGGGAAATTGCATGAAACACGCCAGCGAAATGGAGTGAAACGCCCATGAAAAAGGAAAAAGAGCGGGAATTAAGCCCCGCAGAGCAGAAGCGGGCGGAGCAGTTTTCCCTGCTCTGCCAACAGATGGAACAGTCCGGCTACACCAGAAGAGATCTGACGGTTGGCATTGTACAGTCGAACATTTTCGGCCTGCTGCTGATGCTGCCCTTTGCGGCGGCGTCGCTGTTCCTGTTCTTTATGACCTGCCCCAGCGGGGCGCTTGAAGTCTCAATGATGGATTTGCTGCTGTGGATCGTGATGATTCTGGTTTTGACCGTGGCGCATGAGGGCCTTCACGGGCTGACCTGGGGCATCTGCGCGAAAAACCATTTTCGTACCGTTGAGTTTGGATTTATAGTAAAGTATCTCACGCCCTACTGCACCTGTGCGGAGCCGCTGACGAAGGGGCAGTACCTCCTGGGTGGCACCATGCCGACGCTGGTGCTGGGATTCGGGCTGTCGGCGCTCTCCGTGTGTCTGGGTTCCATGCTGATGCAGATGCTGGCGGTGGTCATGCTGATCGCAGGGGGCGGCGACGCGCTGATCATCGTGAAGCTGCTCCGCTACCAAACGGTGGGGAAAACAGTGAAGTTTTGCGACCACCCCTATGCCTGCGGCGTGGTGGCCTTTGAGAAGGCGCAATAACGCCGAAAACCGCAAATAACGCACTCCAAACGCCAAAACGCGCCCGAACAGACCTGCTCTCGGCCTGTTCGGGCGCGTATGTACGTTTTAGGGGGAAACAATATCAGCCCCGGCTGCGGCGGCGGCGACCTCCGCCCCGCTCGCCCCGGTTCAGCTGGGAGAGCTTAGTCTCGGACTCGGACATATACTGTTTCACCATGTCGTCAAAGGTCTGGGGTTCCTTGGGGCCGGTCTTGCGCGGCGCGCCGGAACGGTTGTTGCCGCCGGAGCGTTCCTGCTGGCCGTTTCGGTTTCGATGGTAGTCGCCCCCATTGCTGCGGCCTTCGCCGCTGTGTCCTTCCCCGCTGCGGTTATTGCCACGGTTGGCGGGACGCGGCTGGCGGGGCGGAGGGGGCAGGGTCTGCTTGATGGAGAGGTTGATGCGGCTGTTCCCCTCCATGCCGATGACCTTGACCTTGACCTCCTGACCCACCGTCAGGAACTCGTTGACATCATTGACGTAAGAATAGGCGACCTCGGAAATGTGGACCAGCCCGGAACGACCTCCGGGCAGCGCCACAAATGCGCCAAACTTGGTGATGCCGGTGACTTTACCATCTAAAATGGCTCCAATTTCTAACTCCATACCCTGCTCTGTTTCCTCCTGCGGTTTTTCTCTCTTTTCGTTGACAACGTTTTGAGCTGTTGGCATAAAACCAATCGCTGCTGGCTGTTAGCCCTTCGTCAGGCACTACAAGCAAAAAAGCGTAGATCCATAAACGAAGAACCACCAAGCTAAGAGCTAAAAGCCAATAGCTAAAACGCCGTCAGTCGGTGGCGCTGTAGAAGACGACCTCTCCCTCCTCCACCAGCCCCAGCTTCTCCTTGGCGATGGTCAGGACGGTATCAGAGTCGTCCCGGTTTTCCAGGCGTTCTTCCAGGGCGGCGTTTTCCGCTGCCTGGGCGGTCACCTGGGCCTGGAGATCGGCGTAGTCGTCGTTGGCGTCCTGGAGCTTGCTCCTGACGTTCAGGAGGGTGATGGAGAGGTAAACGATTAAAATCAGAATCACGCATTTGGTGATCAGGCTGGCTCTTGTGGTTTTCACGCGGTTTATCTCCTTCCTCCTCCGTCCGGTGGCGGCGGAATGTGTCATTCTTCCATAGTGATTCTATTTTATACCATGTTCGGCCATAATGAAAGGGATTTTTAAAAATTTTTTTCACTTTTTTTCCGGCGGTGCGGAGCAATTTCACCGGCAGCAGCAAAATGTGCGCAACGAGCGCACAAATGTCCGCCAAACGGTAGGCCAGCACCAGAAACCGGCGGCTGAGCAGCCGGAAATAAGCCCAACAGCCCGCCAGCAGGCCCAGGGCGATGTAGATGCGCACCACGCCGCCGCCGGAGACCACCGACCAGACGAACAGCGTCGCGGTGGCCACGGCCCAGAACAGCACGTCCAGCGCGCCGCCCAGGCCGGGCAGGGGAGCGCGCACCCGCAGCACCCGGAACAGGTCGTAAACCATCCCCAGCGCTGCGCCCAGCGCCAGAGACCCGGCCAGGGACAGGGCCTGGGCGGTGACATCCACCTCCATCTCAGCGCAGGAGCCGGGCCAGCAGGCCGCCCCGAACGGTGGGTTCCTCGTAGGTCAGGGAGTCGATGGTTCCCGCCACCTTCAAGTCGCCTCCGTCCAGGCTGAGTTTTTCGATGTGCAGTTCCTGGCCCCGAATCACCAGGTCCCCCTGACAGGTGGAGAGGCAGATGGTGTTCTCATCGAAGCTCTCCACCTCCTCCACGCCGGAGACGGACAGCGCAGCCCGCTCTTCCAGTACGATGTGGTGCGGGGGCTTCATGGGACTTTCTCTGGGTTCAAATGGCATGGCCTGTACCTCCTCGCGTGATGGTACAGGGTATGTCCCTCCGGGGACAAATATGCCTTACGGCAGCGCTGCAGCCTTTTCAACGTCCTTCATACACAGTCCGTACCGGCAGTTGACCGGAATCCACCGGGCGCGGATTTCCGGCCGGTTGGCAAAGCGGTCGTTGTCATCGATGACGGCGAACCACTCCGCCGGGTGTTCCTCCAGCCAGGCGGCGATCTCGTCGCTGCGGTCCAGGGTACGGCTCTCCAAACAGGGGGTCTGGCTGTAGACCGGAGTGCCGTTGTGGGCCAGCCGGGTCTGCAAGTCCAGGTAGGGCCGGGAGGGCGGCTCGTCCGGCAGATTCCGCCAGGACGAGGTGATAACCACCCTGGCTCCGGTCTGCTCCACCAGCTTTTTCAGGGCCAGCAGCGCCCGCCGATCCAGCACCGCCTGCTCCTTGTGGCAAAGCTGGGCCTGCCAGAAGCTCCGCTCGGAGATCAGCACCCCGTCGATGTCCAAAAACAGCACCTTCACGGTTCCGCCCTCCGGCGCAGGGCGGCAAACACCTTTGGCGCACAAATCAGGAACCAGGGGGTGTACGCCTCCGGGTGTTCCAATAAATCGGCCTCCAACTGGGAAACGCTGACCCACGCCATATCCTCCACTTCCGACGGGTCGGGGGTGTATGCGCCGTTATACTCCCCCAGCAGGACGTGGTCGCACTCGAACTCCGTCAGGCCGTTGGGGAAGGGACAGCGGTAGAAAAACACGTCCACCTCCTCCAGCGCGGGGGACTGGGTGATTCCCAGCTCCTCCGCCAGACGGCGGCGGGCGGCCTCCGGCACCGTCTCCCCCGGCTGGGGGTGGGAGCAGCAGGTGTTGGTCCACAAGCCGCCGCAGTGGTACTTGTGGGAGGCCCGCTTTTGCAGCAGCACCTGGTCTCCCCGGCAGAGAAAGACGGAAAAGGCCCGGTGGAGCTTCTGCTGGCGGTGGGCTTCCATTTTTTCCATTGTACCCAGGGGGCGGTCCTGGAAATCCACTAAAATGACCTCTGGCATGGCGTATCTCCTCAGTGCATCCGCCGGATGACCCGGAAGGCGATGGTGTGTTGGGTGATAAGGGGGTTTTTGGCGGCGAAGAAGATGGTGCCGCTGGTGGGAGCGAGGATTTGCTCCTTTTCCTCCCCGGTCAGGGGATCCAGCACCAGGCCCATGGGCTGGCCGTACTCCACCACGTCGCCGGGACCTTTCAGCCGGTGGAACAGACCTCCTTGAGTGGTCAGCACATTGGCCAGTTCCTCCTCCTGGAGGGTGGAGGCCATGTAGCCATTGTGGCACTGATAGCGCAGCACCCCAACTCTGGACAGGAAGCGCAGCACGGCGCTGACCGCCATCTGCGCGCTGGCGGGGTCGATGGCGTCAGTTTCTCTGGTGTAGACGGAGAAGGCGTTGGTGCCCCAGATCTGCCAGTTGTAGTTGAGGGTGGTGGTGTCGATGGGCCTGGGATTGCGCACCACCACATAGGGCAGGCCGAACAGGTTGGCAAGAGAGGCGTTTTCGTAGCCGGTGTGCATGATGCGCACGTGGGGGACGAAGTCGCCGGGGATGTAAAAGCTGGCAAAATGGATGCCGTACTCGTAATCCTGGACGGACTTGAACAGAGAATCGGCGATGCGCTGGGTGGTCTCCCCCTGGTCGTAGCCGGGAAACATCCGGTTGATGTCGGTGTTGTCCATAGCCCAGAACCGGCTGCCCACGTTCATGGAGAAGTGGTTCACCGAGGGAACCACCAAAATCTCCCGGTCGCTGTTGATGGCCCCCTGCTCCTCCAGCTTTTTCATGGCCCGCACCAGTTGGGAGCAGACGTACATCTGTTGAACCTCGTTGCCCCGGAGCGCGCCCACAATGGCGCAGGATTTGGATCCCTGGCCGAAGCGGAAACCTGTCACCGCCAGGCTCTGGCGGTAGGGGGTGTCCAGGGTGAAAAGCGTCTCCTGCCTCATCGTTCAAACCCTCCCGTCAAAATGCGGCCCAGCAGACTGCCGGGGTAAACCACCGGGTAGTCCCGCAGGGTGAACAGCAGTCCCGCCTCCGGCGCGGTGACAAGCTCCTTGTCCTGGCCGGTCAGAGGGTCGGCCACCACGCCCAGCAGCTGCCCTTTTTCCACCATATGGTTGTGACGCACCTCCGGGATGAAAATGCCTGCGGATCCGGCGTTTAAAAACGCCACCTCATCCCGGCCAATGATGGGTTTGCGGGGGGCGGGGGGTTCGCCCAGCCACATTCCCTGGGTGCGCATCAGGTTCAGAATGCCGTCCAGCAGCTGGTCGCCGTAGCTGCGGGTCAAGCGCATCCCCACGCCCATCTCCACCACCAGGCAGTCCGTCCCGGCGCTGTTCAGGGAGTGGGCCAGGGTGGATTCCAGCACAGTGGCGGCGGCGTGAACCCAGATGAAGTCGATGTTCAGCTCCCGCGCCAGCGGCACCAGCCGGGGGGCGGTCTCCTCGGAGATGCGCACCTGGGGCAGCTCGGTCAGGAAGATGTTGCTGGCGTGGACGTCGATGGCAATGTCCGCCCCCTTGATGTCCTCCACCACCTCGCAGGCCACGTGTTCCACCATGGCCCCGTTGGGGTCGCCGGGAAAGACCCGGTTCATGTCCAGGTCAAAGAGGGGGATGCCCCTGGTGATGGAGTTGATGCCCAGCGGATTGATGGCGGGGTAGATGTCCACTGTGGCGGTGAGCAGCTCCGGGTGGGCGGCCAGTTCCCGGTTCAGCCGGTAGGCCAGGTACTGCCCCTCCAGTTCGTCGCCGTGGATGCCGGTGACAATGCAAATACGTTTTCCGCTGTCCCGCTCCGGCGCGGGGGTGATACGGTTTTTCTGGATCTCCAACGACTCCTGCACGGGCAGTTGAACGGAGACGACCGTCTGTGTCATGGGTGATGCTCCTTTGCGTCAAAATTCTTACGCCTTAAATCATAAAAAAGAGGCAAAGCCTCCTGCAAGCAGCTTGTAAAGCAATACATAATTATTATCCCTCATCTTTCCCCGCCCGTCAAGGGAAAAATCGCCCCAAACAGCACTTTACGCCGGTAAAAGGCAGTACCTTTTACCGGCGAAAGAGGATTTTGGGTTATTCCAAGTGCATGGAGGCCAACACCGTCACCGTCTGACCCGTGACTCCCTGAAAGACGCCCCGATCCACGGGGCAGTCCTGGGCGTCCCGCCCTACGGCGAAGCGTAAATAGGTCTCGTCCACCCGGCAGGCGCGGGTGGGGTCCAGCCCCAGCCACTGGTCATCTTTGTGAACCTCCACCCAGGCGTGGGTGACACCCTCCCCCTCGGTGATGCCCATGCAGTACCGGGCGGCGAGGCCCTTCAACCGGCAGAGTATCAGCAGCGTTTGGGCGTAATCCTGGCAGACGCCCTGGCCCAGCTGAAAGCTCTCCGCCGCAGTGGTGGCGGGGCCGGTCACGCCGGGGGTGTACCGAAAGTGAGCGTGGACGGCGGCAGCCAGTTCCTCCGGGTCAGCAGTGTTCTGACTGGCGGCGAAGTCCAGCAGCGCCTCATCGGGCCGGGTCAGCAGGCCCGGATGTCGGTACATGGGGTGGGCCTGGCTCCGGGGGAGCTGGGTGCTGTCGTTTTCCACGATGCCCGCCGCCCGATAGGAGAAGTGGTCGTGGGCCGGGGCATAGCTGCCGGACAGCAACCGGTTGCCGAACCCGTCCCGGCTGCAATAGAGGGAGAGCTGCGGGTTGGTGGTCACGCCGCAGCGAACCACCCGCTGGGCCGGGTCGGACCCCGGCAGGCAGCGGAGGACCACGTAATGGCGGGTCACGGGGGCGGTGAAGTCCAGGGTGGTTTGAAATTCGTAGTGATAGCGTCTCAAGGGAACCGTCTCCTTCTGTGCGCCGACGGCAGCGCAGGGGAGCGGCTGCGGCACCGTTGGCGCAGGGGATTTTTAATTCTAACTATCCCGTGAATCAGCCGCGTTGTGATAAGCTATTAGCTATTAGCCGTTAGCTGTTAGTTAGGTGCTACCGGTCTAAAGCGAACAGCCAAAAAGGAGGCTGAGAGCAAGGCCACCCGTTTGTGAAGAAACGCAAACGGTAAGCGTAGCACATAATGCCAAGCACTATAAAGCTAATGGCTAACAGCTAGGAGCTAAGAGCTAAAATATTCATCAGGCTGAGTGAACGGGACAGCCAGTTTTTACACTTCCGGGAACAGCCCCTCCACGCAGCGCAGCAGCTCGAAGGGGGACAACTCCGGCTTGGTCTCGTCCAGCACGGAGTCGATAAGCAGACCCAGATTGGTCTGATCCGGCGTCAGCGGGATTTTATACACCCGGTTGATGAGCCGTTCGCACTCCACCCGGCACACGTCGGGGGGATAATCCAGCCGGAGGTATAGATCCAGCCGCTCCAGGTTGGCCCCGGTGCGCAGGATGGTGCGGCTGCTCTCGTCCATCAGGCTGTACTCCGCACTGCCCCGGAAGGCCATGATGTCGTCCATCACCCACTGGAGTTCCATCTCCGGATGGGAGCTGACCAGGGCTTTTTCCATGGCGTTGCAGGCCAGCTGGATGTAACTGAAGGTGTCGGTGCCGATGGTGTCTCGCAGGACGATGGCGTTGTCGTAGGCCGCGTTCAGCAGCGACACCAGGGAGCAGGAACTGCTCCTGTCCCCCAGGTAGCGGAGACAGAAGTCCTCGGTAGAGGTGTACCGGTTGGGGATGCCAATGGCGGTACAATACCCTCCGTAGTCATATTCCGTCCCGTCCACGTAGCAGTCGTAGATGGGGCGGGTGTTTTTCAGCGATGTATACACCCGTTCGGTGTAGCGGCCCAGCCAGAACAGGCGGCCGGCCTTGCTCAGCGAGAGAGTACCCATGTGTCTTTAAAACCTCCTCCCTGGGAACTGTTGACAACGAAGCTGTCTGGGTTGCGGCTGAACCGGGTCAGGCCGGAGGGCCAGACGATGGTCTCCTCGCCGCTGAGGACAAACACCCGCAGGTCGGCCTTCCGCTCCACCCGCTCTTCGCCCTCCATGATGGGCAAATCCTTGAAGTCAATGACCTCCTGGGCGATGAATCGCCGGGGTTCGGTGCGGATGGTCTGCCGGAACCGCTCCAGCTGGGCCTCGTCCATGTCCCGGCCAAAGACCACGCCGTAGCCGCCGGCCTCCGCCACGTCCTTGACCACCAGCTTTTCCAGATTCGCCAGCACATACTCCCGATCCTCCTGATAGAAGGGCAGGTAGGTGGGGGCGTTGTGGAGGATGGGGGTCTCGTGGAGGTAGTACTCGATCATTTTGGGGACGAAGTAATAAATGCCCTTGTCGTCGGCCACGCCGTTGCCGGGGGCATTGATGAGGGCCACGTTGCCTGCCCGATAAGCGTCCATGACGCCGGGAATCCCGATGAGGCTCTCCGGCAGGAAGGCGGTGGGATCCAGGTACTCATCGGAGATGCGCCGATAGATGGCGCCCACCCGTTCCTTGTGGCCGCGGGTACCCAGGTAGTAGACCACGTTGTTCTCCACGAACAGCTCGCCGCACTCGGCCAGCACGGAGCCGGTCTGCTCGGCCAGATAGCTGTGTTCAAAATAGGCGGCGTTGTACCGGCCCGGCGTGAAAATGACGTTCAGGCCGCCCACATTCACGTTGTCCATGACGGCTTTCAGCAGCGCGCCGTAGTTGCGGTTGTCCACGATGGGGGTCTCCCGGAAGGTTTCCGGGCTGCACCGGCGGCACAGCCCGCGGGCAATCAGGGGATAGCTGGCCCCGGAAGGGATGCGCAGGTTGTCCTCCAGGATGAACCAGCCCCCGTCCTTAGCCTGCACCAGGTCGATGCCGGAGATGTGGCTGTAAATGCCCTTGGGGGCGTGATGCCCTCGCACTGGGGCAGGTAGCCGGACCCGGCGAACACGAAGTCCTCCGGCACCACTCCGTCCAGGATGATCTGCTTTTTGCCGTACACGTCCCGCAGGAACAGGTTCAGGGCGTTGACCCGCTGCACCAGGCCCCGGTTCAGCTCATCGAACTCCGCCGCCGTGATGACACGGGGGATGGGGTCGAAGGGGAACAGCCGCTCCTGAAAGGTCCCGTTTTTATAAATGCCAAACTTGACGCCGTAGCGCTGCAACTGGTCGTTGATGCGCCCGGCGTGTTCGATGATTCTCTCCATCTCATTTCCTCTCTCAAACATAGGGCTAAACGCAAAAGAAGAGGCAGGAAAGCACACGGCTTCCTTGCCTCTTCATTCTATCCTCTATTGTACCTGTTCAGAACCGCCCCGTCAACTTCGACTTTACCCAAATTTCACAGAAAAAACAGCGGGTTTTCCATTCGTTTTTACAAAATGGTCATAATTACACAAAGAGTCACCGGTCTAGGACTTCATGTTGTCTGCTGCTTTCTGCATCAATAGGGATTCGCGGTATTGCTCTGCCGGAGCAACATCAACAAACTCAACAGTTTTGTCATAATTTTCTTGCACGACCTTTTTTATCTCATCAAGAGAAACCCGGAAAAACTCTCTCCGTTGGTTGACAAAATTCAGTTTCCGGTCAGCGAAAGCATTGTGAAGCGCGGCTTCTAGTCGGGGGGCATCTTCCGAAAAGATTAAGGCGTGAACATCGAAATTAAACGGAACAGAAGCATCTCCAAGTTCATCCACGCGGTCCATCGGGTCTAGGCGTCGAGTCATGCCGATTTTATAAACTCCTTCGCCAAAAGCGCCAATGTTCGAGATGATATAAACATAACCCGCTCGCTGGTTTGCCTTACGGTAATCAACATCTGCTATCTGTTTATCTATTTCTTCAAGGTGCGTTTCAAGTTCTTTCTTCTTTGCAAGAAGAGCAGCCCTATCCTCATCGGTTTTTGCCGCCTTGATTTTTACATCAAGGCGGGACAATTCGTTTTGGTAGTGGGCTTGTTCTTTCTCTAACTTCTTTTTCGCTTCCTCTAATTCCTTGGCAGCCTTGGCCTCTTCCCGTTGGCGTTGCCGCAACTCCTTTGCTGCCTCTTTTTCCTCTTGCTTTTTTACTTGGTATTCGTGCATCAAATGGAGTTCATTTATTTTCAATTTTACGTAACCGTGAGAAATGGAAATGCTCATCATAGAACCAAGTTTTGATATCGCATTTGCGGAGTTATAAATCCTTTTTTCACAAGCGGCAATATTATTGAATCGAACATGTTCTATAACATCGTCACATTCTGCGTTGAAGGCACGGAGCAAAAGCTTTTGCATATCCTTAACCATTTTCTTACCCGCTGACGCGCTATCGTTCACTTTCCAATTCGTGCTACCAGTGGCAGCAGTTTCTGCCTTTATCATCGCTTTCTGCTTATCGCGTACTTCTTTAATTTTTGCCTTATACTCATCAGATGTGGAATAACTATAATGTGGAGTGTACATTCCAAATGATTGCAGTAGAATCGTTTCGTCGGTTTCTACCACCTGTTGTTTCAACTGCTCAAGGTGTTCAGATTCTTTACGGCTTTGTGCTCGAACAGATTCTAATTCTTGCTTTAATTCTGCAATTTGCTTTGACAAGTCAACAGCTTCAAGTTGCTGAGGGCTCATCTGTGCTCTCATGCGTTCTATTTCCTGCTTTTCTTTCCGCCCGAATAAAGACATTTTTTAACTCCTCTCTAATCATGATTTTAAGACACTGTATTGGTCATAATTACACGATTTTTCGCCTTACTGTTCCAAACTGTCCCGGGAAATTTCCATCTCGTCCAGGGAGAACTGTCCCGGCCCCGGCAGGTTCATCCGGCGCTTGCGCTCGCTGGAATAGGTCAGCTTGGCGTGGATGCGCTCCACGTCCCGGTTCTCCACGGCCACCCGATAGGCGTGGAGGTTGTCCTCCATCCGCCGCAGCACCTCGGAGAGGGCGGGAGCGTTCATGGTGAACAGCTCGGTCCACATATCCACGTCCAGCGCCGCCACACGGGTCACGTCCCGGAAGCTGCCCCCCTCGAAGCCCCGGCACTGGAACAGGTCTACGTCGTCGCAGACGGCGGCGGCGACTACGTGCATCAACTGGCTGGTGTAGGCGATGATGCTGTCGTGCTTCTCCGGGGTGGTGGTGATGATGTCCTTGCAGCCCAGGTATTTAGCCATCCGGCGCACCAGGGCGATGTGTTCCGGTGTGCTGGTGGCCCTGGGGGTCATGATGAAGTGGGCGTCCCGGAACATGGTGGGGAAAGCGTGTTCGATGCCGGAAAACTCGGTGCCAGCCATGGGGTGACAGCCGATGAAGTCCACCGTCTCCGGCAGGGCCTCGGCCCCCTTCATAATGGCGGTCTTGATGCCGCACACGTCCACCACCAGACTGCCCGGCTGGAACAGGTCCCGGTTGCGCTTCATGTAGTCCACGATCTGCCGGGGGTCCATGCACAAAGCGGTCACGTCCGCCTGGGGCAGAACCTCCGCCGGGTCCAGGGTGACGGCGTCCACCACGTCGTGGGACAGGGCGTAATCCGCCGTGGCCTGGCGGCGCACCACCCCCAGGCGCTGGAAGTCCTCAAAGCCCTTTAGGGCCATGGCCAGGGAGCCGCCGATCAGTCCCAGGCCCACAAAGGCGATTTTTTTCATAGCAGAAACTCTCTCCTGTTTTATATGGATGCCCATTTGCATCGCTCAGAAAAAGCCCTTGCCATGTTTTAACATAGCCTGTAGGGGCGGCCCCGGGGCGCCCCCCCCCCCCGGCACGGTTAAGCGGGCGGCCCCGCCCGCCCCACCCAGGAGGGGGGGCACGGCGCCTCCAA
>JAJQBR010000102.1:17263-21535 GCA_021203185.1 Clostridiales bacterium
ACCCCCTGCCATTTTTTAAAACACCGGTTGGGGGGGGGCCGGGGGCCCCCCCACCCCCGGCCCTTTTTGCCGGGGCGCCCCGGGGCCGCCCCTACAATGATGGTAGAGCAGGGCAGAGCAAAAGGGATAATAATATGGTTCGATTATATAGGCAAGCTCCGTTTTTGTCAACGAGACCTTTACACTTTACCGCTTTTTGCCGCTAAAGTCAAGGCAACAGTTTGTTGCTCAAAACTGCGGCTTTTGTCAATATGTAGCACGACAGTCCCATGTTTTTTGTAAAATCGGCGGAAAATCCCCCTGATTTTGAATCAAAACGCTTGACAAAACGGCCAACGGCTGATATGATTATAAGCACGTTCAAACGCAGCGACTGGGAAAGTCAGACCTGCACCGCGGCACAGAGAGAGCGCGTTTTGCTGCAAGCGCTTCCAAGGTCCCGTCTGGAAGTCACCCACGAGCGGCCCCGCCCAACCGCCGGTTTTCCGGCCCAGTAAGCGGAGACGGCGCCCCTCCGTTACCAGGGAACGAGTGCATGGGAGTGCTCTGAAGTGCAGTTTCATGAATTTAGGTGGTACCACGGAGTTTCAGCTTCGTCCTATGGCGGGACGGGGCTTTTTTCCTGCCCTTTCCCGCGACTGAACCCCCTCCGGCGCGCAAAGGCTTCCCTCCCGCGCCGGAACTGCGGCTGGCAGAGTGAGAGCGCTGCCGCCGCCTGCCCTATCATACATATCGTTTGGAGGTAACCCATCTATGAAAATGACAGCATCTCAGGTCGTGATGGAGTGTCTGCTGGAGCAGGGCGTCGATACTGTCTTCGGCTACCCTGGCGGCACCATTCTCAACATCTACGACGAATTTGAGCTGCACGGCTACAGCAAGAAAATCCGCCACATCCTGACCACCCACGAGCAGGGCGCGTCTCACGCGGCGGACGGCTACGCCCGCAGCACCGGCAAGGTGGGCGTCTGCTTCGCCACCTCCGGCCCCGGCGCCACCAACCTGGTCACCGGCATCGCCACCGCCTATATGGACTCCTCCCCCGTTGTGTTCATCACCGTGAACGTGGGCGAGAACCTCATCGGCAAGGACTCCTTCCAGGAGGTGGACATCACCGGCATCACCATGCCCATCACCAAGTGCAACTACCTGGTGCGGGACGTGAACGACCTGGTAGACATCATCCGGGAAGGCTTCGCCATTGCCCGCTCCGGCCGCCCCGGCCCGGTGCTGATCGATATTTTGAAGAATGTCACCACGGAACTGACGGACTTCCGCCCCCTGCCCCTCAGTGAGCATCACCGCTATGGCCGTCTGGCCAAGCTGATGGCCCGGGACAACTACGAGTTCAAGGAGTTTGAGCCGGACCATGACGACGTGAATCAGCTGGTGGATATGCTGGATCACGCCACCCGGCCCCTGGTTCTGGTGGGCGGCGGCGTCATCCGCTCCAAAGGCGCGGTGCCGGAGTTCCGGAAGTTTATGGAAAAGCTGGGGGCCCCTGTCACCTCCACTATCATGGGCGGCGGCGCCTGCCCCGGCAACCATCCCCTGTTCACCGGCATGATCGGGATGCACGGCTCCCACGCCTCCAACGTGGCCAGCCATGACTGCGACCTGCTGATTGCCATCGGCTGCCGGTTCTCTGACCGTGTGACCTGCGATGTGGGCAGCTTCGCCCCCAACGCCAAAATTGTCCACATTGATATTGACCGGGCAGAAATCGGCAAGAACGTGCAGACCGCCCATCACATCATCGGCGATGCCCGCCGGGTGCTGGAGCTGCTGAACGAGCGCATTATGCTTCGGGAGTATGACTTCTCCGCCTGGCGGAACGCCGTGCTGAGCCTGAAGGAGCCGGAGCCGAAGCCAACGGAGGACGGACGCCTGCAGCCCCGGGAGATCCTGGAGACGGTGTCCCGCCTGACCGGCGGCAACGCCATCATCGCCACCGACGTGGGCCAGCATCAGATGTGGTCGGCCCAGTATTATCACTTCAACCGGCCCGGCCAGCTGCTGACCAGCGGTGGCTTCGGCACCATGGGCTTCGGCTACGGCGCGGCCTTCGGCGCGAAGGTGGGTATGCCCGACCAGGTGGTGGTGCATACCACCGGCGACGGCTGCTTCCGCATGAACTGCCACGAGATGGCTACGGTGCAGTACTATGACATCCCCGTTATCACCATCATCTTTGACAACGGCACCCTGGGCATGGTGCGCCAGTGGCAGAGCCTGATTTATGACCACCGCTACAGCGCCACCACCCTGGACCGTGGCCCAGACTTCGTCAAGCTGGCGGAGGCCTACGGCATCCGCGGCTATCGGGTCACCACCCAGGCGGAGTTTGAAAAGGCCTTCCAGGAGGCGCTGGACTATGGCCACGCAGTGGTCATTGACGCTGTGCTGGACATTGACGAGATGGTACATCCCATGGTGGGGGGCACCAGCCCGGTCACCAATTTCCTGTTGGATTAAAGGAGGGGAATGACTATGCAAGCGACCCAACCGACCCGTCAGACCCTGTCCGTCCGGGTGGACAACTCCGCCGGTGTCCTGAGCCAGGTGACCCGGATGTTCTCCCGCAAGGGCTTTAACATCGAGAGCCTGGCCGTGGGTACCACGGACGACCCCAACGTCTCCCGTATCACCATCGAGGTGTTCGCCAACGACCAGCAAATCAAGCAGCTCATCAGCCAGCTAGGGAAGCTGTTCCCCGTCCACTCGGTGAAGCTGCTGGACAGAGGCCGCTCCATCCGCCGGGAGCTGGTGCTGATTAAGGTGAAGGCGGAGACCCGCGAAATCCGCAATGAGGTCATTCAAATCGCTAACATCTTCCGGGCCAATATCATTGACGTTTCCCTGGGCACCATCACCCTGGCGGTGATTGGCTCCGAGTCCAAGGACGAGGCCATCGAGGGCCTGCTGAAGGAGTTCGGCATCCTGGAGCTGGCCCGCACCGGCATGGTGGCCCTGGAGCGGGGCCAGTACACCCTGCGGGACGAGACGAAGGAAAAGGGCGAATACGACTACGGCAAGCTGATGCTGTAAAACTGCCAGTAAATGTACGATAAGCACATTTTTGGATAGATTTTTAAATTTTAAGGAAAGAACAGGTGACAAATTATGAGTTCGTGCTATGACATGAATGCGAAGATGTATTATGCATCTGACTGCGACATCTCCAACCTGGACGGCAAAGTGATTGCCGTCATCGGCTATGGCTCCCAGGGCCACGCCCATGCCCAGAATCTGCGGGACTCCGGCTGCAACGTCATCATCGGCGTCCGCCCCGGCAAGAGCTGGGACAAGGCCAGCAAGGACGGCTTTGAGGTCTATACCGTGGCCGAGGCCGCCAAGAAGGCTGACATCGTGATGATGCTGGTCAACGACGAGCGGGCCGCCGAGATTTACGCCCAGTCCGTCAAGGACAACCTGGAGCCGGGCAACGCCATCGCCTTCGCCCACGGCTTCAACATCCGCTATAAGCAGATTGTTCCCCCCGCAGATGTGGACGTGTTCATGGCTGCCCCCAAGGGCCCCGGCCACACCGTCCGCGGCACCTATGTGGAGGGCAAGGGCGTGCCCTGCCTGATTGCTGTGGAGCAGGACGCCACCGGCCACTGCCGTGACATCGCCCTGGCCTATATCGCCGGCATCGGCGGCGCCCGCGCCGGTATCATGGAGACCACCATGGACATCGAGACCGAGACCGACCTGTTCGGCGAGCAGACCGTCCTGTGCGGCGGCGTGGTGGACCTGATGCAGTGCGGCTTTGAGGTGCTGTGCGAGGCCGGTTACGCCCCTGAGAACGCCTATTTTGAGTGTATGCACGAGATGAAGCTCATCATCGACCTGATCAACAAGGCCGGTGTCGCCGGTATGAACTACTCCATCTCCGACACCGCTGAGTATGGCGAGTACGTCTCCGGCCCCCGTGTGCTGCCCCACGACCAGATTAAGGCCAATATGCGGGCTGTCCTCTCCGACATCCAGGACGGCTCCTTCGCCGGCCGCTGGATCGCCGAGAACAAGAACGGCCGCACTTTCTTCAACTCCAAGCGCGCCGCTCTGGCCCGTCACCCCATGGAGACCGTGGGCAAGGCCCTGCGGGACAATATGCTGTGGAAGGACGAGGCTTCCTCCAGCGACGCCGCTCTGGACTCCGCTTCCAAGTAAATTCTGAACTTGGTTATCCCCTTTTACTCAGCCATGTGCCAAAACCCCTCCGCCACCGCCTAAAGGCGGCGGCCCTCGGCAGGTTGTCAATCAAGT
>JAJQBR010000110.1:0-3179 GCA_021203185.1 Clostridiales bacterium
GCGACCTGGGCGTGGAGATTCCCTATGTGGAGCTGCCCGCCATCCAGAAGCACCTCATCACCATCTGTCGCTTGAAAGGCGGCATGGCCATCACCGCCACCGAAATGCTGGAGTCCATGATTTCCAAGCCCCGGCCCACCCGTGCGGAGATTTCCGACGTGGCCAACGCCGTCTTTGACGGCACCAGCGCCATTATGCTCTCCGGCGAGACCGCCGCAGGCCGCTACCCGGTGGAGTCCGTCACCGCCATGGCCAACATCGCTGTGGAGGCGGAGAAAAACACCCATTACGCCGAGCGGTTCAAGCGCTACACCTTCGAGCTGCAAAACCTGAACGATGCGTTGTCCCACTCCACCTGCCAGTTGGCCATCGACACCAACGCCACCTGCATCGTGGCCACCACCCGCACCGGCACCACGGGCCGGATGATTTGCCGGTTCCGCGCCCCCATGCCCATCATCGGCATGACCACCAACGAAAAGGCCTATCGACAGCTGGCCCTGAGCTGGAACGTGAAGCCCATGATGGTGGAGGAGTTTTACTCCACCGACGTGCTGTTCTACCATGCAGTCATCATGGCCCGCGCCTCCGGTCTGGCGAAAGCGGGCGACACCATCGTCATCACCGGCGGCATGACCAACGGCAAGAGCGGCAACACCAACCTCATCAAAGTTGAAACCCTCAGCGAAGTTCCCACCCGGCGGTTCGGTTTGATTGCCGAGGCCGCCCAGATGGGCCATATGGAAGAATAATTCGTTCAACAACTCCCTGAAAAGCGACAAAAACGCGCAGGTTTCCGTTTGGATTCCTGCGCGTTTTTTATCCCGTCATACCATTGCGGACCTGTCCTGCTTCTGATATTCGTCGCGGCTCGCAATCAGCCCCAGCTTCGCCAAACGGGAGGAAATTGCGCCCTCCGTCCGCTGAAAAAAGTCCTGCATTTCCCGATTGGTGCAGCCGCGCTGAAACATTTCCCGCAGCGTATTGTCCGCATCCTCCGTCCAGGGCTGACCGGCGTTGGTGGGTAAATCCCGTTTTTTCTTTTCTGAAACATTCCGCAGGACGGTGTGCAGCGCCCGCACCACATCCGGCTTGTTGCAGACGTGATCCTCGGGCAGCAATTCCCCCGTCATGGGGTCTGTGCCGTCCGCCAAAAGTTCCAGTATTTCCTTTGCGCGCTTTAACTCCATAAAGGCTTCCTCCCTTGCCGACTTCCGCCGTTTCAATTTCGTACTGTATCCGAGCGTATCGTTGTTTCCAGGGCGTCACAGGGAATCCCGCAGCTTTAGCTCATAGCCCAGCATAGTCTGCCGCACGGGGACGGTCTCCTTCCCCTCCAGCAGCGAGAGCATCATCCGGGCGGCCTCCTGGCCGCTCTCCTCGTAGAAGTAGTGGGCGGTGGTCAGGGCCGGTTCCACCACACGGCTGGCCCAGCTGTCCCCAATGCCCACCACGGAGAGGTCCTCCGGCACCCGCCGTCCCATCTGCCTGGCGGTCTGAATGACCCCAACGGCAGCGGTGTCAGTGGCACAGACAATGGCGTCCAGTGTCGGTTCCCGCTCCAGCAGCAGCCGGGCCTGCTCGTAGCCGCTGCTGTGGCTGAAATCCCCCTCGGCGAAGAAGATTTCACTCTCCGCAATGCCGTAGTCCCGGCAGGCGTCCACCAGAGCCTTCCTGCGCAGATACCCCACCGCCACGTCCCGCTGGGTGACGCCGATGTAACCTATATGGCGGCGGCCCTTTTTCAGCACCAGCTCGTCCAGCTCCCTGGCTGCCTCGTAGTCGTTGTGGTAGACGCAGGGGAACTGCCGATGCCGCTGGCCAACCAGTACCACCGGGATGCGCATATGGGACAGCATTTCCTCATGCTCCGGTGTGATGACCGTGGCCAGCAGGATGACCCCCGCCACCCGGTTGGCCCCGAAGAGGTTCAGGTACTCCAGTTCCTTTTTCTCGTTGTTGTCGGTGTTGGCCAGCAGGAACATATAATTTTCCCGGCTGAGTACAGCGCTGATGCCCGCCGTCGCTTCCGCCACTGCGGTAGAGTTGATTTTGGGTACAATGACGCCGATCTGCCGGACCTTTCTGGTGCGCAGCATTTGGGCGTAGGTGTCCGGCTGGTAGCCGGTCTCATCGATGACCGCCTTGATGCGCGCCCGTTTCTCCTGGCTCAGACTGCCCCCGTTCAGGTAGCGGGAGACGGCGGCGTTGGATACGCCTGCCATTTTTGCAATTTCGTTGATGGTCATAACAGTTCTCCCGTCGGGCGGCAAACGTTGTTTGGAATCGTTTTCTATCTTACCACACATGAGCGGGATTTGCAAACCACAATTTTTTTGCGCGGCGTATGCTTATTTCAGCCCGTGGGGACACTTTTTCCCTCCATCGTCAACGGTGACGAACACCAGTTCCCCGGCGCAGCAAAGGTCGCCGCTGAGCAGCTCCCGGCCCTGGAGGTGCAGATGGATGCTGGTGACGCCCAGCGTCACCGATTCCACCCACAGTTCCAGAATTTCCCCCGGCGCCATGGGCCGCAGCAGACGGATGTCCTTCGCTCCGGCCATGACGATGTGGTCGGTACGGCGGCGCAGCTGGGCGGTGGCGATAAAGGCGGTTTCTGCCATCCAGTCCATAATCTGACCGGCGTAGAGGGTGTTGTGATGGTTCAAATGCTCCGGGCGGAGCTGATGCCGGGTGATAATGTCCATGGCGGCGGCTTTCCTTTCCTGCGGTTCCTTTGCACTGTGCTGGCAGACATTATTATAATGCGTACTGAACAAAGCCGCAAGCATTGAAAGGCAGGGCTTTTCATGCCTTTCGGCTTTGTTCAAGTGCAAGATTTTTACGCAAGTAAGCGAAAAAATCTTGCACCCTCCGTTGACACTGCAAGCTGTGTCAACGGAGATACGCATTGCAATAATGGCTGCATCTCATGAAACCAGCGTAAAACTGCTGGTTTCATGAGATTGCGCGGCTTTCGCCGCGCGAATAAACCGCATGGCGGTTTATTCAGCAGACATTATTATAGCAGTCGTTTCTCCTCAATGCAATCAGGAACTGACATTTACAACAAAATCTTCTTGCCCCGGAAAAGCAGGGCTTTTCCGGGCGCCAGATACCTCTGATTGCAAAAATCCGCCTGACCGGCGGATTTTGGGTGGAGGTATCGAGTTCGACTG
>JAJQBR010000110.1:3279-19961 GCA_021203185.1 Clostridiales bacterium
AGGCCCGACAGAGTGGGCCTTTCGATTGGAGCGGAAGACGAGGCTCGAACTCGCTTCCCTGTCCCGCAAAAGGCTTCCGCCTTTTCCGGGCGCCGGGTACCTCTCATTGCAAAAATCCGCCTGACCGGCGGATTTTGGGTGGAGGTATCGAGTTCGACTGCATCCACCAAAAAAAGAGAAAGGCCCGACAGAGTGGGCCTTTCGATTGGAGCGGAAGACGAGGCTCGAACTCGCTACCTCCACCTTGGCAAGGTGGCGCTCTACCAGATGAGCTACTCCCGCGAACGAAGATAAGTTTACCACAAAACGCGGAAAAGTCAAGCGTGAATTTTGGTTTTTCTCGAAAACAGCGCCGGAGGCGGTTTGTTCCTCCTCTGGCGCTGTTTTTAAGCGCTACATTTTGGTTGGCAGCGCCTGACTAACGGCTGACAGCCAATGGCCAACGCTCTAACAGCCCATCGGCTCCTGCTGCGGCACGGGACGCAGCACCACGGCGGTGCGGCTGGGCAGATACAGCTTCAAGTGGCTGCCCTCCACGCCGGGAATAAGGGAAGAATAGCGGTCATGGTTGATGCGGCCCTGGCCGCCGTATTTCCAGTCGTCGCTGCAGAGGGCCACCTCGTAGTCGTAGGGCTGGGACACGGGAATCATATAGTCTGTAAAGGACTGGGTGGGGTGGAAATTGAACACAAACAGCAGGTTGTTGCGCTCAAATGCCAGCACATGATCCCTCACGTTGACCCATTTCAGGTCGGCCATTCCCTGGTCGAAGATGCGGTAGCGCTTGGTGACGGCGACCATGTCCCGGTCGAAGTCGCCCAGCCATTGGTACTTCAAAAATCCGTTGTCCAGCAGGCTCCACTGGCGGCGGCAGTACTTGAAGCTCCAGCCGTTGCCCTCCCGCGGGAAGTCGATCCATTCGGGATGGCCGAACTCGTTGCCCATGAAGTTCAGGTAGCCCTCGCCGCCGCCGCCGATGGTCAGCAGGCGAATCATTTTGTGCAGAGCGATGGCCCGGTCAATGACCAGGGTGTGGCAGGCTTTGTCCATGTCGGTGTACATGGCGGCATCCGCCAGCCGGAAAATCATGGTCTTGTCGCCCACCAGGGCCTGGTCGTGGCTCTCCACATAGGCGATGGTCTTTTCACCAGGGCGGCGCAGACACATGGAACCCCAAATCTGCTGGAGATCCCAGGCGTCGTCGGACTGCTCCTTCACCAGCTTGATCCACATATCCGGCAGGCCCATGCCCAGCCGGTAGTCGAACCCGATGCCGCCGTCCTGGATAGGCAGGCACATCCCCGGCATACCGGACATATCCTCCGCGATGGTGACGGCGTAAGGGTTCACCTGCCGGATCAACTCGTTGGCCAGCTGGAGATAGGTGATAGACTGGGTGTCGGTGTTCAGAGAGAAATACTTGTCGTTGGAGTTGAAGTCGGTACCCAGGCCGTGGTCGAGGTAGAGCATGGAGGTGACGCCGTCGAATCGGAAGCCGTCGAAGTGGTACTCCGTCATCCAGAACTTCAGGTTGGACAGCAGGAAGTGCAGCACCTCATTGCGGTCATAGTTGAAGCACTTGGTCCCCCAGGCGGGATGTTCCCCCCGCTCGCCGGGGTGGAAGAACTGCTCGGTAGTGCCGTCAAAGAGGTTGATGCCCTCGGCGGTGTTCTTGACAGCATGGGAGTGAACCACGTCCAGCAGCACCCGCAGACCCATGGAATGGGCGGTGTTGACCAGGTATTTCAAATCTTCCGGCAGACCGAACCAGCTGGAGGCGGCGTAGAAGCTGGACACCTGGTAACCAAAGGAGCCATAATAGGGGTGTTCCATAATGGCCATCAGCTGGATGGTGTTGTACCCGGCCTTTTTGATGCGGGGCAGGGTTTTGTCCGCGAACTCCCGGTAGGTGCCGACCCGCTCCTCCTCCTGGGCCATGCCCACATGGGCCTCGTAGATATAGAGGGGCGCGTCCAGGTGGAAGCCGTAGTCCGTCCAGGGGTACTGAGGCCGGTCGTCCCAGACCTCGCAGCACCATTGCAGGGTAGTTTCGTCCTGCACCACCCGCCGGGCGTACAGGGGAATGTGTTCCGTCAGTGCGTCGCCGTTTTTCACCACGGTTTTCACTTTGATGCCGTTGTGGAGCGCCTCCTCCGGCAATTTAATCTCCCAAGTGCCAAAATAGGGGTCAATTTTCTCCAGAGGATGGCTGGTCTTGTTCCAGCCGTTGAACTCGCCCTCCAGATAGAGCTGATCCGCCCTGGGCGCCCACTCTCGGTAGACCCAGCCGTCCTCCACGTGGTGGAAGCCGAAGTACAGATAAGCGTTGGCGAACTCATTCAGTGTGCGGCCATCACCCACAAGCTGGTCTTTCTTGCGATAATAGTTGTCCATCCGCAGCTGAATGTCCCCTTCAAAGGGTTGCAGCTGGGGGTTCAGTTCGAGAATACGGTACATAGGAAAACTCCTTTCGTTGTAACGGGTTCAGGGAAAGACGACCTGCCGACAGAAAATAACGCAGAGTGTTCTTTTGTTATTTTACCATTCTCCGCCGGAATTTACAATAGGATTTTGGACAGTTTTGAAAAATCGTGCAAAGATCCCATCGTTTTTCCCGTTTCTTTTCCAAACCTCTATGCACCGTGTTGACAAAATGAATACAAAGATATATAATACAAGTAACGCTGTCACAAACGATGGTTGACAGCTGTTTTTTATCCGCGTAATTTCGCACCACACCGCGTTAAAGTGTGAAATCAAAGACTGTTTTGGCGACACTTTGCCGCCTGAGAAATGGAGAGAGGCCCCTATGAAAAACATTGTACTCATTGGCATGATGGGCAGCGGCAAAACCACCTGCGGTCTGCTGCTCAGCGAAAAGCTCGGACGCACCCTGGTGGACGCCGACGTGACCCTCCAGACCCGCGAGAACCGCACCACCTCGGAGATCTTCGCCACCGACGGCGAGGGCTATTACCGGGACCTGGAAACTGCCCTTTGCCACGAGCTGGAGACCATGGACGATCTCGTCATCGCCACCGGCGGCGGCATGATTTTGCGGGAGGAAAACGTCAAGGCCCTGCGCAGCAACGGCGTGGTGTTCCTGCTCAACCGCCCGGTGGACGAGATTTTTGACGGCGAGGATCTGGCGGATCGCCCCCTGGCCCAGAACGGCAAGCAGGACTTCATTGACCGCTTCGAGGCCCGAAAGCCCTACTACTTCGGCGCCGCCGACGAGGTCATCACCAACTTCGCCAGTCCGAAAGACACTGTGAATGAAATTTTGGAGCGGATGAAAAAGTACCAATAATCTTTTTCGCCGTTCTGTCCTGTTTGTTGCAATGCCGCCCCGCCCGGAACTTCGTCACCGGGCGGGATGTTTTATAATAACCACGTCAAACTGTGGAAATGTGGCAGAAAAATATGGACAGAATGTTAAAAATGCAAGTTATCCGTCAAAAATCTTCCATTTGTAATTGACTTTCCGTCCGCGCTTTATTATAATAAAGTCTAGCGGCGTTGGGGCTTTGGGATATCCGCGCGGTTTGCGAAGGTTCCCCCGAAGATGTTCTTTGCCGCCATAACAGAGAAAGTAGGATAGGCTGCAAAACAAAACAGGTTGCTTTAAGGCGTTGTCGCCTTAAATGTTGCGCCCGAAGGAGGACAGAACGACGTTCTGCGTCTCTTGCGGGCGCTGTTGTTCCCTTGATGAAAGGTTAGGAGGTTCGTTATGTTTGAGGTATTGGTCTGTATGGAATCGAATGGGGCCTGTAAACAGCAGATGGCGGAGGAGGTTCTGGCGCGGTTTCAGTCGCTGATTCAAGAAAATGATTTGACCGGACAGGTGTCGGTACAGCCCTCCCCCTGCCTGGGGCTTTGCAAGGCGGACGGGGTCACCGTTCAAATCGGCACGAACCTGTATACGGGGGTGACTCCGGCCAATGCGGACTATGTTTTTCGGGAATATGTGCTGTATCTCTTTCCCAAACAGGGGAAGACCGGCGTCGGATAGGGGGAAAACCGCAGTTGCGCCGATGTTTCATCACTTTAATCTCTTGACGAATAGGTAAAATTGATTTATTCTATATCCGTAAAAAGGGCTTGCGTGGAAACAGGAGAGAGACGAGACATGACGCTGAACCAAATCATCTATTTTGAGAAAACGGCGGAGCGGATGCACATGGCCAGCGCCGCCAAGGAGCTAATGATCGCCCAGCCCAGCCTGAGTATGTCGCTGAGCAAGCTGGAGGACGAGCTGGGCGTCCCCCTGTTCGAGAAGCGGGGCCGGGGCATCGCCCTGACCGCCGAGGGAGAGGTGTTTCTTTACCACGCCCGGCAGATTATCCGGGACGTGGATGCCGCCACACGGGAGATGAAACGCCTGAAAGACCAGGCGGAGGACACGCTGACCATCGCTTACATCAACCCCCTGTCGGAGCATTTTCTGCCCCAGCTGTTCCGGGCCTTTCAGTCCTCTGGTCAGGCCGCCTCCGCCCATTTGAAGTCTGTGGAGATGGACACCGGCGAAATCATCCAGGCCCTGCAAAACAACACGGTGGACATGGCTTTCAGTTCCGCCATCAACGACCATACCGAGTTGACCCAAATTCCCATCCTGCGCCAGCCCCTGGTGCTTATCGTCCCCAAGGGCCACTGGATGGAACGGAAATACCAGCAGGAGGGCGTCCCCCTGGCGGGGACCGAGCTGAACGGCGCGCCCATGGTGACGTATTTTGAGCGCTCCCCCATGCACAAGCCCATTATGGATTATCTCCGGCAGCAAAACGTCCAGCCGGATCTGTGCCACTATGCCTACAACGAACCTGCCATCGCCAACCTGGTGGCGGAGGGCATGGGCGTGGCGATTCTGGCGAAGGTGGACCACCTGCCCTGGGATCGCATCGCCCAGGTTCCGTTGGATGGCCTGACCAGCAGCCGGGACATCTTCCTGACCTACCGCACCAACCGGAAGCTGTTCCGCACCGCCCGGCAGATGGTGCAGTTTGTCCACCAAGCGTATCGACTGGAGGACGGACAGTGAGTAGCACACCCATAATACGAGGTCAAATCCACCGTTTTTCCTGTGAAAAAGGTTCCCACGCAGAAGCAACTGCGCTGGGAACCTTTTTGTGCAGCGGGACGAAAAAAGCAGTCAGCCGTCCGCTGTTGCCATAGCTAACGACGAGCAGCAGATTGCGAAAACGTCAGCTTTCCATGTGCCGCCCCAGGAAACCGGACACAATCTGAACCAGCTTGTATTCCGTCTCTCCCATGGGGCTGTCCGTCTCTTTTCCGGAAAGCACCACGCAGCCCAGCACATCCCCCTGACTGAGGATGGGGGCGGCGGTGAACACTGCGGCCTCCGGGTAGCTGTCCGTCAGGGGCAGCCTGGCCTCCCCAGGGCGGTACTGGTAGACCTGCCGCCCCTCCATGATGTTCTCCAGGGGGAGGGAAATGCGTCCCTGCATCAACTCCCGCCGGGGCAGGCCGGAGACGGAAATCACCGCGTCCCGGTCAGTGATGACCGCAGGGTGACCGGTGGTTTTGTAGAGCGTCTCGCAAAACTGACCGGCAAAGTCGCTGAGGCCCCCCATCAGGGAATATTTTTTGAAGATGACTTCTCCGTCCCGGTCTGTATAGATTTCCAGCGGGTCGCCCTCCCGGATACGCATGGTTCGCCGTATCTCCTTGGGGATGACCACGCGGCCCAGGTCGTCGATTCGCCGTACAATTCCTGTTGCTTTCATATCTCTCTACCTCCAAATTGGAATCATGGCGGGCAGCGGTTGGACTGTTCCGCCTGAACGATGTCACAGAGGTAGTATTTGCGCTTCCGGGAAGAATATGAAAAGGCAAAAGAAAAAGTGATTTCCAGCAAATGGCGAGAAATGCTGATGAACTGGCTATGGATGGCCGGACATCCTCACCAACCTGCGCCGCAGCGTGGAGCAGGCGGACCGGGCTGCCGCCGTCTGACGATAAAATGAACCGGGCGAGGTCTTTGGAGAGCAGAGACCCCGCTCGTTATTTGTCCCCGATGGGCTGGGTGTGGTTGCCATAGACCACGGCTCCGCTGTCCCGGTACGCCTTCCAGTCCACGTCCCGCACGATTTTCACATGAAAAAAGAGCTTGCCATACAGCGCCGCGAACACATACCCGACGGCGTACAGCACGGCCCGGAGCAGTCTGGCCCCCCTGCCGTCTCGAATCCAGACGTAATCCGACCGCAGGGTAAAATCCTGCCCGGCGCTCTCCACAAAATCGTCCTGGAAGGTTTTGTAATATCGAACCTGTTTTCTGGCGGCCAATGTGACGCATCTCCTATCCGCTGAACCGCGCTGTCTCAGCAGACAGTACTATACCAGCTGCGCCGCCGTATTTCCATTCTTTTTGATGATTTGGGCATGGTTTACCGGGGAGCAGAAAAGAGCAGGCGCCGCCCCGGAAATGTGTTATTTTACAGTATGTTCACAAATAACCGCCCAAAGTTTAGTTTGTGTTGTGTTATCTGTCGTAAAATGCAGTTATTATCCAAGGGGGGAAGGCAAAGCCCTCCCCAGCCCCAAAGCGGACGCGGCCTTCCCGACAGGATACCGTTTCGGTGCTTCCACATTGGACAGGCAGGGAGCGAAGCGCAGGGAGGCACGAAGTGCCGGAAGCTCCGCTTGACGGTAGAAGTACCACTTGATGGTAAAGGAGATTCCCATGCTACAAATCAATGACATCCGCAAGCAATATCACACCGGCGGCCTGGTGCAACAGGCATTGGACGGCGTGTCCCTGGAATTTCGGGACTGCGAATTTGTGGCCATCCTCGGCCCCAGCGGGTCGGGCAAGACCACGCTGCTGAACATCATTGGCGGGCTGGACCGCTATGACAGCGGCGACCTGATTATCAATGGCGTCTCCACCAGGCAGTATAAGGATCGGGACTGGGATGCCTACCGCAACCACTCCATCGGCTTTGTGTTCCAGAGCTACAACCTCATCACCCACCAGTCCATCCTGGCCAACGTGGAACTGGCGCTGACCCTCTCCGGCGTCCCCAGGTCGGAGCGCCGGGAGCGGGCCGTCAAAATGCTGGACCGGGTGGGTCTGGGCGACCAGATACACAAAAAGCCCAACCAACTCTCCGGCGGACAGATGCAGCGCGTCGCCATCGCACGGGCGCTGGTCAACGACCCGGACATCCTGCTGGCCGATGAACCCACCGGCGCGCTGGACACCCAGACCGGCATCCAGGTCATGGAGCTGCTGAAGGAAGTGGCTGAGGACCGGCTGGTCATTATGGTGACCCACAACCCGGAACTGGCCGAACAGTACGCCACTCGAATTGTCCGAGTGAAGGATGGACGCCTGCTCTCGGATTCCCGGCCTCTGGCTGCGGAGGAACGGGCGCGGCAAACAGCGGAGGTGTGAGCCATGCGGAAAAGACAGAACAAAGCGGCGAACGCCAGAACCTCCATGTCGTTCCTGACGGCACTGGGACTCTCCGCCAACAATCTGCGCACCAAAAAGGGCCGGACGCTGATGACCGCCTTTGCGGGCAGCATTGGCATCATCGGCATCGCGCTGATTCTGGCCCTCTCCAGCGGCGTCAACGACTATATTCAGGGCATTGAGGAGGACACCCTGGCCGAGTATCCCCTCCAAATCACCAGCTCCGCCTTTGACATCTCCTCGCTGCTGGCTACCATGTCCTCTTCCTCAGACGTGGAGGGGGATGTGATCGACGCCGAGGCCGACGCGGAAATCTCTGTGACGGAGGTTATCTCCACCCTGTTTTCCCAGATGAACTCCAACGACCTGGCCTCGTTGAAGGAGTACATCGAGAGCGGCGAGAGCGACCTGCTGGACTATGTGTCAGCCATAGAATACATCTATGACCTGGAACCGGAAATCTACTTGCAGGATTGCGATTCCATCCGGCAGGTCAACCCGGACACCTCCATGAGCCTCTCCAGCGGCACCTCCATTTTTTCCAGCTTTATGTCCACCTCCGGCATCACCTCCTTCTACGCTATGCCGGAGCAGACAGCTCTGTACGAGAGCCAGTACGACGTGAAGGCGGGCCATTGGCCGGAGAATTATAACGAGTGCGTCCTTGTCCTCACTTCGGACGGCAGCATCAGCGACTATATGCTGTATACCCTGGGCCTGCGGGACTACTCCGAGTTGGAGAACATCATCGAGCAGTACTCCATCGGAGAGAATGTGGTGGGCATCAAGAACATCGGCGCGTATACCTATGACGATGTGCTGGGCATCACGTTCAAGGTGGTTTGCAGCGCTGATTACTACGCCTATGACAGAGAGTACGACGTCTGGGTGGATAAGACAGAAAACGAAGCGTATCTGGCCGAGCTAGTGGAAAACGGTGAGGAACTGACCATCGTCGGGGTGGTACAGCCCTCTGAGGACGCCTCCGGCGCGGCCCTGTCCTCCGGCATCAATTACCCCATGTCCCTGATTTACCATATGGCGGAGCTTTCGGAGACCAGCGATGCAGTTCAGGCGCAGCTTGCCAGCCCCGACGTCAACATTTTCACCGGGGAGGAATTTGGGGAGGACAGCGACGAGTTCGATTTGAGTTCCATGCTCTCCATTGACGAGGACGCGCTGGCGGACCTGTTCGACCTGAGCGGTCTGACGGATTCCTTTGAACTGGACCTGTCCACTCTGGACCTGGACGTCGATTCCCTGAGCCTGGATTTCAGTTCGATGAACCTGGACTTTTCCTCTCTGAATCTGGACATCGACCTGAGTTCTCTGGATCTGTCCTCTCTGGAATTGGACCTGGGCCTTGACACCGGTTCGCTGAATCTTTCCGGCTATCTGGACCTGAGTACCCTGGATTTGAGCGGTGTTGATATGAGTTCCGTTGAAATCGACCTGTCGGGCCTGGACTTGGGCGAGCTGCTCAGCGGCATCACGCTGGACATCTCCCAGGACGCTGTGACCGAACTGACCAACAACCTGCTGGACGGGTATCAAACCTACCTGGAGAACAGCTCCGGCGCGTCTTATTCCGACCTGGCGGAGGACTTTTCCGCCTATCTGAACAGCGCCGACGCGGCGGATATCATCGAGGACTTCTTGAACGACCTGCTGGAGAACAGCGAAATCTCCGTCTCCACCGACGGTTTAACCGAGGTCATTGAGAAGGTCCTGGCGGACGCCGAAGAATCGGGGACTGCCGTTGACGCGGACGCCCTCGTCTCCGCAGTGGTGGACTACATCAACGAGTCGGCAGTGGTCACAGTCAGCGTCGGAGATGCCGACATCGCCTGGCTGGTCGATTCCCTAGTCTCTGGCTACAGCAGCTATGCGGAGGCCAACGGCCTGACCACCTTCGACAGCGTCAGCGAGAGCTTTTCCGCTTACCTCAGCACGGACGAGGCAGCGCAGATTTTGTCCGACGGGCTGATGAGCATGGTGGATATGGACGCCATACAGGAGCAGGTCGCCGCCGCCCTGGAGGACTATCTTCAGACCGCTCTCACCGCCGCGCTGTCCTCTTATACGGAGGTACTGGCGGCGGCAATCGAGGAACAGCTCTCCGCCGCCATGGAGCAGATGATGGAGGAACTGACAGAAGAACTCAGCACACAGATTTCCGCCCAGCTGTCCACGGTGATGGAGCAGATGATGGAGGAATTGACAGACGAACTTAGCGCACAGCTCTCCACCCAGCTTTCCACCGTGGTCACGTCCATGACCGGAGAAGTCATGGAGCAGCTTTCTGACCAGCTTTCCGGCAGCATGGAATCCCTGATGGCGGAGATGATGGACGGGATGTCGGACAGCCTGGCGGATTCTCTGACTCTGGACGCGGACACGCTGGCGGACGCTTTCAACTTTAACATGGACAGCGACACCCTGACGGAACTGCTGTCCTCCATAAGCGACTCCGCAGGCACAGACTATGCCAGCAATCTGGCCGCCCTGGGCTATGCGGACTTCGAGACACCCAGTGAAATCGACATCTATCCCATCGACTTTGACGCCAAGGAGGAGGTTGTGGCCATTCTGGATCACTACAACGACCAGATGGAGGCCGCAGGCGAGACGGATAAAGTCATCTCCTACACCGATTTGGCCGGCACCATGATGTCCTCGGTGACGACCATCATCAACGTGGTCTCCTATGTACTGATTGCGTTCATCGCGGTCTCTCTTGTTGTGTCCTGCATTATGATTTCTATTATCACCCAAATCTCCGTCATGGAACGAACCAAAGAGATTGGTATTCTGCGGGCCATCGGCGCCAGCAAGGGGAACATCTCGCTGGTGTTTAACGCGGAGACGTTTATCATCGGCAGCTGCTCCGGTTTGATCGGCGTGACCGTGACGGAGCTTTTGATTTTCCCCATCAACAGCCTGATTCACAGCCTGGTGGAGGATACCTCCGTCAACGCGGTTCTACCCTGGACCTACGCGGCAATGCTGGTCGTCCTGAGCATTGTCATCACAGTACTCAGTGGGCTGGTACCCGCATGGCGGGCGGCAAAGCTGGACCCGGTCACCGCGCTGCGCTCGGAATAAGATGTAATTCAGGCGATTTACACAGTTTGGCCTTGCGTATTTCTGGTTTTCTGTGTATAATCGACCATAGAGTGAGGCAAAGTTGTGCTTGCCACTCTGTCAAAGAAGCGTTTGCGCAGGGAACCGGGAGGATTCAAATGAACGCAGAACTGCTCCGAATGCTGAGGCGAATCACGCCGGAGGAAAAAGAGGCCCTCGACGGCCAGGGGAACGTACAGTGGTCGATTTACACGAACCGGCCGCAGCACGTCGTCGAACACGAAAAGCTGCTGAGGAACGACAAATTGATTACCGCGCGCAAACACGCACGTTTTATCTATTTCCCGCCGCACAGGCACAACTATGTAGAATTTTTTTACGTCCTCTCCGGTTCCATCACCCACAGAGTCGAAGGGAAAGAACTGGTCGTATCCAGCGGTGAGCTGCTGTTTATGAACCAGCACACCGAACACGAAATCCTTCCCTGCGGGGAGGACGACATCGCCATCAACCTGATTATCATGCCCGCCTTTTTTGAACAGGTGCAGGAGATGGTTGGCGAGGAAAACATTCTGGCGGAATTTATGGTGAACGTGCTGCAGCGGGAAGAAAGCGTTGCGCAATATCTGTATTTCCCCGTCGCCAATGACTTTTGTATTCAAAATCTGGCGGAAAACATTGTGTATTCTATTCTGCGCAGGCAGCACAACGAGGAGCGGGTCCTCAGCATTTCCATGGGGCTGCTCTTTCTGCATCTGCTGAATGCGGCCGAGCAGGTGCGGGTTTCCTCCGAAAACGCCAACTCTAATATGCTGATTCTGGCAGTGGAAAAATACATCCGGGAGGAGTACCGTGCGGGGACGTTAAATGAACTGGCACAACGCACCGGCTATTCCGTTCCCGCACTCAGCCGGTTGATCAAAAAGCACACTGGCACAACCTTTAAGGAATTGCAGACAAAGCAGCGCATGGAGCAGGTAATCAGCCTGCTGCGCGACACAGACCTTTCCATCGGTGAAATCGCTTTTTCCGTTGGCTACGAAAACAAGAGTTTCTTTTACAAACGGTTCCAAAAGGAATATAACATGAACCCCGGCCAGGCGCGGCAGAAGCTGCGAAGCAACACTTTCTAATATTCCGGCTGGCGGAGCGGATGAGCGGGGAAAACCGCCTGACGTTATCCATACTATGTTGGGAACAGAAGAAGCCCAGGCACTCACGGGCGGGTGTCTGGGCTTCTTGGCCGTTGTCATGCGGCCTGTTTTTCCATCAATCAACGGGAATCGTTTGTTTACTCGTCCTCTATATTCCACCATTCCAACAGGTCTATCAAAGCACCTGCGTTGTCAGCGAGGCTCTCAACTGCTTTTCTAAACGCCCGGCCACCATTCTCCGGCGAAAAAAATACAGTCTCATATCTTACATCACAGGGGTCTTTGACCAAGCCACAATCCAGGAGAACGTCTCCAACGGTGTTCTCGGCGTATGACAAGCCTTCATCATCCAGATTCTCGTAATTCACAATCATAAAAATTGGATCATGCTGAATCCTAAACATTCGGATCACATCGGCTGCGATGTCAACGTCTTCATCGGATTTTATATCAATTACCATGATTGGAATACCATCTTTATAAACTACTTCATCGACGCTGTATTCCGAGCGGTTAAACGCCGTAATTTCATATTCGTTTTTTAAAACAGTTCGCAGCCCACATATCAAGCGAGAAGCATCCGTCTTATCATTTAAAAATAAATTTAAGCCTATCTTATCCATAAATACTCCCCTCTATGAAAGGCCATGATACAAATCAGCTTTTTACACAGCAAATCAGTTATAACGATCTCCGTCCCCAATGCGCCCGCTCTTTTCCTGGCAGACGGCCTGGTAGAAGGCGGCGTTGGTCAGCTGCTGGTAGGGGGTCACGTAGAAGATACCCGCCAGCCCCAGAGTGACGGTGCTGAGAATGTTCCAGCCGATAAAGGACAAATCCAGCACGAAGGCCCGCCACTTGTTGCCGTACATCAAATCGGCGCTGGCGGCAAAGACCTCTTTCCGGCTCATCTCCGGACACTCAGCCAGCAGATAGGGAACCATCCGGTACTCGTAAGCCTTGACGATGCCGGGGAATACGAACAGCAGCGACCACAGAACGATTTTCACGTCCCGCAGCAGCATGGTCTTGACGCTGACGCCGTAGTTGGCGTCAAAGGCGCAGAGTACCTCCCTCATTTGGGCGGGGAACCGCAGGTTCACCAGGAAGAACCGGTGTGCGCCCACCGCCAGCGGGTTCAGCACGAAAATCTCCAGCACAAGCACCACCGCCAGCGCAATGACCGCCGCCACGCCGAAGAAGATGCCAAAGACGGAGAAATTGCTGGCAGTATCGTCGACGATACCCGCATAGGGGTCGATGTCGTCCCCGTAGTAGTCAAAATAGATTTCCATGTCGTCATTGTAGCCGTAGTCGTAGTATTCGTTGACATAATTGTCGGTGGTTGTGGAGATGGCATTGGACGCGGTACTGCCGGCAGTCGCACCGGTGCTGCCGCCGTTGATGAGCAGGATGAGCAGGCCCACCAATACCAGCTTCCAGTAGTTGGTGCGCAGGGACGCCTTGGCCTGCATTTTTAAGGATTCTCTTGTCCGTTTCATAGCACGGGCCTCCTTTTTCTTTTTCTGGGTGTTCTCTCTTTGCATCAGCCTTAATAACTTTGCCTCAAAATGTTATGCTGCGCCTGTAGGGGCGGCCCTCGGCCGCCCGAAAACTGCTCTCTGGATGCGGGCCGCCCCTACAGAAATGGGGGTAAACCTATTAGAGCTGAATAAAAAGAATAACCACATTTTTTGTTAAGCCATCCGTACCGCTGGAAAACGCGGAACGTGTGCCTCCTATCGTCATAGTAATCATAGCACAATTCAGAGGGGAAGTAAATGAAAATCGGGTTAAAATTCGGTAACAGAACCTTTACAAACCGTTACAAAATCCGCCCAATGGGGCAAATTTGCTCTTGACAAATCCGGCCTGTCTCCCTTATAATATCTCTCTGTAAACGCAGAAAGACTGCGAAGGGAAAAAAGACCCTGCTCAGCCATTGCAGAGAGCCGCCGGAGGGTGCAAGGCGGTGTGGACGCAGGGGGATAACTGTTCCCGGAGTTGACCGCCCGAACCGCTTGCGCAGTAGGGCTGTACGGCTGGATCCCGTTACCGGTCCGGGCCTTGTTAGAGGCTGCTGAGGGCTGTTGTGTGACCAACGGCTGAACCAGGGTGGTACCACGTTATGCTTTTGTGACGTCCCTGACCTTCTCGGAGGGTCGGGAGGCGTTTTTTTCATGCCTTTCCCATCCCTCACATCTCAGTATTGGAGGAGTTTTATTATGCACGGTTATGAAAAGTACATTCCCTTTGTCCCCCAGCCCATCGAGAACCGCACCTGGCCGGACAACACTATCACCAAGGCCCCCGTCTGGTGTTCTGTGGATCTGCGGGACGGCAACCAGGCGCTCATCGACCCCATGAATATGGACGAAAAGCTGGAGATGTTCCATATGCTGGTGGATGAAATCGGTGTGAAAGAGGTGGAAATTGGGTTCCCCTCCGCTTCCGATACCGACTATGACATCTGTCGGGAGTTGATTGAGGGAGGTCACATCCCCGACGATGTGACCATCCAGGTGCTGGTGCAGGCCCGTCCCCACCTCATCAAAAAGACCTTCGAGGCCATTCAGGGGGCAAAGCACGTCATTTTCCATTTCTACAACTCCACCTCCACCCTCCAACGGCAGGTGGTGTTCCGCACCGATGTGGCGGGGGTGGAGCAAATCGCCGTTGACGCCGCCGATTTGATTTACGAAATGGCCCAGCCCGTCATCGCCTCCGGCATGGATCTGCGCTATGAGTATTCTCCCGAATCTTTCATGGGTACCGAGATGGACGCGGCGGTGGAGATTTGTGCCGCCGTGTTGGACCACCTCCACGCCGACGAGAACCACAAGGTCATTCTGAACCTGCCCACCACCGTGGAGAACTGTATGCCCAACCAGTTTGCCGACGAGTTGGAGTATTTCCTCCGCAAACTGCCAGGCCGGGAGCGGGCCATCATCTCCCTCCACCCCCACAATGACCGGGGCTGCGGCGTGGCCACCACCGAGGCCGGTCTGCTGGCCGGGGCCGAGCGGGTGGAAGCCTGTCTCTTTGGCAACGGCGAGCGCACCGGCAACGTGGACATGATCACCGTGGCTATGAATATGTATGTTCAGGGGGTGGATCCGGAGCTGGATTTGAGCCATATGGAGCGCATTATCGAAATGTACGAGCGCTGCACCAAGATGAAGGTGCCGGAGCGGCAGCCCTACGCCGGGGATCTGGTGTTCACTGCCTTTTCCGGCAGCCATCAGGACGCCATCAACAAAGGGTTCAACTATATGGAAGAGACCGGCACCGACAAGTGGATGGTTCCCTATCTGCCCATCAATCCCCGGGATTTGGGCCGCACCTACGAGCCGGTGCGCATCAACTCCCAGTCCGGCAAGGGCGGCGCGGCCTTTATCATGCACCACAAGTTCGGCTTCGACCTGCCCAAGGCCATGCACCCGGAGTTTGGCGCGGTGGTTCAGGCGGAATCCGACCGCAAGGGCGTGGAACTGAAGCCGGAGACCATCTACCGCCTGTTCGAGCGGGAGTACCTGATGGTGGACGGCCCCTATCGCCTCATCAGCAACAAGCTGGGCGCCACAGTGGAGAACGGCGTGGCCCATTCCCACTTCTACGGCAAGCTCCAGCACAAGGACACCATCTTTGAGGTCATCGGCAACGGCAACGGCCCCATCGACGCCTTCTTCAACGCCATCCACGGGGAGCGGATGGACCGCTATCAGTTCATCGACTACAAGGAACACGCCATCAGCCAGGGTTCCGACTCCATGGCCGTGGCCTATATCCAGCTGCGCAATCAGGACGGTGTGGACATTTTCGGCGTGGGCATGGACCACAACATCTCCATGGCCTCCATCAAGGGCATTCTCTGCGCCATCAACCGGGGCAAGGTGCTGGAACACCGGAAAGAGGCGGAGATCGCCGCCAGAGACGCAGACGAAAGAGCGTGAGCTTCGGGACTTCACTCCTCGAAAAATTGCACACTTTTCCGGGTGTTCCCGCTCGGATTTGTGGTTGCCAAACTGTGCAGGCTGTGTCATAATTTTAACAATAACAACAGCAAAGCGAACGGCACAGAAAAGGAGTGGATGCCCTATGAAATGCCCTTTTTGCGGATATAACGACAGCAAAGTGGTGGATTCCCGCCACGCAGACGAGGGCGACAGCATCCGCCGCCGCCGGGTGTGCCTGAGCTGCGGCAAGCGCTTCACCACCTACGAGACGGTGGAGCAGATGCCGCTGATGGTCATCAAGCGGGACGGCAGCCGCCAGACCTTTGACCGGCAGAAAATGCTCAGGGGCATGATCCGGGCCTGCTACAAGCGGCCGGTCTCCACCGAGACGCTGGAGCAGATCAGCATTGAAATCGAGCAGGAGCTGCGCAACACCCTGACCCTGGAGGTCTCTGCGGAGCAGGTGGGGGAATTGGTAATGAACCGGCTGAAAGAGGTGGACGACGTTTCCTATGTCCGCTTCGCCTCGGTGTACCGCCAGTTCCGGGACATCACCACCTTCCGAGACGAACTGGACAAACTGCTCTCCCAGAAGTAAACGCGCGGAAGTACAACTTCTTATAAACGAAACAAACCCGCACACCGGACGAAAAACCGGTGTGCGAGTATTTTTTTGCGTTCAATTTTTGCTCTTTGGGTTCCGATGGAGCCGGGCCAGCGCCCAGTCCTGGATTTTGTCGCCGTAACACAGCCCCAGCACAAACAGGCACACCCCCACCGCCGCCACCAGCGGCAGCGCCCAGGTGGGGAGGGAGAACAGCGAGGCTCCCATCGCTGAAGCCACAAGCAGCCCCCAGTGGCGGGTCAGCAGGACGATGAGGGCGAAGCGCCGGTGAGGGATATCCGTCAGCCCCGCCAGGATGCAGATCAGGTCGTCCGGGAAAAAGGGGAACAGGAACACCATCACCAAAAAGCTGTCCCGCTTGCGTTCGATCAGGGCAGGTTGTCAATCAAGTGCAACACTATTTTCTTGGAAAAATACCTCAT
>JAJQBR010000128.1 GCA_021203185.1 Clostridiales bacterium
TAGTTGTTCTCTTTAGACTGGTAGTATGTGACTAACAGCTAACAGCTAACGGCTAATAGCTTATCACAACGCGGCTGATTCAACGGGATAACCAAAATTCTTATTTGGAGGTATTACCATGTTTCAGAAAATCGACCCGAAGGAACTGACCCAGAACCCCTTCTCCCTCATCGGCGACCAGTGGATGCTCATCACCGCCGGAGACGAGCAGAGCGTCAACACCATGACCGCCAGCTGGGGCGGCGTGGGCATCCTGTGGAACAAGCCTGTGGCCACCTGCTACATCCGCCCCCAGCGGTACACCAAGACCTTTGTGGACGAGGAGGACTACTTCACCTTGTCCTTCCTGCCGGAGGCGTACCGCAAGGAGCTGCAATTCTGCGGCAGCCACTCCGGGCGGGACGTGGATAAGTTCGAGGAGTGCGGCTTTGACATTCGGGAGGCCGAGTGCGGCGCACTCTACATCGCCCAGGCAGAGCTGGTGCTGGTGTGCAAGAAGCAGTACGCCCAGCCCATGGATGCCGGTTGGCTCACCGGCGGCGACCCGGACGAAATCGACCGGAAGATGTACCCCACCCACGACTGGCACACCATGTATATCGGCCAAATCGTGGAAGCCTATCTCAATCGGTAAAAGGAAGAAAACACGCTCTCTGGGTGTTCCGTTCCTGTTGCACGGGAACCGCTCAGCGACAGCAAAGGCGGTTTCCCGTGTCTGCACATTGCTAATTGCACATTTTGCGAAGCAACAGCCACGACGGGATACCCTATCATTCAACACCGCCCCGGAGGAACACTATGCCAGACACCATCCAAGAAGAGAACATCAACCGCGCCGTGCTGGTGGGCCTGAATGCCCACAGCCTGCCCGACGAGGACAACTCCACCGAAACCACCCTGGAAGAACTGGAGGCCCTGCTGGAAACCGCCGGGGGCGAGGCCGTGGCCGTTGTCCTGCAAAAGCGAGACACGCCAGAGGCCCGCACCTTCATCGGGGAGGGCAAGGTGCAGGAGATCAGGGAACTGGCGGCGGCCAACGGCGCGGATTTGATTATTTTCGACAACGAGCTTTCCCCCGCCCAGGTGCGGGTGCTGACCGAGGAGATGGGTGTGCAGGTCATGGACCGGGCGGCGCTGATTCTGGACATCTTCGCCAAGCGCGCCAGAACCAGCGAGGGCCGTCTCCAGGTGGCGCTGGCCCAGTACAAATATCTGCTGCCCCGGCTGACCGGTATGTGGACCCATCTGGTGCGACAGAACGCCTCTGGCGGCAAGTCCCCCATCGGCACCCGCGGCCCCGGCGAGACCCAGTTGGAGACGGACCGCCGCCACATCCGCAGGAAAATCCAGAAGCTGGAGGACGACCTGCGGGAGGTGCGCCGGGTGCGGGCGGTCCAGCGGGACCGCCGGGAGAAAAACGAGGTGCCGGTGGTGGCCATCGTGGGCTACACCAACGCAGGGAAGTCCACCCTCCTGAACCGGCTGACGGGTTCGGAAATCCCCGCCAACGACAGGCTGTTCGACACCCTGGACACCACCACCCGGACGCTGGAGATTTCCGACACCTGCACTGTCCTCATTTCCGACACGGTGGGTTTCATCCGCAAGCTGCCCCACCATCTGGTGGAGGCGTTCAAGGCCACGCTGGAGGAACTGAAATACGCCGACCTGCTGCTCCATGTCATCGACAGCAGCAGCGAGGAGTGGCGCACCCAGGCCCAGGTGGTGGACAAGCTCATCCGGGAGCTGGGGGCGGAACAGACCCCCTGTATCCGGGTGTTCAACAAATGTGACCGGTACAGCCCGGAAATTCGCCCCCACGGGGAGGACATCGTCTGCATCTCCGCCAAAACCGGGGAGGGGCTGGGCGAACTGATTGCCGCCATCGGCAGACGGCTGGACAGCGGCGCCCGGCGGGTGCATCTCCGCATCCCCTACGACCAGGGCGGCGCGCTGGACCGGCTCTATCGGGAGGCTAAGGTGGAAAACGTGGAGTACGCCGATGTGATTCAGGTCACCGCCGTCTGTACCCCCAAGACACTGGGCCAGGTACGGCAGTTTTTGCCGCCGGAGGCGTTGGAGTGACCCACCCGGCCTTCGGAACGCTGCTGACCGCCCGCATTGACCGTCCCCTGGGCAGCGCCCACCCCAACTACCCGGATCTGATTTATCCGGTGAACTACGGTTTTGTTCCGGGGCTGCTGGCCCCGGACGGGGAGGAACAGGACGTGTATGTGATGGGGGTGACGGAGCCGCTGGAGACCTTCACCGGCGTACTGGCGGCGGTGATTCATCGGCGGGACGACGTAGAGGACAAGTGGGTGTTGGCTCCAGCGGGGGCGGCGCTGTCCAGAGCGGACATTCTGGCGCAGACCGCCTTTCAGGAGCGGTATTTTCAGACAGATCTTTGGATGGAAGAACCATCCATCGAGGACGGAGCGGAACAGGGAGAAAGAGTATGACAGAATATTACATCCCCACCGGGCCAGGGGACGCGGAATATGTGGAAAAACGCTCCCGGTTCCTGGGCAAAGTACGCCATGTGGAGAGCGAAGAGGAGGCCCGCACCTTCATCGACGCGATGAAAAAGCAGTACCACGACGCCCGGCACAACTGCTGGTGCTATGTGCTGCGAGACGGCGTTATGCGCTACAGCGACGACGGCGAACCCCAGGGCACCGCCGGACAGCCCATGCTCAACGTGTTTCTGAAGGAGGAAGTCACCAACGTGGTCTGCGTGGTGACCCGCTACTTCGGCGGTATCCTGCTGGGGGCGGGGGGCCTCTGCCGGGCCTACACCAAGAGCGCCAAGGACGCGCTGGACGCCGCCGGAATTTCCGTGGTGCGCCGATGGGTGGAGGTGTCCAT
The DNA here is from genome assembly GCA_021203185.1 of Clostridiales bacterium. GTDB lineage: Bacteria > Bacillota > Clostridia > Oscillospirales > Oscillospiraceae > Onthomonas. The sequence goes on from JAJQBR010000128.1 coordinate 2,869, forward strand.
CCCCTGTGGCTACAGCCTCTTTGCCCGGCTGAGCCAGGAAATCCCCGCCTGGAAGGGTATTGTCACCGACACGGAGTATGGGGCGGACGTGACCATCTCCGCCCTGCTCCCGGAGGAAAACGCGGAGGCGTTCGCCCGGCGGGTGCTGGATATCACCGCCGGGACGGTGCAGGTGCGGACCACAGGAGAGGCACTGAAGGCGGTGGCAATTAGCAATTAGCAATGTGCAATGTGCAATGGTCGGGTTTTCAGCCGTGGCGGGAGAAACCCCACCGCCACCGCCTTACGGCGGCGGCCCTC
>JAJQBR010000025.1 GCA_021203185.1 Clostridiales bacterium
CCTCGCAGGCGGCCAGGCTGCGGCTGACCTCATAGTTGAAGTCCACATGGCCCGGTGTGTCGATGAGGTTGAGCTGGTAGGTCTCCCCGTCGTCTGCCTGATAGCGGAGGGTGACGGCGCGGGCCTTGATGGTGATGCCCCGCTCCCGCTCCAGCTCCATGGAGTCCAAAATCTGGCTCTCCATATCACGAGCCGTCACCGCGTTACACTCTTCAATCAATCTATCAGAGAGAGTAGACTTTCCGTGGTCGATATGAGCTATGATAGAAAAATTGCGGATATTTTCCTGTTTCATCTATGGTTCTCCTTTTACAGAGGAAAATTTTGTCTATGTAGGCGCGCGCCGCCGCTATTTCTTCTTCTTTTCCTGCTTCTTCTCCTGGGGGGCCAGATATTGGTTCACCCGCCCGCTGGTGTTGTGGAGAATTTGCAGCAGCGACTGGTACAGCGCGGGGTATTCCCGCTGGAGGGCCTTCTGGTCCAATGGCTCCAGCTTGTCCGCCGCCGTCTTGTCCCCGGCCAGGTTCTCCAGTTCCATGGTCAGGCTGGCTTTGTCCCACATCATGGCGGCGTCCACTGCGCCGCTGCGGAACGCGGCCTCATCCAGGGCGAAAAAGCCCGAAAGATTGTGTTTGTTCACGCTGTAGATGCTGCGGAACACCGTGTACAGGGCGCAGGAGAAGTAATTGGATACGTCCAAAATCAGTTCCCGGTCGCCCAGCCGCCCCAGCATACCATAAATCAGTGAGAGAGTGTTGACCATCAGCTTTTTGTTCAGCTGGGCCATGACGCTGCCCCGGAGGGCGTTGTCCTTGTGCTCGCTGACGTCGTAAAGCTCCTCGGCGCTGATGACTGTCCCGTCCTTAGACATGGTACGCCCCAGCAGGTAGTCGGCGGAGACCTGGTAGTAATCGCAGGCCCGAACCACAAAGGCCAGCCCCGGCTCCCGGATGCCCTTCTCGTAGTGGGAGAGCAGCGCCTGACTGATACCCAGATCGGCGGCGGCGGTGCGCTGGCTGATATTACGCTCCTTGCGCAGCAGCGCAAGGGTGCGGGAAAAATCGTTGCTCACGGAAATCCCTCCATTTTTCTCTCTGAGAGATACAAGCGGATTAACAAGTGGTATTATTATACCGGAATCAATACAGTTTGTAAAGCTATGCAAATAAATTTTCTAACTATCCTCTTGAATCAGCCGCGTTATGGTAAGCTATTAGCCGTTAGTCAGGTACTACCAGTCTAAAGCGAACAGCTAAAAAGGAAACTGTGAGCGAAACCACCCATTTGTAAAGGAATGCAGACGATAAGCGCAGCACACATAATGCAAGGAATCACAAAGCTGATGGCTAAGAGCTAATAGCTAAAATGCTCATAATGCTGCGTAAGAGGGATAACCAGTAAAAAAATTTTGGTGCGCTCTTGCGGTGGGGAAACCATACTGATACAATAGAAATGACCAGTATTGTAACGCAAAGGGAGGAACCCGCCCATGCTCACCCGCGAACAGCTCAAGCAGACCAAACAGTGGCAGGCGCTGAACGCCATCTGGAAAACGCTGACCCCCCAGCAGCGCCAGTCCATTGGGCCGGAGTTCCAGTGTCTGTCGGATTTTATCCGGGACAACTCCCGCCCACCGGCGGACTACGCCGCAGAGGACGCGGATTATCAGTCCCACCTCTCCAACGACGCCTGCCGTTTTGCAAAAGAACGGGAGGCCGCCGGACAGAACATCTACGACGGTCTGATGAAGATTATCTCCCGCAGCACCTTTGAAAGCCCGGAAAAGGTGATGGTCTTTTTTGACCTGAAATACAAGCGAAAATACCCCTGGGTGACGGAAAACCGGGATGAATTGCTGGAAATTTTGGATTTGGTCTGGAACCGGCTGGTGGAGCGGGGATTCGTGCCGGGGGAAGGGTTTCAGAAGTGAGCTGTTAGCCATTAGCTCTTAGCTCTTAGTTTGGCGGTGGTGAACGAGCGGCTAGTGAATCGTGGCTGGTAGTGTCTGGCTTTTTTGTGATTTGTTTATGGTTTGCAGCACCTGGCTAACAGCTAACAGCTAAGAGCTAGGAGCTAACGACGTACTGGCTGTACACCGCCCCCGCCGCCTGGGCGAACAGTCTGGCCCCGGCCAGAGCTTCCTGGAGGGTGTTGCCGCTGGTACCCACCTCCACCAGCAGGGAACCGGCGGTCAGGTGCTGGTTGAACCGCTGGCTGCGCAGGTCGATGTTTCGTGGGAGGGTGTTATCCAGGGCCAGCATGGCCCCCTGGAGCTTCAGGGCCAGGGTGAAGTTGTCTTCCCAGTTGGGGTGGGTCAGCCCGCCGTCGTTTGTCCCCACCACCAGCATCACCTGAGCTACCTGCTCCCCGTCGATGGTGGTGGTTTTGGCGTAGACGGTGCCGTCGCTGCCGATGAGGGCGTCCCGGTGGACATCCAGCACCACCTGAATGGTGGGGTACTGCTCCAGATAGCTCTGCACCCCCGCCAGGGAGCGGCCATAGGAGCCGCTGTAACCGGGGTAGTCATAGGTGGTGGTGTCGTGGATCACGGAGAAGCCCAGTTCCTCGAAAACCGCCTTCATCTCTTCCCCCACCCGGATCATATTGTAATTTTCGTCGGTGGTGCGGCTCTCGTCGCTCTCAATGTAGATGTCGTCCCCGTCCATGGTGTAGGCTTCGGTGGCGTGGGTGTGCATAATTAGGATTTGCGGTCCATGGTCGGCGGGTTGGAGGGTCAGAGAAGGCTCCTGCTCCCAGTAGTCCGCCACGCTGGGAGTCAGCCCCTCGGTGTGGTTGTCCACCTTGATTTGGCTGATTTTGACCTGGGAGAGATTCAGGGTGACTTCCTCGGTTTCCGATTGATCTTCAGATTCCGTATCTTCTTCTGCCTCCGTTTCCGGCTTCGCTGATGAAACGGAGGCTTCCGCTTTCTCGGCAGAAGCGTCCCCGCTCTCGTCTGCTGGATCGGTCTCCGGGACGGAGTCGGCTTCCGCCTGTTCGTCCGCCGATTCCTCTTGTTGTGCCGCGCTGACCGCCTCTTTCCCCTGGGCCAGCACCGGAGACTGATCCACCACCAATTCGGCCCAGCCGTCCAGCGGGTCGTCCTCCCCCTGTGCCTGTCCCAGCTGGTACTCCAGCAGGCCGGTGACAATGGCTTCGCTGGAAAAGAGAGCTGCTTGCGCGGCGTCCAGGTCGGCGGTGCGCCAGATTACCCAGAGGGTGGAGGCTGCCGCTGCCAGCGCCACCGCTCGGCGGGGAACAGGGAAATGCTTTTTCATTGGTATCACCTGGCTTTCCGAGTCTCTGGACAGCCTATGCCCCAACCGGGCAGAGTATGCGTCCCCGATTTTGTCCGGCGGCAGACGTCCGCATTCCCTTTTTACAAATGTATTGCAGGAAGAGATTCGGATGGTGTTTTCTTTGCGAATTTTCTTGACAGAGAGGCTCTATGGCGGTACAATTAACATGGATTGTTTTGAAAAACAGATGACGCTGATTCTGGGCAGAAGTTATCTGGGGTTCAATGGCTTCGCTTTGCGTGGAACTGTCCGTGCAGGGCGATTTTTTGTTGCGCACACCGGAGGGACGCGTCCTTCCCCTGTGGCAGCCTGACATTTCAACTATACAAAACAACACAAAGCTGATTCAAAATCTATTACAGGAGGTGTACAAAACTTATGCTGCAAACGATAATTGTCGCAATTGTTGTTGCAATTATCTGCGCTGTGGCGTTCTTTTTTGTGGGCTATCAGTACCGCAAGAACGAGGCGGAAAAGGAAATTGGTTCCGCCGAGCAGGAGGCCACGCGCATTTTAAATGAGGCCATCAAAGATGCCGAGAGCAAAAAACGGGAGGCGTTGGTAGAGGCCCGGGAAGAGATTCACAAGGAGCGCAGCACCTACGAGCAGGAGGTGAAGGAGCGCCGCGCCGAGCTGACCAAGCAGGAGCACCGCCTCCAGTCCAAGGAAGAGACCCTGGACCGGAAAACCGATGCCATCGAGCGCAAGGACGAAAAGCTCCAAAACCGCCTGGCCGCCGCAGAGCGCACCAGGGAGGAGATTGAACAAATCAAAGCCAGCCAGCAGGAGACGCTGGAGCGCATTTCCGGCCTGACGGCAGAGGACGCCAAGGCGTATCTCATCCATCAGGTGGAGGACGACGTCACCCACGAGGAGGCCGTCAAAATCAAAGAGGTCAAGGCCAAGTTCAAGGACGAGGCCGAGTCTTACGCGCGGGAGGCCATTTCCCTGGCCATCCAGCGCTGCGCCGCCGACCAGGTGGCCGAGGTCGCCGTTTCGGTGGTACCCCTGCCCAACGACGAGATGAAGGGCCGCATCATCGGCCGCGAGGGGCGGAACATCCGCACCCTGGAGACCCTGACCGGCGCGGAGCTAATCATCGATGACACGCCGGAGGCCATCACCATTTCCTGCTTCGACCCGGTCCGCCGGGAGATCACCCGTATTGCCCTGGAGCGGCTCATCGCTGATGGGCGCATCCACCCCGCTCGCATCGAGGAGATGGTGGAGAAGGCCAAACGGGAGGTGGAGTCCGTCATCAAAGCCGAGGGCGAACGGGCCGTGTTCGAGACCAACATCCATGGCATCCACCCGGAGCTGGTCAAGCTGCTGGGTCGGATGCACTACCGCACCAGCTACGGTCAGAACGTACTGAGCCACTCCATCGAGGTCTCTCACCTGGCCGGGCTGCTGGCCGCCGAGCTGGGGGCCGACGTGGCCACCGCCAAGCGCGCCGGCCTGCTCCACGACATCGGCAAGAGCGTGGATCACGAAATCGAGGGCAGTCATGTCCAAATCGGCGTGGATCTGGCCCGCCGGTACAAGGAAAACGAGTATGTCGTCCATGCAATCGCCGCCCACCACAACGACGTGGAACCCCAGACCATCGTCGCCTGTCTGGTGCAGGCAGCGGACGCCATCTCCGCCGCCCGGCCCGGCGCCCGCCGGGAGAACGTGGAGAGCTACGTCAAGCGCCTGGAGAAGTTGGAGGAGATCACTTCCTCCTTCAAGGGCGTCAGCAAGGCTTACGCGATTCAGGCTGGCCGCGAGGTTCGGGTTATGATTAAGCCGGAGGACGTCAGCGAGGACCAGATGACCATTTTGGCCCGTGACATCGCCAAGAAAATCGAGGACGAGCTGGAGTATCCCGGCCAAATCAAGGTGCATCTCATCCGGGAAGTCACTGCGGTGGAATACGCCAAGTAACTCTCCCAATTTCACCCCAAAATCAAAACGAGGCGGAGCGCTGCGGCGCTTCGCCTCTTGTGTTCCCTATCGTTTCAATAGTTTCATTTCGAGAAGGAGGCTTTTTCCGTGTCCTCTCCTCTTTATACCACCTTCCAGGAGCCGCTGCGCTCCGGTGTCCGCGTTGCCTATCTGACCGTTCCTGGCGGTTACAATCCCCTCCACTGGCACGACGAGCTGGAAATCCTCTACCATCTGAACGGAGCCAGCGACATCACCATCGATGGAAAAACCTACCCTCTGCGCAGCAAGCACATGATGGTCATCGACTCTCATCAGGTACACAGCAGCTACAACCATGAGCGAAACGCCATGTTTCTGCGCATCCACATTTCCAAGAAGTATATGGAAAAATATGTGCCGGGGCTGGAGATGTACCGCATCCGCTGCACCCCGGACGATGTGAACGACGCCACCTTTCAGGACTACCTCCAAATCTGCCTGCTGCTCCAGGAGCTGGTGCGGGCCTACAGCCGGGACGATGTCACGTTGCCCATGGAGACGGAGGGATATGTTCTGCAAATTTTCTCCCGCATCATCCGGTGCTTTGGCTATCCCCAGCGGGAGCTGCCCACCGGCGTGGACGTACTGACCTCTGAGCGCATCCGCACTGTCATCACCTATGTGGAGGAACACTTTCGGGACCCCATCAGCCTTCAGGAGGTAGCGGACCTGCTGGGGCTGGGCAAGGAGGCCTTCTGCCGGTTTTTCAAGAAGAACATGGGCCGTACCTTTTTGCAGTACGTCAACGAAGTGCGGGCGGCCAACGCCTTTCAGGATTTGGAGGAAACTGACCTTCCCATCGCGGAGATTATGGAGCGCAACGGATTCACCACGCAAAAGCTGTTCAACCGCACCTTTAAGGAGATCTACGGCTGCACCCCCTCCGCCGCTCGGAAGGAGGTTGCCAAGAAGAAGGGGGAGAAGTGAGGAATTAGCAATTAGCAATGTGCAATTATGGGGAAACCGGCCATTGTGCATGATAGAAGAACTGAAAAAAGGCAAGGCCGCTCCGCGCAATGCGGAGCGGCCCCAGAGGGTGTGGTTTATGCCATTGTTTCATCTATGGAATCGCAGGCGTTACCGCCGCGTTTCTGTCAGGGCGTTGTAGCCCCAGTAGGGGTTGATTCCGGCCGTGGCGGCGTTCAGGCCGTACAGTACCTCGTTTTCGGCTTTGTTGGGGAAGCTGTGGAACCTGTTCACAGACAGCACCCCCTTTTGCCAGGTGACAGCGGCTTTACTGCTGCTCCTTGAACTGAGCCATCAGCTTCCAGTCGGGAGCGGAGCCGGTCATCATGGAGCTGGCGCTCATCATGGCCAGCGCGATTTCATTCTGGTTTTCTTTCAGATAGTTGGTAAACTTGCTCATAATGGAACACTCCTATCATAAAACGGTGATTTTGGTGGTTGATACAGACGGTCAGTTCCGCCCACGAAGTTCCTCCATCAGCTTCCAGTTGGCGGAAGCGCCGGGCAACAGGCTGTTGGCGCCCATCATAGCCAGGAGGATGTCGCTCTGGTTCTCTTTCAGATAGTTGGTGAACTTGCTCATAATAGAACACTCCTATATAAAACGGTGATTTTTGAATGGATGGGGACAGGATTACTTCCGTCCCTTGCAATCGGCCATCAGCTTCCAGTCGGGAGCGGAGCCGGTCATCATGGAGCTGGCGCTCATCATGGCCAGCGCGATTTCGTTGCGGTTTTCTTTCAGGTAGTTGGTAAACTTGCTCATGGTGAAACACTCCTTTTCTAAACGGTTATTTTAGTGGTTGAGACGGAAAACGCTCAGTTGCGGGTGCGCAGCAGGTCGGCATAGGCCCGGTGCAGGCTGCTGCCGGTGGAGGCGGAGGCCAGCCCCATGGCGGCCATCATAATTTCCGTCTGGTTTTCTTTCAGATAGTTGATAAACTTGTTCATCCTTAACACCCTTTCCAATAAACGGTGAAGTGGTCTTTTCCGGCGCGGGCGGGGTAGCCCGCATCCCGGTCTGTCCGGGGCCGATTGGTTGTTTTTGCTTACAGTGCATATGATACCCTGTTTTGTCCCGGCGGAACAGCTGCTTTTTTGATCTGTTCTAAGTCGATATTGACCTGAAAGCGGGAAAATGAACTTTTTCACAGGAAAGAATTTCTACTTTAGCGCAAATGGCCGCGCCTTTTTCCTTTGGGTTGCAAAACCGGCGCGTTTGCTTTAAAATAAAACTGAGGGCGTTTTCCAACGCCCGGTTTCCTGCCCAACTTACGGAAAAAGGAGGCTCCGCCATGCGGGTACTGATTGCAGAGGACGAGCGCCGACTGGCCCAGACCCTGGCCGACCTGATGGAGGCCCACAACTACACCGCCGACGTCTCCTACGATGGGGAAAGCGGCCTGGACAACGCTCTTTCCGGCATCTATGACGTGATTATCCTGGATGTCATGCTGCCCAAGCGAAACGGCTTCGAGGTGGTCCGCGCCATGCGGGACGAGGGGGTCAAGACCCCGGTCCTGATGCTGACCGCCCGCACAGAGACCGACGACAAGGTCAACGGTCTGGACGCCGGGGCGGATTACTACCTGACCAAGCCTTTCCAGTCCAGGGAGCTGCTGGCCTGCATCCGGGTCATCACCCGGCGGCAGAACCACGCTGCCGACAACGCCCTGACCTTTGGCGACCTGCGGCTGGAGCTGTCCTCCTGCCAGCTGTTCTGCGGGGAGCGGAGCGTCCGCCTGAGCCGGAAGGAGTTTGAAATCATGGGCAAGCTGATGGCCAACGGCGCTCAGGTGGTTACGAAGGAGACCCTGCTGCTGACCGTCTGGGGCTACGACTCCAACGCCGAGGACAACAACGTGGAGGTGTACATCTCCTTCCTGCGTAAAAAAATCAGCCACCTGAAAAGCACCGTCACCATCAAGACCCTGCGGATGATCGGGTATCATCTGGAGGAGGGGAAGCGGTCATGATTCAAAAGCTCCGGTGGAAGCTGGTCCTCATTAATATGCTCATCGTCTCCGCCATTTTGGTGGCCATCTGCGTAGTGATGGTGGTCAGCACCAGGGACAGCCTGCGGGAGGACAGCCTCAACCTGCTGAACCAGGCGGTCAGCGAGGACTTCACCTTCTCCCTGCCGCTGACCCCCAACGAGGAACGGGGCTTCTCCTTCGAGGAAAAGGACGTGAGCCTGCCTTACTTCACCGTGGCGGTGGGGCTGGACGGGACCACCTTCCTGCTGAACAACCAGTTCGGCACCGTGGACGAAGAAGAATTGGCGGAGGTGGTGACGCTGTGCCTGGCGGAGCAGTCCAATACAGGTCTGCTGGAGAGCTACCGGCTGCGTTATCTGCGGGTGGCCACCAACACCGGCTGGCGCATCGCCTTCGCGGATATTTCTCAGGAACGGAGTACCCTCCGCTCCCTGTATTTCAACCTGTTGTTTATCAGCCTGGGGGCGCTGGCGGCCTTTTTTGTGCTGAGTATGATTCTGGCCCGGTGGGCGGTTCGCCCGGTGGAGCGGAGTTGGGCGCAGCAGCGGCAGTTCGTCTCCGACGCCAGCCACGAGCTGAAAACCCCTCTCTCTGTTATCGTCTCCAATGTGGATATGCTTCAGGAGTGCAGCGAGAGCCTGAACGACCGGGAACTGCGCTGGCTGGACAACATTCGGGCCTCTTCCGACCAGATGACCTATCTGGTGGAGGAGCTGTTGACCCTGGCCAGGGCGGAGAACGAGCAATCTGTGAAGGAGCAGGTCAAAGAGACCGTTCCCCTCAGCGACCTGGTGACCGACGAGGTGCTGCTCTTTGAACCCATTCTCTACGAGGCGGGGAAGGAGCTGGACGACCACATCACTGAGAATTTGTTGGTCACCGGCGACCCGGGCAAGCTCCGGCGGCTGGTGAACATCCTGCTGGACAACGCACGGAAGTACGCCGACAGTCCCAGCGTCGTCACCCTCATGCTGGAGCCGGAAGGGATCAAGCGGGTGCGGTTGACTGTGAACACCAAAGGGGAACCCATCCCCCGCGACCAGCTGGAGCGGATTTTTGAGCGGTTTTACCGGGCGGACCAGGCCCGTTCCTCCGAGGGGTTCGGTTTGGGCCTCTCCATCGCGTCCCAAATCGCCCAGGAACACGGGGGCCGTCTGTGGGCGGAGAGCAGTCTCGATGAGGGCAACACCTTTCTGTTTTCCATGCCCCGGCTGAAATAAGCTGTTAGCCATTAGCTATTAGCTGTTAGTCAGGTGCTACAAACCAAAAGTTAAGAGCTAACAGCTAAACACATCATGTCGAAGCAGAGCAGCAGAGAAAAAGAGACCGTCAGATTTCAAATTTACTGTTTCCAATCTCTGAAAACTGTGGTATACTAAAAACGATGCGGCGAAAAGGCCGCAAACGCACTTCATCCAACATCATTCCGGCGCAGCCCGCCGATCCGGGGAGGATATTTTTATGGCTATCGCTCATCTCGTATCTCAGAAGGTTCAGGAGGTCCACTTTGTCAACAAGCTGACCAAGCAGGGCCAGATTCAGCTGGACAGCAGCTTCACCTTCAACGTCAACTTCGCCAAGGACGGCAAGCGTTGCATTGCCAAGGTCTACCAGAGCATCAAGGACAAAAACGGCGGCGAGGAGCTGTTTGTCTCCGTGGATCTGGTGGGGGCTTTCTCCTGCGACGGCATTGACAGCGACGAGGACAAAAAGCAGGTTCATGCCCAGTGTTACGACCAGTTGTTCCCCTATGTCCAGTCCACCGTCCAGAGTCTGATGCAGGCTTCCGGCATCCCCGGCTTCCAGCTGCGCAAGGCGGTAATCAATGCCGACAACGTCCAGGTGGCCCAGCAGCAGCCCCGGCAGGAGGAGCCGCCCAAGCCCCAGTTTCCCATCGTGTGATTCCAATAAACCTTATAAATGCAACAAAAAAGGCTGTACCAACCGGAAATGGTTGGTACAGCCTTTTTATTTTGGTTTTATTCGATTATTCATTGAGATGAAACCCCTCCACCATGCGAAGCATGGTGGAGGGGTTTCCCGCTGGAATTACAACAAGGCTGAGATTCAAAGGGATAAACCAATCGGTTGATTCGCTTTGTAAAGCCGAGCTTACAGCTCCAAGCCCTTGATGGCGTTGGCGCAGCGGGGACAAAGCCCGCCTTCCTCGGTGATGGCGGCGTTGTGCAGCCAGCAGCGGGGACACTTGGGGGCGGTGTGGACTTCCACCTGAATCTTGCGCTCATCGCCCTTTTCCACAGTCACCTCGGAGACGATGAACAAATCGGCCAGGTTCATGTCCTGGATGGTCTCGTAGGCGGCCCAGCCCTCCTCGTCCAGCACCAGAGTCAGCTTGGCATCGGTGGACTTTTTGCAGACCTTGGCGGTGCGGGCCTGCTCCAAAGCCTGGTTGACCTCGGCCTTGAAGGCCAGCAGGTTGGCCCAGCGGGTCTCCTGTTCCTCGGTCAGCGCCCAGGCGAGGTTGGCGGAGGGCATATCGTTGAACAGCGCCGCCTCGGTGTCGTCCTCGTCCCGGTGGGGCATGGCCTGCCAGACCTCCTCGGAGGTGAAGGCCAGAATGGGAGTCAGGATGCGTACCAGCGCATTCAAAATCAGGTACATGGCGGACTGGGCGCTGCGGCGCTCCTGAGAGTCCAGCGCCTCGCAGTAGAGCCGATCCTTGATGATGTCCAGATAGAAGTTGGACATCTCCACCACGCAGAAGTTATACACCAGACGGTAAACGGTGTGGAAATCGTAATTGTCGTAGGCCTCGCGGACCTTGCCCACCAGAGTATTCAGGGCGGCCACGGCCCAGCGATCCAGTTCCAGCATATCCTCTACGGCCACCATGTCGCTGTTGGGGTCGAAGCCGTTCAGGTTGCCCAGCATATAGCGGCAGGTGTTGCGGAGCTTCAGATAGGCGTCGGCCAGCTGTTTCAAAATCTCTTTGGACAGGCGCATATCCTGGGTGTAATCGGCAGAGGACACCCACAGGCGGAAAATGTCCGCGCCGTACTGTTTGATGGTGTCCTGGGGGCTGATGGCGTTGCCCAGGCTCTTGTGCATGACCCGGCCGTGGCCGTCCACGGTCCAGCCGTGGGTGATGATCTCCTTGTAGGGGGCCACGCCGTTGACGGCGATGGAGGTCAGCATGGAGGACTGGAACCAGCCCCGGTACTGGTCGCCGCCTTCCAGGTACAGGTCGGCGGGGTAGCACAGCTCCGGTCGGGTGTCGCTGACGGCGGACCAGGTGGAGCCGGAGTCAAACCACACGTCCAGAATGTCTTTCTCCTTGCGGAAATTGGTGCAGCCGCAGTCGCACTTGGCGCCTTCCGGCATCAGCTCGGCCACGTCCATGGCCCACCATGCGTTGGAGCCTTCCCTGGCGAAGATACCGGCGATTTTGTCGATGGACTCCGGGGTGCAGTAGGGCTTGCCGCAGTCCTGGCAGAAGAACATGGGGATGGGTACGCCCCAGGTGCGCTGGCGGGAGATGCACCAGTCGGAGCGCTCCCGGATCATGGAGATCATCCGCTCCTGGCCCCATTCGGGTTTCCAATAGATGTCGTCGCAGGCTTTGACGGCTTCTTCCTTGATGGCGTCCACGCTGGCGAACCACTGCTGAGTGGCCCGGAAGATGACGGGCTTCTTGCAGCGCCAGCAATGGGGGTAGCTGTGGGTGATATCCCGGCTGGACAGCAGCGCGCCGCTCTCCACCAGGTCTTTGTAGATGATGGGGTGGGCCTTCTGGACGTGGATGCCCTTGTAGGGGCCGGCGAACTCATTCAGGTAGCCCTGGGCGTCCACGGAGACCTCCATGGTGATGTCGGTGGGGATCTCCGGGTAGCGCTGGCAGACATAGAAGTCGTCCAGGCCGAAGGAGGGGGCGGTGTGGACGCAGCCGGAACCGGCGTCCAGAGTGACGTGGTCGCCCAGGATGAGCAGGGAATCCCGATCCATAAAGGGGTGGTAGGCGGTCATATACTCAAACTCGTCGCCAAAGAGGGTGGCCACGGTCTCATACTCGGTGACGCCGCACTCGCTCATGACGCTGTCCACCAGGTCGGTGGCGATGATGAGGATATCGCCGGAGGCCACCTTCACCAGGGAGTATTTCAGCTGGGCGTTCAGGCAGATGGCCATGTTGCCGGGCAGGGTCCAGGTGGTGGTGGTCCAGATGACGAAGTACATCTTGTCCAGCGGGCCGTACTGGGCCAGCTTGCCCTTGTCGTCATGCACCCGGAACTTGACGTAGATGGTGGTGACGGGGTCCTCGGCGTACTCCACCTCGGCCTCGGCCAGGGCAGTCTCGCAGGTGGGACACCAATAGGTGGGCTTGAGGCCCTGGTAAATCAGGCCCTTTTCCGCCATCGCGCCAAAGACCTTCACCTGTTTGGCCTCAAAGTCCGGGGTCAGGGTTAGATAGGGGTGATCCCAGTCACCGATGACGCCCAGCCGCTTGAAGCCCTCCCGCTGCTTGTCCACCTGCTCCAGAGCAAAGGCCCGGCACTTGTCCCGGAACTCCGGCACAGGCATCTCGTTGCGCTTGACGCCCTGCTTCTGGATGGCGGTCTCGATGGGCATCCCGTGGGTATCCCAGCCGGGGATATAGGGGGCTTTAAACCCGGCCATGTTCTTGTAGCGGACGATGAAGTCCTTCAAAATTTTATTCAGGGCGTGGCCGATGTGAATTTCTCCGTTGGCGTAGGGAGGGCCGTCGTGGAGGACGTAGAGGGGTTTCCCCTCGTTTTTCTTCATCAGCTTGTTGTACACGTCCTTGCGGTACATCTCCTCCAGCATGGCCGGCTCCCGCTTGGCCAGGGCCGCCCGCATGGGGAAGGAGGTCTTGGGCAGATGGATGGTTTTGTTATAATCGGGCATTGACTTCTATCTCCTCTTGTGTCTGATAGTCGAACGCCGCTTCTGCGGCGTTCGGGGTGGGTTCTCTCTTTTTCAGCGGTGGAGGCGTTACACCTTGTAATCCTGGTCGGCGCTCATGCTGCTCAGATCCATCACGCGGGTGGGATCGTCCCCGTCCGGGGCGATGCCGCCCAGGTCGGGAACCTCCTGGGCGTAGGCGGTCTCCGGCGACTGCACCGCCGCAGCTTCGGCGGCGGCCATCTCAGCGGCCAGTTCCTCATCGGAGAGGATGCTCTTCATGGCGTCCTCCGCCTCGTTGGTCTCCTTTGCCGGGGGAGCTTCCTCCTCCGGTGCTTCGTCGGCCTTGATTTCGTCCAACCGATCCAGGAACGCGGTCTCCTGGGCCAGGAAGGTCTGCTGCTGGGCCACCAGCGCCCGCATTCCGCTGACAAAGTCCACTGTGGACTGACGGGCGGCGGCCAGCTGCGCCTCGGAGTTGTTGATTTCCCGGCGCAGCTCCTGGCGGCGGGCGGCCACCTCGGTCTCCGCCTCCCGCAGCATGGTCTGGCGCTCCTGCTGGGCCTGAGCGATAATGCCCTCGGCGTTCCGCCGGGCGGTCAGAAGGGTCTGGCGCATATCGTCCTCTGTGGCCCGGTATTCGCCGATTTTATCCACCAGAACCTTCATCTTGCTCTTGAGGATGGCGTTTTCCTTATACAAAGCGGTGTAATCCGCTGTCAGCTGATCCATAAATTCGTCCACTTCATTGGTATTGTAACCGTTAAAACGGACGGTGTCAAAACCGTGCTGTGCCACGTCGTTGGGTGTCATCATAGTTCAGGTTCCTTCCCTTTTTATGTCTGTTCTTCGGCCTCTCACTGGAAGGTGTAGGCGCCGCTGCTCTCCAACTCGTCGAGAATATCCTTGTCGCCGATGATGTCCACGTTGTAGGGAGTGATGATGTAGGTGGCGACGGCCACCTTTTTGATTTTCCCCTCCTGGGCGTAGGCCACGCCGGAGAGGAAATCCACCAGGCGGCGCGCGGTTTTGTCGTCGGCATCCTCCAGGTTCATCACCACTGTGCGCTTGTCCCGCAGGTGGTCGGCGATCTCGGAGGCGTCGTCAAACACCTTGGGCCGCACCAAAATCACCTGTAACTGGGTGGTGGTGTGGATATTGACCACCTTCCGGCTCCGCTCCTCCGGTGCGCTGGAAGCGTGGGCGGACTGGCCGGAACTGACGGAAGAGTATTCTGCGTCAGAGGGCTTGCTGCGGTTGCGTTCCTGAGAGATGGGAGTGGTGTTAGTTTCGGTTTCTTCCTCGTAATCGTCCTCGTCCTCATAGGGGCGGGCCAGACGTTTCAGTTCATCCATAATACCCATGTGACAATATCCTCCTTGCGGTCTGCTCCCAACGGCGGGTTGGGAGGAAATGGTGAGATAGGGCGAGAAGGCATCCTTCCTTATCCGTTGGCCCGCATGGGAGGCCGCTGGCCAAACAGGGCGGTTCCGACCCGCACCTGTGTGGCGCCCTGGGCGATGGCGTCCTCAAAGTCGCCGCTCATGCCCATCGAAAGGATGTCCATACTCTCTCCATTATCGGCCATTT
Organism: Clostridiales bacterium; assembly: GCA_021203185.1. Classification (GTDB taxonomy): domain Bacteria; phylum Bacillota; class Clostridia; order Oscillospirales; family Oscillospiraceae; genus Onthomonas. The sequence continues at coordinate 14,702 of JAJQBR010000025.1, forward strand.
TCTCCCGTATGTCAACAAAAAGCTGATACATTTCCCGGAAATACCGCTGATTTTCTCCCGGCTGCTCCGCCACAGGAGGGATGGCCATCAGCCCTCTGACCCGGATGCCGGACAATTCCGCCGCCAGGCGGAGCAAATCTTCCACCTCCGCCGGGGCCGCGCCGGATTTGCTGGCCTCGCCGCCGATGTTTACCTCAATGAGGATATCCTGCACCACGCCGGTTTTCACCGCTCGGTCGCTGACGGCGGTCATCAGCCCGGCGCTGTCGATGGATTCGATGAGGGAGACCTTGCCCACCAGATACTTCACCTTGTTCTTCTGCAAGTGGCCGATGAAGTGGACTTCCGCTCCCTCATAGGCCCCGTCCTTCCAGTGGGCGTTGAACTCCTGCACCCGGTTTTCCCCGCAGCAGGTGATGCCCGCCTGAATCGCCTCCCGGATGGTATCGCTGGTCTGGACTTTGGTTGCCGCCACCAGCGTAATTTCCGCCGGGTTCCGGCCTGCGGCCAGAGCCGCAGCGCGGATGCGGGCCTGGACGGTTTCCACACACGTTTTTACGGACATAGTGTTTGCCTCCGTTTCTCTTTATAGATGCAAAGCAGCTTTCACTGCACAGATTACGGAAAATCTGTGGAAAACGATTCGACTTTCTCCGTCGCAGGGCGAGCAAAAAAGAGGATTTCCCGGACAAATTGCACATTGCTAATTGCTCATTTCCCGTCACTCAATGACTTTGCCGTTGTAGAGATCCCGGCCCTTGACGATGATTTCCACACCGGCCCGGAGGCTTTTTGCGTCCTCCAGCTGGGTGGTGGCGACGGCGTTGCCTTCCTCGTCGTACTCGGTGGGTTGGGCGATGAGGTAGTAGTCCTCGCCCTCCCAGAGGATCTCCACAGAGACCCAGACGGCCTGAGTGCCGTAGAGCCGGTAAACGCCGATGTCGCCGCTCTCATTCTCCACGTGGACAGCGGACTTGTCCACCCGGTAACCGGTGACGGTGTCCAGGATGATGTCCGCCGTCTGGTCCCGGAGCAGCGTGGTCTCCGCCAGGTATTGGTTGCTGGAAAAAACCACGCACACCACGCCGTCGCTGTCCGCTTTGGAGATGGACTCCACCTCCATGTCGACGGTTCGGTCCAGGCTGTTAAAGCGCAGGGTAAGCGTGTCGCCGATTTTCATCCGCTCGCTGTCCTCTTCGGTCAGCTCAGCGGCGAAATACCAGGTGGGGGAGGTAATCAGCTTGCCCAGGCTGCTGCCGTCGTCGGCCGCTTCCTCCTGCTGGTCCAGCAGTTTGTCCAACTGGGCGGGGGTCAGGTCTTTGACGCTGGAGGAGGTCAGAACGGATTCATAGCCGTCCACCATGCTGGAAAACGTGCCGCTGGCGGGGGCGGAGATGGTGGTGGTGTAGGACTGGTTCTCCGCCGCCAGAGATTCCACGTACTCTACCAGCTCGGTGATCTCCTCGGTCAGGGCGCTGCTGCCGTTGTAGGTGTAATCCCGGCGGAACATCAGGGTCTTCAGATCAGAGGACAAATCTTCCAGCTCCGTCAGGGTTCCGGAGGCGGTCATGGCCCGCAGGTCCACAATGGCGTCGATGATTTCGCTGTTCAGGGTGGAGTTGTCCGACCCACCGGCGCTGTGGCTGAGGATGTATTGGAGGGATTCCAGCCGGGATTCCAGCTCCTTGATTTCCATGTGGCGGTTCAGGGCCTCCTGGGTGCTGTAAACCACCGCCAGGGTGTCCCCCACGGCCACGGTCTCTCCCACGGCCACCACTACCTCTTGCAGCTCCGCGCCGCCGTCCAGCACCTGCTCGTCCCGAACCATATAACCGGTGGTCTCCACCGTGTCCTCCGCCGTGTAGCTGTAGAGGCTGGCGGTTTCGTAACTGCTGAACAGCACATGGCTGGTGTAAACGCAAAAATAGGCGACAGCGCCCAGGAAAAACGCCCACATGACGATTTTGACGATTCGTGTTCCCGGCTTCATAGGGTACCTCCCTTTGTGCAGGCCGCTTGCCCGCGCTTATTTATCTAAACTGTTTCCCGGAGGCCGGGGCCGCGCTCATCCGTGGGCGATGTACCGGGGCGGAGTGGGTGCGGTGGTGTCGCCCTCCCGCAGTTCCACCGGGCGCTCCGGCACGATGGTGGAAATGGCGTGTTTGTACACCACCTGCTGTTTGCCGTCGGTGTTGACCACCACCACAAAGGCGTCGTAGCCGGTGATGACTCCCCGCATCTGGAACCCGTTCATCAGGATGAGGGTCAGGTTCATCCGGGCGCGGCGAACCTGGGCGAGGAAAAGGTCCTGGAGGTTGTTGGTTTTTTGCATTTTTGAGCACTTCCTTCTGTATACTGTATATTTTGAGAACTGCTCCAAACACAATGACAAATACCGTACCGGGGGCAATCCTCCTGGCTATCTTACCCCAGTTTCCCTCGCTTTTTCTGTCGCAAAGCGTACCGCCGCCGCAAAATCCGGTTCTTTTTCCCAGAGGAACCAATTTGTCTCCCGGTTCCGCCGGAACCAGGTCAGCTGCCGCTTGGCGTATTGCCGGGTGTGCAGCTTGACCTCGTCGGTGGCGTGGGTCAGGCTGCCGCCGGTTTTCAGGGCGGTGAAGAACTCCTTGTACCCAATGGCCTGCATGGCGGTGCAGTTCTCCGGTACGCCAGAGGCCAACAGGCTGCGGATTTCCTCCGCCAGCCCCTGCTCCACCATTTTGTCCACCCGCAGGGCGGTTCGCCGCCAAAGCTCCGCCCGGTCCGCGAAGTTCAGGCCGATGGTGACGGTCTGATAGCGGGGCGGCTGCTGCCCAGTCTCCAAGTTGTGCTGAGTGATGGTCTTGCCCGTCTCATGCCAGACCTCCAGCGCCCGGAGGATGCGCTTTTCGTCCGCCGGGTGCAGCCGTTCGGCGGCCTCCGGGTCCACCCGGCGCAGATCCTCCAGCAGCGGTTCGATGCCCTCCGCCCGGACGCGCTCTTGCAGCCGTTCCCGCCAGCCGGTACTCTGGACGGCGAAGCGCCGCCCCGCCGTCAGCGAGTCCACATAGAGGCCGGTGCCGCCCACCACGATGGGAACCTTGCCCCGGGCCAGGATGTCGTCCACCACGGGGACGGCCTGGGCCACGTATCGGGCCACGGAGTAGTTTTCCTCCGGCTCCGCCACGTTGATCATGTGGTGGGGAACGCCCTCCATCTCCTCCGGTGTGGGCTTGGCGGTGCCGATGTCCATGCGGCGGTAGACCTGCATGGAGTCGGCGCTGACCACCTCGCCGTCCAGCGCGTGGGCCAACGCCACCCCCAGCCAGGTTTTGCCGGAGGCGGTGGGACCGACCACTGCGAGAATTTTTGGGGAGGAGTGGGGGGATTCCATAGGCGGGTTACTCCTTCTTACTAAAATTAGCAATTAGCAATGTGCAATTATGGGGAAACCGGACGCTGGTGGTTTCAAAAATGTGGTTATCCTCTTTATTCAGCCGTGTTCCAGAAACCCCTCCGCCACCGCCGCAGGCGGCGGCCCTCCTCCCCTTTCAGGGGAGGCAAGAGGGGTGGTCAATTGCCCAATATACTTCTCTGTGGGAAAATTGTACGATACTAGACAAAAGTGCTGAATAAAGGGAACAATCAAATCATTTTCTACTATGTTCTCTTAAACTGCTTTTCCAGCTGCTTTTTCGTCAGCTCGATTGCCACGGGCCGCCCGTGGGGGCAGTATTTCACTTCCCCGGACATCACTGCCTGAGCTACCGCCTCCAGTTCTTCCCGGCCCGACTTCCAGCCGCCCTTGATGGCGGCTTTGCAGGCCATGGTGTGCAGCACCTCGTCCCGGGCGGCGGAGGGGTCGGCGGTGCCGGTGACCAGCAGCCGCTCCCCCAGCTGGGTCAGGGTGGGTTCGATTTCCCCGGCGGAGAGGTAGTCCGGGCTTTGCCGCACCAGCAGCGCGCCGCCGCCGAAGTCCTCCACCTCGAAGCCGTAGCGGTTCAGCAGCTCCAAATGGGCCAGCAGCGCGGCCCCCTCCTCCGGGGGCGGCGTAAACACCACCGGCGTCAGCAGCATCTGGCGCATGGGCTGGTAGTCCCTGGCTTTGAGCTTGTCGAAGTTCATCCGCTCGTGGGCGGCGTGTTTGTCGATGAAATAGACCGTGTCCCCCTGCTCCACGATGATGTAGGTGTCCAGCACTTCCCCGGCCAGCCGCCAGGCAGGGATCTCCGGGGTCAGCGGTTCCGGTTCCAGGGCCTCAGTCGGCGGTTCCGGCGGATTGGGAACTGTCTCCTCCGCCGGAACGGGAGGGACTTCCTCCACGGGTGCGGGGACTGCTTTCGGTGGGGTGGGATGTTCCTTTTTTTGCACGGTCGCGGAGGTGTCCGTCCGGCGGGCGGGCCGCTCGGTCAGGATGGGCAGATCCAGCCCCCGAAATTCCTCCGCCGCGCTGGGGGAGTAGGGCTTGGGTTGGATTTTCACCGGGGGAGGGACAGGCCGGGCAGGAGCCGCTGGCGCTGCGTAAGTCCCGCCGCTGTCCCGCAGGGGCAGCACCGGCCCTTTGGCCCGGTATTCTTCCGCCGTCATGGTCTGGAAAAAGGTCTGGTTGGGAGTGACGGTGTCCATCGGATTGGGCTGGGGACGTTTTTCTTCCAGTTGGACCTGAGGGTGGCCCTGTTCGCCGTTCAGCGCAGCCTTGACGCTGGCATACACCGCCTGAAACAGCCGCTTTTCGTTGGTGAACTTGACCTCGGTTTTGGTGGGGTGGACGTTTACGTCCACCGCATTGAGACTGCTGGTGATGTGCAGTACGCAGCCGGGGAACCGGCCCACCATCTTCTGGTTTTGGTAGGCTTCCTCCAGCGCGGCGGTCATGGTGCGGCTTTTCACATACCGCCCGTTGACGAAAAAGTGCTGATAACCACGGGTTCCCCGGCAGCAGGAGGGGCGGGAGACGAAGCCCTCCACCTGCAGCCCCTCGCCGGAGCCTTTGCAGGGGAGAAAGCCCAGCGCCATTTCCCGGCCCAGCACCGCGTAGACGGCGGACTGCAAATCGCCGTCGCCGGGGGTTATCAGGTCCTGCCGCTCCTCCCGGAGCATTTTGAAGGCCACCTCCGGGTGGCTCAGGGCGGCGTGTTGGCCGGCGGCGCAGGCCGCCGCCCCCTCGGGCCCG
>JAJQBR010000012.1 GCA_021203185.1 Clostridiales bacterium
CATCGTCGTTCTGCTGTGTCACCACATGGCGGTTGGTGATGAAGGTGTTGGTCTCCTCCCCTACGGTGCCGACGCCAAAGGCCGAGCCAATGGCTGTCACGACGTTGCCATTGGAAAGGGTCGTTTCGGTGTACAGCTGCACCACGCCGCTGGTGGCGTTGGTGAGGGTGTCGGCGCTGTCGGTTGTGGTCTCGGCGGCATCAGCGGCGGCGGCGCTCATCGTCAGCGCCAGCGTGGTCAAAATGGCCAGGCAAAATGCAAAAACCCGTTTTTTCATGGTTGTTCCTCCTTGTTTTTTCTCTGTTAAGGTTCCAGCCACACGGCGGCGGCGGTGTTGTTGTCGTTGCCCGGCTTGATGCGCTGGGAAAGGCGGTCACGCATCCGGGCCAGCCAGTCCTCCGGATTAGCTGCCGCCCGAAGGTCTTCCTCCATCTCCGGCTCCAGCACGTACTCCCAGAAGCCGTCGGTACACAGCAGGAAAGCGTACTTCCCCGACTGGAGGGTCATGCCGCCCGCCTCCACCTTCACGTCTCCCTCCTGGCCCAAGGCACGGAGGATGCGGTTGCGGTCCTCGTGGAAGCGGATCTGGTCCTGAGTGATCTCTCCCAGCAGCACCGCCACCTGGGAGGCGCTGTGATCCCTGGTCTGGAACTCCAGCGACCCCTCATAAAAGCGGTACAGCCGGGAGTCCCCCACGTGGGCCCAGGCCGCTTTTCCGTCGGCCAGGGCCAGCACTACGGCGGTGCTTTTCATCTGGCAGGCGGGGGTCTGTTGGGCCTGCACCGCCTGATGCGCCTTTTGCACCAGGGGTTTCAGGGCCTCCGGGTCGGTCTCCCCCCGCCAGGCGGCGCAGATGGTCTTTGCCGTCGTGAGGGAGGCCGTTCTGCCCCCGCCGTGACCGCCCAAGCCGTCCGCCACCACCATGCACAGGGTATCCGTACCCTGCCGCAGGGCGCGGGCCGTGTCCTCATTCTCCGGTCGGCCCCCCTGGTCGGTGTAAATTGCAGTGTATAGCATTGTGTGTATCACCTCTACTGTCAAGCAGTACTTCTACCCTCAAGGGGTACTTCCGAAGCTCCGCTTCTCCTTGCGCTTCGCTCCCTGCGGGGCATTGCCCCTCCTTGTCATGGGCTGCGTTCAGCACTGTATGATGAGCGCGGTATAGTTGTCCTGTCCGGGCCAGCTTTTGCCCTCCACGGCCTGGCCCAAGGCGTCCGCCGCAGCCTGAGCGGTGTCCAGCTCCAGCGCCCGGCACAGCTCGTCCTGGGGCAGCGCGTTATAAACGCCATCGCTCATCAGCACGAACCGGTCGCCGGGACGGGCCTCCACCGGGGCATCCGGCTGGTCCAGATACCGCAGCTGGCCCATGCCCAGAAAGCTGGTCAGCCCCGCCGCGCGGGGATGGGTGCGGGCCTCGGTCAGGGTACCCTCGCCGTTGACGGCCCACAGCTCCAGTTCCCGGCGGTAGATGTGTTCCCGGTTCAGCTGCATTAGAACGCCGTCCCGGTACAGATAAATGCGGCTGTCGCCCACGGACAGGAAGTAGAACCGTTCATTCTTGAGCAGTCCGATCACCACGGTGGAACCGCACTGGCCGATGCGTTCAAGGCCCAGCATCCGGTTGACCGCGCCGTTGGCGCTGGAGAGCAGCTGGAGCAGCTCCTGGGCCGGGTCCGGTGTCTGGGAGGCGTAAAAGCCCTCTACAATGGCGGTCACAGCCGTTTGGCTCACCTCGTCGCCGTTCTCCAGACCGCCCATGCCGTCGGCCACCACTGCCAGCAATCCGAGGTTGGAGTAAAGCTCCTCCGGGGTGGCGGAGAAGCAGTCCTGCTGCCCCTCCCGGCTGCCCTGGGCGTGGAGCTTACCCACCTGGGGGGAGAACGCCTTCGGCAGCTCGGTTTTCAACAGCTGCGCCGCTTCCGGCGGCTCCTCCTCTGAGGCGACCGGTTCCGGCTCCTTCCGGCGGCGGCGTAGACAGCACACCACGGCCACAATTGCCAACAGCAGCGCCACGCCCAGCAGGATCAGCGCCCACAAGGGTACCGAAATGGAAGATGTCAGGCGCAAGACCTGATCCGCTGTATCCGTCGTCCCCTGGAGGTTCTGTGATGTATCAGCAGCGGTGTCCGCCGCATCTGTCGCTTTTTCCAGTAAATCTTTCAAATCATCTGGCAAATCTCCTTCTTCGCCAGTCGCACCCAGCAAGACCGTCACAAAGGAATGGGCGGGGGCGGCAGCTATCCATTGGCCCAACATCGGCTCAGCCCTTCTTCCAGCTGAACTGTTCGCCGCACAGGGCCACGAAAATCAGCTTGGTGGTTCCGATGGAGATGATGTCATAGCTGTGCAGCTCCACGGCGTTGATAACGGCTTTGCCATTGACCTTGATAATGTTGCGCCCGGCGGAAGGGCCGACGTAGTAAATCAGGTCGGTCTCGTCAAAGGCGATCATGGCGTGGTTCTGTCGGGAGACCTGCTGGTCGCCGCTGATGCGCACGTCGCCGGATTCCCGGCCAATGTAGTTGTAGCCCGCGTGGAGACGGTAGTCGTTGCCCCGCACCGGCCCGTCGATGCACACCAGCCAGCCAACCACCGGCTCCGCGCCACCGCTGACCCCCAGGTCGCCGCCAATCATGGTGGGCTGGAAGGGGGAGCTGCCGCCGCCGTTGTCGGAATAGGGCGTCTCAGTCTTGATAAATCTGTCGCCGCCGTGGGGCGGCTCCGTTGGGCCGAAGCTGCCGCTGCCTCCGTCGGAATAAGGCGGCTCGGTCTTGATGAAGTTGCCACCGTCAGCGTAGGGCTGTTCCGTCTCGTCGAAGGTGGTGGCGCCGAGTCCGCCTCCGCCCACGGGAATGGTAGCGCCCACTTCGCTGCCAGAGCTGCAAACCGGACAGGTGGCGTGTTTCGAGGGGTTGTAATAATTGCCGCACTTGGGGCAGACCACCGGGTTGTTCTTGATTTCCATACTTAATTCCTCCTGTGTTTTTGTGTTTTGGATTTTGGTTGTATGGGTTTTGGTCAAAGGGTACTGATTTGGAACAGGTTTGCAGGGCTGGCCAGATAGAACCGGGTCCCCGGCCCCACAGAGGTGGGGTAGTGCGGGGGCAGCTTTCTGCCATCTCCCAGGAAGGTGCCGTAGGCGCTGCCCAGGTCGGTCAGCACAGGGATCCCCTGCTGCCAGCTCAGCGAACAGTGGTGGCGGCTGATGCCGCCGGTCCCGGCGGGGAAGTGTACGGCGCAGTCGTTGTCCCGGCCGAACATTAGGCCGTCCCGCCCCAGGCTATAGCTCTGGCCCTTCAGCGGCCCGGCCAGGCAGGTCAGGGCCAACCCACCCGCAGCCGACTGCTGGTACTGCACCTGGTTCCGCTGCGGCTGGGACTGCCGGAGTTGCTGGCGGGGTGGGCGCATATCGTGGTCACTGACCAGAATGGCGATCACGAAGCCCAGCATCACGAAAAAGGACAGGCCGAACGGCCCGGACACGCCGCACCAAATCTGACCCCAGCGGCCCATGTTAGGCCGCCAGCGGTTCCGCCCCAGGTAGAACGGGATCAGCCCCCAAAGACAGCCGAACAGCACCGTCAGCGCCACATAGAGCAAAAAATAAAAAAACCATTCCATTATGAATCTCCTCCTGATTTTAGGCTCTTAGCCTTGTGCTTCTGGCTTGCAGCACCTGACGAGCGGTGAACTGCTCATTTCTCCTTTTGTCGGCATTTCACAATCACTGTCGCGCGCATCCCTTTTTCTGTTTCACATAATAGCATGACCAACTGGTGTATCGTCCAAGTGCTTTCCTTCATATGACAGAAAACAGCCTCTGAAAAGGCAAATAGAAGCATAGGATACTGTAATTGAGGGAGCAGATGCCTAAGCGGGCGGATGCTTTTACGAGACAGGTTCGCAGGCGCTGGATAACAAAAAATCCAGGTCTGTTTGAAGCAGACCTGGGCCAAGAAAAACTATTGCAATTTGTCATTATGATGTAATGAAATATCCGACCAGCTGATCTGGTCAAAGAACTGTCAAGCAATTTCAACCTGCCGCATCAGTGGAAAAAACAGTTCTCGTATCAGTTCCATGAGTGAGTCAGATTATCAAATATTTATACAAATACTGTAAATTCGTTCTGGAGTTTCACTGGTGGCAGAACGTTTTTTCACTCAGCTATGAAAATGCTAAATTCTTTTTTGAGGCGTTGGACAGAACCAAAACGCTGCCCAACACTGTCTGCATTCTGTCATTCCCGGAAGAACCACCCGATCTTCTCCCGCAGATCGGCGTGTTTCAGGTAGACGATATTAAACTCCCGAATCATGCGGTCATTTTCTAGCCGGAATCTTTGCAAATCCGGGTCGCTCTCCGCCAAAATGTTGTAGACGAAGGAGATGCCGTAGCCCTCCCGGACCAGGTCCAGGATGATTTTGAAGCTGGAGATGCTGATACAACGCTTGAAGCGGCTCAGCGACTCGTTATAACTCCTCAACTCCTGCTCCAGAATGGCCCGTGTGCCGGAACCGGCCTCACGGTGGATGATGGTCTCGCCCAGCAGCTCCTCTATGGAGACCGTCCTGCCTGCAAAGGGGTGTCCTTTGTGGCAAATGCCCACAAAGGGTTCCCGGCGCAGCAGAATGGAATCGAAACGCTCCTTGTCAAAAAAACCCTCGATAACGGCGAAATCCAGCCGGTTTTTCTCCAGTTCCCCCAGAAGGCGCTGGGTGTTGTCCACGAGAAATTCCAGGTGATTGTCCTCATCCCGCAAAAAGTGGTGGATGTATTCGGTCAGGAAGTAGTCACCGATGGTCTTGGTGGCCCCCATCCGCAGGGAGCGGGTTGGCTTTTCCTCCCGCAGCTTTTCCCGCAGATCCGCCTCCTGATACCGCGCCGCCCTGGCGTAGGTCTCCAGGATCTCCGCCGCCGGGGTTTTTTCCAGCCGTCGGTTCGTGTAGCGGAACAACCGGCACTGGTATTCCTGCTCCAGGTGGTGTATTTGCTGTGTGACAGCGGGCTGGGTCAGGTGCAGCCGCTCCGCCGTCTGGCGGTAGCTGCCACATTCGCACAGCACCAAAAAGGTTTCGATTCGATAATCCAGCATGGCGCGTACCCCCTTGATAAAATGAAAATGAGCTGTTAGCTGTTAGCCATTGGCTGTTAGTCAGGTACTACCGGTTTAAAGCGAACAGCGCGAAACATCGGTTGGTTGTTAGTAGTTTGTTTTGTGCGGCAAGCCCAAAGCGCAGAGCGAATCGTTAAGCACCACAAAGCTAATAGCTAAAAGCTACGAGCTAATAGCTAAACTGCTCTGAGCAAAAGGGATAACTATAAAATTATCTAATGGACACATAAGAATTGCTAAATAGATTTTATCATAAAGGGGGCGTATAATCAAGGAGAGGAAGAGCGCCGCATCAAAAATCATGGCGGTGCCAGAGGAGTGTGCCCTATGAATGTTGTTGTGATTGGCGGCGTAGCCGCCGGCACCAAAACCGCTGCGAAGCTGATGCGTCAGGATCGCAGCGCAACCGTCACGATTTACGCCAAAAGCCAAGACATTTCCTACGCCGGGTGCGGCCTGCCCTACTATGTGGGCGGGGACATCGAGACACGTGAGGAACTGATCGTCAACACCCCCGCCAGCTTCACCGGTCTCACCGGCGTGGCTGTGCGCACCGGCATGGAGGCGGTGGCCGTCAATGGCGCAGCGAAAACCGTCACCTTCGCCAACGGGGAAACCGTGGGCTATGACAAGCTGGTCATCGCCACCGGCGCGGCCCCCTTTGTCCCCAACGTGCCGGGGAAGGAACTGCCCGGCGTGTTCACCATGCGCAGCCCTGACGACGCCATCGGCCTGCGAGCCTATGTGGAGCAGAACAACTGCCGCAGCGCCGTGGTGGTGGGCGGCGGCTTCATCGGCCTGGAGATCGCGGAGAACCTGATGGCAAAGGGCGTCAGCGTCACCGTGGTGGACATGGCCTCCCAGGTGATGCCCAACCTTTTTGACGCGGAAATGGCCGCCTACATCCGCCGTAAGCTCCAGGCCAAGGGGATGCGGGTCATCACCGGCGCGGGGCTGGAGGAGGTGCAGGGTACCGACAGGGCCACCGGCATCCGCACCAGCGTCGGCAGCTTCGCGGGAGACCTGGTGGTGCTGGCCATCGGCGTCCGCCCGGCCACTGGGTTCCTGGCCGATTCCGGCATTGAGATGAACCACGGCACCATCGTGGTGGACAAACAGCAGAAAACCAACCTGGAGGACATCTACGCTGTGGGCGACTGCGCTCAGGTCTACAACAGCCTGACCGGGCAGAGCCAGTGGTCCGCCATGGGTTCCACCGCCAACCTGACCGGCCGCCTGCTGGCGAAAAACCTGACCGGCGAGAGCCTGTCCTACGGCGGCTGCCTGGGTACCGGCGTGGTGCGGCTGGCAAACGATCTGAACGCCGGACGCACCGGTCTCACCGAGGCCCAGGCGAAGGCGGCGGGGTACGATGTTGTCACCACCACCTGCGTCACCGACGACAAGGCCCACTACTACCCGGACGCCTCGACCTTCGTCACCAAGCTCATCGCGGATCGGGCCACCCACGCCCTATTGGGTATCCAGGTGCTGGGCTCCGGGGCTGTGGACAAGATGGTGGACATCGCCGTCACCGGCATCTCCGCCGGGATGAAACTGGAGAACTTCGATACGCTGGATTACGCCTACGCGCCTCCCTTCTCCACCGCCATCCACCCCTTTGTCCAGGCCTGCTACATTCTGGAGAACAAGCTCAGTGGCGTTTACGAGAGCTTCACCCCCGCCGAGTACGCGGCGGGCAAGGCCAAAGGCTACAAGGTCATCGACGCCAGCCCCGCCCCCGCCATTCCCGGCGCTCAGTGGGTGAACCTGACCGCCGTCAACGGGCCAATCGACGGCATCGGCAAGGACGAAAAGCTGCTGCTGGTCTGCGCCAAGGGCAAGCGGGGCTACCTGCTGCAAAACCGGCTGAAAGATTTCGGTTACACCAACACCCGCGCCCTGGAGGGCGGCCTATTCGTCAACGAGGTCAAGGTGGAGTTCACCGGGGCGCTGCCTGCGGCGGAGATCAAGCGGGTCAAGGCTCTGGGCTGCTTGCAGGACAAGCGTTACCCCGATGTGTTCAACGTCCGCGTCATCACCCGCAACGGCAAAATCACCGCCGAGGAACACCGTACCATCGCGGAGGCAGCGGAACGGTTCGGTTCCGGCGCGGTGACCATGACCACCCGCCTGACATTGGAGATTCAGGGCGTGAAGTACAACAATCTCCAACCGGTGATGGACTTTCTCCATGACCACGGCCTGGAGACCGGCGGCACCGGCTCCCTGGTGCGCCCGGTGGTGTCCTGCAAGGGTACTACCTGTCAGTACGGCCTCATCGACACCTTTGGCCTGTCCGAGCGGCTCCACGAGGCGTTTTATGTGGGCTATCACGGCGTGACCCTGCCCCATAAGTTCAAAATCGCGGTGGGCGGCTGCCCCAACAACTGCGTCAAGCCCAACCTGAACGACCTGGGCATTGTGGGCCAGCGGGTGCCGATGATCGATTACAGCAAGTGCCGGGGCTGCAAGAAGTGCCGCGTGGAGGCCGCCTGCCCCATCCAGGTCGCCAAGATGAAGGACGGCAAGATTCAGATCGACCCGACCCAGTGCAACAACTGCGGTCGCTGCAAGAATCAGTGTGTGTTCGGCGCGCTGGATTACCAGGACGGCTACCGCATCTACATCGGCGGGCGCTGGGGCAAGAAAGTAGCCCACGGCCAGCCTCTCACCCGTATTTTTACCTCCGAGGAGGAGGTCATGGGCGTCGTGGAGCGGGCCATTCTGCTGTTCCGGGACGAGGGACGGACTGGCGAGCGCTTTGCGGACACCGTGACCCGGCTGGGCTTTGACTACGTCAACGACAAGCTGCTGGACAGCAGCATGGACAAGGAGGCTATCCTAAAAAAGACCGTCAAGGGCGGCGCCACCTGCTAAATCACATCCGATTAGCAACAGGATCCTCACCCGGCATTTTATTCAGCCGACGCCAGAGACCCGCCAGGTGGTTCAATTGGAACGGCAGGGGGACGGAGGGCCGCCGACACGATGTGATGATCCAGATAGGCGGTACCTCTTCATACTTTTTGAGAAAATTTGGACTGCGCTGAAAAGCGCAGTCCTTTTTCATATTCACGCAGAACGAACGATAATTGCCCCGAATTTTATTTCATGTGTCTCAGGACACCAGAAGATGCACCACCAGGAACGTCTCGTTTTGAAATACATTCTTTGTTTTTTTGTTTTTTCTCAACTGAATGGGTTTTATCTTGGTTGAACGTTCTCTTTTGTGTAGATTTTAATTTTACAGATGAACATAGGGGTAAAACGATGATGCTTTACCAGGAGGTAAAAATATAGCATCATCGAAAGGAGATTTTTTATTATGTCCGAAAATGATTTTCGAGAGTCTATTATTACTTCGGCAATTAAGAATCGATAATTGTTCAATCTGATTCAGACAAGAACGTGCAGATAATTGGCAAAAAATTACGCTTTCCATCTACGATTGCTCTCTTTTGTGAGCATAAATCATAACAGGCTATCTTTATTTAATTGCCGAAATAATATTAACTGGTTATCCTTTTTACTCAGCCTTATGAGCAGTTTAGCTCTTAGCTCTTAGCTTTTAGCCATTAGCTTTGTGGTTCTTGACATTGACGTGCTGCGCTTACCGCTTGCATGACTTTACAAACGGATGGTTTTGCTCTCAGCTTCTTTTTTAGCTCTTTGCTTTAAACTGGTAGTACCTGACTAACAGCTAACAGCTAACGGCTAATAGCTTATCACAGCGCGGCTGATTCAAAGGGATAGTCAGATAAGATTATTGCGTGTTATGGAGTCTCTGATTAAATAACTCCCGGCGTCTGGACGGCATATTTCGTGCAACTCATCGTTGTAAAATCTTGAAATACACAAAGTATTACCCTCAAGGGGTACGCCCGCGCCTTCGGCGCTCCTGGTTCTGCGATTTTACGCCTCGATTTGCGCAAAATCTGCTCACCCAGCCATCCAAGGCCATTTAATCAGAGACTCCTTATTTTTCTCTACCCCAACGCTTAATAACCGTTTAGCAGCCCAGATACCCGCCGTCCACGGGAATCACCGCGCCGCTGAGATAGGCGGCGGCGTCACTTGCCAGGAACACACAGGCCCCTTTCATGTCCTCCCCAGTCCCCCAGCGGTGGGCCGGGATGCGGTCAATGATGCCCTGATAGCGGGGGTTGGCCGGGTCGTTCAGGGCGGCGGTCATTTCGGTGGCCATATAGCCGGGAGCGATGGCGTTGACGTTGACGCCTCGCTCCGCCCACTCGTTGGAGAGGGTGCGGCTCATCTGGACGATGCCGCCTTTGGCGGCGGCATAGGCCGGGATGGTCAACCCGCCGAAGTAGGCGTTCATGGAGGCGATGTTGATGATTTTACCATAGCCTTTAGCCAGCATGACCCGGCCCGCCATCTGGCACAGCCGGAAGGGGGCGGTCAAATCCACCGCCAGCACGTCGTCCCAGTCGGACATGGGAAATTCTTCGCTGGGGTACCGCCGCTGGACCCCGGCGGCGTTGACCAGGATGTCGATGTCGTCCCCCAGCAGCGCCAGACTGCGCTGGAAGCCGTCCTCCAGGGAGACCTGGTCGCTCAAATCAGCCGCAACGCCGTGGCAGGCCAGCCCCCGCTGACAGAACGCCTGGGCCACGTCCTCCACTTTGGCCGTGGAACCCCAGATAACGACCTCCGCTCCGGCCTCCATCAACCCTTCGGCTATGGACCAGCCCAGGCCCCGGGTGCCCCCAGTGACCAGAGCCTTTTTGCCCGTCAGGTCAAATTGTGAAAGCATGGCGTCTCATTTCTTCCCCAGGTGGTCATAGGACAAATATGCGCCCTTCATGGGGGATTCCGCCAGTTCGGAGAACAGACGCAGCACCCCGCTGGGATATTTCACCGGCCTGGGCTTCCAGTTCTTCTTTCGCTCAGCCAGGATTGTATCAATTTCCTCCGGCGTTTTGTGCTCACCCTTGACGCCCACAATTTCCAGCACACGCTCCTTCACGTCCAGATGAATCAGGTCGCCCTCCTCCACCAGGGCAATGGAGCCACCTGCCTGAGCCTCTGGGCTGCAATGGCCGATGACCGGGCCGGTGGAGGCCCCGGAGAATCGCCCGTCGGTGATGAGGGCAATGCTGCGGCCCAGCTCCCTGTCGGAGGAGATGGCCTCGGAGGTGTAAAACATCTCCGGCATACCGCTTCCCTTGGGGCCTTCATACCGGATAAAGACGGCATCCCCCGGCTGGACCTTGTGGTGCAGCACCGCATCGATGCACTCCTCCTCGCTGTCGAAGGGGCGGGCGTTCAGCACGGCGGAAAACATCTCCTTGGGACAGGCGGTGTGCTTGATGACCGCACCCTGGGGGGCCAGGTTGCCCTTGAGGACGGCGATGGAGCCGTCGGTGCCGATGGCCTTATCGAAGGGCCGAATGATGTCCTTTTTGGTCACATGGGTGCCGTATTTGGCGTTGGCCTGGTCCAGCCAGTGCTGGCAACGCTCATAGAAGCCGTTCTGCTTCAACTCGTCCAGGTTTTCGCCCAGCGTCTTGCCGGTGACGGTCATGGCGTCCAGGTGCAGCACGCTGCGGATCTCCTCCATGATGGCGGGGACGCCGCCGGCATAGTAGAAGAACTCGGCGGGCCAGCGTCCAGCGGGCCGCACGTCCAGCAGGTAGTGAGCGCCCCGATGGAGCCGGTCAAAGGTGTCGCCGTCGATTTCAATGCCGAACTCGTGGGCCACGGCGGGGATGTGCAGCAGGCAGTTGGTGGAACCGGAGATGGCGGCGTGAACCATGATGGCGTTCTCAAAGCTGTCCATGGTCACGATGTCACGGGGCTTCATGTTTTCCATGGTGGCCAGGGCCACCGCCTGTTTGCCCGCACGACGGGCATAGTCCAGCAGGTCGGGGCTGGTGGCGGGCAGCAGGGCGCTGCCCGGCAGGGTCAGGCCCAGCGCCTCGGCCATAATCTGCATGGTGGAGGCGGTGCCGATGAAGGAGCAGGCCCCGCAGCTGGGGCAGGCGTTCTCCTTGGCCCAGCAGAAACGGGCTTCGTCAATCTCGCCCCGCTCGTACATAGCGGAATACATCCCCAGCTGCTCCAGGGTCAACAGCTCCGGGCCGGCGGCCATAGTGCCGCCGGTGATGACTACGGAGGGAATGTTGACCCGGGCCAGGCCCATCAGGTTGCCGGGCATCCCCTTGTCGCAGCTGGCGATAAAGACGCCGCCGTCGAAGGGGGTGGCGTTGGCCTGAATTTCAATCATGTTGGCGATCATCTCCCGGCTGGCCAAAGAGAAGTTGATGCCGTCGGTACCCTGGCTCTCGCCGTCGCACATATCGGTGCAGTAGTAGCGCGCGCCGTAGCCTCCGGCCTCGGCCACGCCCTCCCGTGCGGCGGCCACCAGCTTGTCCAAGTGGCCGGAACCGGGGTGGCTGTCGCCAAAGGTGCTTTCAATAAAAATCTGCGGCTTGGAAAGGTCCTCCGGCTTCCAGCCGGTTCCCAGGCGCAGCGGATCCAGTTCCGCCGCCAGCTTACGCATTTTCTGACTTGTCAACATGGTGTTTTCATCCTTTCTTGTTTGCTTTGAAGGCTAAAATTTAGCTCTTAGCTCCTAGCTTTTCGCCATTCGCTTTGTGGGCCTTGACATTACGTGCTGTGCTTCCCGTTTGCATTACTTTACAAACGGGCGGTTTTGCGCTCAGTTGCCTTTTTAGCTGTTCACTTTCGACTGGTAGTACCTGACTAACAGCTAACGGCTAATAACGAACAGCTCAATCATCCGTTTTCCACAGCCCCAGAGCGGGGGTACCCACGTAGTAAATTTCCTCGCCGTCCGGCAGGACGTTGAAGCCTTCCCGGAGGGTCTTGGGGTCGTAGCGTTTGGTGATTTCGTCATAGTCGGCCCACCGGTAGCCCACGCTCTCGATTTCCTCTTGGGAGAGGTTCTCCGGGCGGGTGGCGTAGGTGACGGTAAACCGCCCCTCGGTGGAGCCTTGCATCAGGTGGGCGGCGCTCATCAGCCGTCCCTCAAAGGCCCCCTGCCGATACAGCTCCAGGATATGGGCGGTGCCGGTGTAACCGTAGGCGCGGGTCATGCGGTCCATCTCCTCGTTTTCCCCGAAGGCCCGGACGCCGGGGGCCAGCACCACCAGTTCGCCGCCGTCCGCCACCGCCATTCGGGTGCGGTAGATGCCCTTGTTGCCCACCCAGGTGGTTTTCAACTCCTCCGGGTCCAGATACGTGACCAGCTTTTGCACCCGCCGCTCCATGTGGCAGATGTTCAGCTTCTGGGACAGGGCCGCCGCCAGCTCGAAGGGGCGGCGGGATGGGCCGATGTACAGGCCGTGGAGCTTCACCTCGTCCCCCTGTCGGGTGGTGACGGTCTGCAAATAGACCAGAGGTAGCTTGCCGTCGAGGAAGTGCCGCTGGGCGTAATCATAGACCTTTCGGGCGGGGCTGTCCACCACGCCCAGCGCCTTTTCCATGCCGCAGATAGCGCTGAGCATATGGGATTTGTTGATCATCTCCCGGCCGCCGGTGCCTACGAAGATGTTTTTGGAATAGTTGGCCATGCCCACCACCTCGTGGGGGACCACCTGGCCAACAGAGAGGATCAGGTCGTAGCCGCCGTCAAAGAGCAGATGGTTGACCTCCACATCAATTTGCTCCGGGAACAGCCCGCCGCTGATTTCGGCGCAGACCTCCGCCGGGACATAGCCCAGCCGGACGGTATCCGTCTGCCAGTGGTGGACCAGAATGGCCTCATTGGGGACCACATCCCCGAAGAAGGCCCGCAGCTCCCGCTCGTCCATGGCCATGTGGGTACCCAGCGCGGGCATGACGTGGACAGTGGCGGCGGGAGAGAGCTTTCGGTACAGCACCTGGGTCAAAATCCCCGCGTAGGAGTAGCAGCGGGTGTAGTCCGGCGGGATGACGAGTGCCTTTTTCACGCCGGGCCACTGGGCCAGCAGCGCGTCGGTCATTTCCTCGATTTGGGCGGGGGAGATGCCCCGAACCTCCTCGGTCAGATAGAGTTCCTTCATGGCGCACCCCGTCAGGGCATGACGGCGACCACCTTCATGTAGCTGCCGGGATGCTTCTCGATGTCAATGATGGTCTCAGGCGCTTCCTCCAGGGAGATGGTCTTGGTCAGCAGCTTCTGCACGTTGATTTTGCCGGAGCAAATCAGGTTCACCGACTCCTCGAACTCCCCGGCGCTGGTTCTGGCCCCCCGGATGTCGATTTCCTTCCGGGTGAACACGTCGGTGGGCAGGGAGGTCTCCTTCTTGGGCCAGCCGGTGAAGGTGATGCGCCCCGCGTTGGATACCAGGTCCAGAGAGCGGCGGATGCACTCGTTGGCCCCGGTACACTCCATCACCAGCTGGGCCATGTCGCCGCCGGTGATGTCCCGCACCACGATCTCCGGATTTTCTTTGGCGGAATTGACGACGTACTCCACGCCGCAGCTTTTGGCGAAGTCCAGCCGCTCCTGCACCAGATCGATGAGGATGGCGTGAGCGCCATAGGCTTCCGCCACCATGCCCGCCAGCAGACCGATGGGGCCTGCACCGTAAATGGCGCAGTACTCGCCCGCCTTCAGGCCGCCACGGTGAACACCGTGGAGGGAGATGGTCAGCGGCTCCGCCATGGCGGCGGGGATCCAGTCCATCCCGTCCGGGATCTTGACCAGCATATCTGCCGGGTGGCAGAAATACTCCGCCATACCGCCGTCCACATGGACGCCCAGCACATGGAGGTCGGTGCAGCAGTTGGTGCGTCCGATGGAGCAGGGGTAGCAGTGACCGCAGTAGAGGTAGGGGTCCACGATGACCCGGTCGCCCACCCGGAACCCCCTGGGGTTGTCCTCCGGCACGGCCTCGACGATGCCGGCCAGCTCGTGGCCGATGATCCGGGGGTAGGACACCAGGCCGTTGGTGCCGCGGAACGCGCCGATGTCGCTGCCGCAGATGCCGGCGGCCTTGACGCGGATCAGCGCCTGCCCCGGGCCGGGAACCGGTTTTTCCGTTTCCACGCAGGCCACGGACCAGGGCTTTTCAAATTGAATGGCTTTCATTGTATTTCAAATACCTTCTTCCGAAACGCAGTCGTTTGTCTGATTCAACTTTTTCCAGAGCCGGGAGCGAACCGGAGCGTGAGAACTGGGAACGTGGTTAAGATGGGAACGTGGTTTTGTTCCGCCGCCGAATCGCGTCCTGCCCCTGAAACTGCGTTCATTATAACATCATACGTCCGATGTTTCAATTGTGATTTCATCCATATTTTTCATGATTTTTTTGTAGAAAACGCCAAAGAGAACAGGGGCTCTTAATTCCTAGAAGTGTGAGGATAGGGGAAAAGTCACCCCGCAATTTGGCTGTTTTGCACAATTTTGTAGCATTCTTTCTGTTCGACTCGCCAAAGATTTCATTTTTTTGTAAAAAGCCTCTTGACATTAGACGTCTGACGTGTTATGCTTTAGGCGCGGTTAACAACCGAGGGCTGGCGACGGGAACCGCCTCTCTCATGGGGCCGCCCGCTGCCGGGACGCCGACGGCGGAGGTCCTGCCCGTTGACAAAGCCGCCGACAGTGCGGCGCAAAAGAAAGAGGAGGTTCATCTCTCATGTTAATGGTTATTTTCGTCATCTCCATTGCGGTTCTGCTGTTCTGCATCATGAAGCTGAAGCTGAACGCATTCGTGGCCATCCTTGTCACCGCCGTGGGCACCGGCATCGCCTGCGGTATGCCCCTTGTCTCCGTCACCGCCGCCGACGGCACCACCACCAGCGGCATCACCACCATCATCCAGGACAGCTTCGGCTCCACTCTGGGCAGCATCGGCATGGTCGCCGGTCTGGGCGTCATGCTGGGTATGTTCATGTATGAATCCGGCGGCATCAACAACATCTGTAACGCCATCCTGAAGGCCCTGGGCGCAAACCGCCCCCAGTTTGCGGTGGCCTGCGCAGGCTTCATCACCGGCATCCCTGTCTTCGGCGATGTGGTTTATATCATGTTCTCCCCCATGATCCGCGCCCTGTCCCGTAAGACACACTATTCCATGGCCGCCTATGCGGGCATCATCTCCGTTGCCACCACCTGCACCTTCGCCCTGGTGCTGCCGACTGCACCTCCCCTGGCCGTAGCCGCCAATACGGGCATCAACGTGGGCCTGTTCTTTCCCTATGCACTGATCTCTGCCTTTGTGGGTATGGCGGTGGGCGGAATCGCCTACGGCGGCATCCTGAACCGGATGGACCACAAGTCCGGCAAGACCTGGGACTTCTCCGACCTGGCCGAAGAGGACGGCAGCGTTGAAGGCGATGCCGAGAGCATGAGCGGCCTCAAGGCGCTGAGCATCCTGCTGGTTCCCATCGTCCTGATTCTGATGGGCAGCTTCTCTTCCTTCTTCCTCAGTGAAGGCACCCTGCTGACCGTGCTGACCTTCCTGGGCGACAAAAACGTGGCCATGATCATCGGCGTGCTGTACGGCGCATTCATCTCCCGCAAGTATCTGAAGCGCTCCATCACTGAGATCATGAGCGACGGTGCGGACACCGTCGGCCTGATCCTGCTCATCACCGGCGCAGGCGGCGCTTACGGCGGCATCCTCAAAGCCTCCGGCATCGCCACCTACATCACCGACACCCTCCAGGGCTTCCATATGCCCATCCTCATCATGTGCTTCGTCATCGCTCAGGTGCTGCGCTGCGCCACCGGTTCCACCACCACCGCGCTGACCACCACCTCCGCCATTGTCGCCACCGCGGCCATGACCTCCACCGTCTCCCCCATCCTGTGCGCCATCGCTGTGTGCGCCGGCGGCATCGGCCTGTCCCTGCCCAACGACTCCGGTTTCTGGGCCATCAACCGCTTCTTCCATCTCGACATGGAAGATACCATCAAGGGCTGGACGCTGGGCGGCTTCGTGGCAGGCGTTTCCATTCTCATCTTCGTCTGCATCCTGAGCCTGTTCCAGGGCGTGCTGCCCGGTTTGGTGTAAGGCCACTCCCTTTATAAGCCTTTCCCCATAGAAAAAAGGACGCCTTCCCGGAAAGGAGGGCGTCCTTTTTTCACAAAACGGCGAAGAATA
This sequence comes from Clostridiales bacterium, assembly GCA_021203185.1. Lineage (GTDB taxonomy): Bacteria > Bacillota > Clostridia > Oscillospirales > Oscillospiraceae > Onthomonas. The sequence goes on from JAJQBR010000012.1 coordinate 16,195, forward strand.
TGCTTCTTTTCCCAAAAGAAACCATTCTGAACGGTGAAATCTGCTTGCGAGTGGGCTTGATTTCGTGTATAATAGCGTCAAAGGACGTCAGACGTGTTCTGTGTACGCAAAGTGGAAAGGAATTGATTGCAATGGAAGACTCGCAATTTGAGAGTATACGGCAGACGGAACAGACGCTGCCGGAAAAGGTTGCCGAACAAATCTCTCAGCTGATTATTGAGAATCAGCTGACCAGTGGGGACAAACTGCCCAATGAGTTTGAACTTTGCGCGCAGCTCAACGTGGGCCGGGGCAGTGTGCGGGAGGCTGTCAAGCTGCTGGTGGCCCGCAATGTGCTGGAGATTCGCCGGGGCAAGGGAACCTATATTGCAGATAACCCCGGGCAAATCGACGACCCGCTGGGATTTGCCTATTATCCCGACCAGATCAAGCTGGCTATGGATCTGCTGGAAGCGCGAATCGTCATCGAGCCATGGATCGCCAACGTTGCCGCCCAGCGTGGCACCGAGGAGGAAATCGCCCAGGTGCATCGGAATTGCCTGCTGGTGGAGGAGGAAATCCTCGCCGGACGCAACCATCTGCCCAGGGATAAAGAATATCACACCAGTATCGCCCGGTGTACCCACAACCTGGTGATGCCCAAGCTGATTCCCATCATCACCTACTCGGTGGAGCTGTTCGGCACCCTGAACGGAAATCGCCTGCTGTCGGAGACCATCATCGGACACCGGGCCATCGACGACGCCATCGCCGCCCACGACGGGGAGGCCGCAGCCAACGCCATGCACCAGCACCTGGTGCAAAACCGCATCGAACTGGATGCGATCCGGGCGGAGCAAGAGCGGCAGAAAACATCCGAAGGCGGCGCGAAGTGATGCTTCTGACGCCTTGATCTGAAATGGCGAGCTGCTACAGGCAATAGCGGTACATTTCTCCCCCCCGCAGTGATTTCCCTGCTTCTGAAAGGAGATGCCAAATGACAAAAACGATTAACAAACAGATGTTAAAAATCACAATTCTGGTTTTGACCTTCTCACAAATGGCGACAAATGGGTTGTCGCCCGCCATGTCAGATATGGCGGCGGCGTTTCCTGATGTGGCAACGTCTACCATTCAGATGCTGATGACCCTGCCCGGCATCTTTGTTGTTTTTTTGTCGCTGATCTCTGCGTGGCTCACATCCATTTTCCCGAAAAAATACCTCATCGGAACCGGAAGCCTGTGCATCTGCGCAACTGCGGTACTTGGAACATTTCTCCATCAGAGTCTGCCGGTTCTTTTCGCGTGGTCCGCCCTGATGGGAATTGGAATGGGACTGATTTCGGCGCTGACCGTCTCGCTGATTTCCGATTACTATGAGGGGCAGGAAAAGGAGAACCTCATGGGCCTCCAGACCAGCGCCGCCAACATGGGCGGTATGATTATGACCGCTGTAGGCGGCGTACTCACCGCGATTGCCTGGAATTTTGACTATCTGGTGTACTTGATTGCTCTGCCGGGGCTGCTTCTGCTGATCCTGTTCGTCCCCAGGGAGTCGCCTGCCCCGCAAAAAACACAGGAAGAGGATTCGGAAGCCGAAAAGGGAGGCGGCGCGGCTGCGTTTTTCAAAAACGGAAAAGTATGGATTTATGTGGTGATCTCGGTCATGATGCTGTTTCTGTTTAACGCGGGTCCCACCAACCTTTCCATGTATGTGACTGAAGTCGGCATTGGCAACTCTGTCGTGGCCGGTTGGGCGGCAACTGTATTTCTGTTAGGCGGAACGCTGATGGGAATTGTTTTCGGTCAGGTTTCAAAGCGTTTGGGCGTCTTTACGATTCCTCTCGGATTTTTGTTTATGGCTGTGGGCTTTCTGATTATGATTGCAAGAGCGAACGTGATTTTCCTCTACATCGGATGCCTGCTGGCCGGTATGTCCATCAGTCTGGTGTCGCCCCAGTGCATTTTGCAGGCGTCCTCCTTCTGCAAAACTTCTCAGGAACTCGCCATGGCGGCGGCTGTCATCATGGCGGCAAGCAACATCGGAACATTCCTCACCCCGCAGCTCACTAATATCGCACGGGTCATCGCGGGCAGCGAGAGTACCGTTTACCGGTTTATTTTGGCTCTGGCGCTGGCAGTGGTGGTGGCAGTGGTGACGCTGATCCTATTTGCAGTTGAGAGAGGGCAAACAAAGAAAGGCGGAGCCTGAAAATAATTTACTGTTTATCCCTTTTACTCAGCCTTATGAGCATTTTAGCTATTAGCTCTTAGCTTTTAGCCATTAGCTTCGTGGTTCTTGGCATTACTTGCTACGTTTACCGTTTGTATGACTTTACAAACGGGTGGTTTCGCTCTCAACTTCCTTTTTAGCTGTTTGTTTTAAACTGGCAGCACCTGACTAACAGCTAACAACTACTAGGAGAAGCGCAGCTTCGGAAGTGCCGCTTGACGGCAACGGCTAATAGCTTATCACAACGCGGCTGATTCAAAGGGATAGTCAGGAATAGTTTTAACGCGCAGTGCGCTCTCCTATGGAGCCTCTGATGAAAACACCTCTCAAATTGCAATAGCAAGTTGGGAGGTGTTTTTGACTTCGCACAATACGAACTTGTGGACCAACAAAATGATTCGCCCCAACTGTTATTTTATTCTGGCAAAGGATAAGCTGACGGCGTCAGCAAATGCCGCGGCAAGAGAATTGCGTTTGGCAATTTGCACAAAAAATGGCCCCGTTTTTCGGAAACTTTTTGGGAGCGAATAACCGTTCACGCAGATTTTTGACCGTTCACGCATAACCGCTTGCTTTACGCACCCGAAAATGATAAACTTATCTTCATTAAGCGGACGCTTTTTGAAAAAAGCAGGAGACCGGACAGGGGAACGCGTCTGTCGGCTCAGGCGGTCGGAAAAGCGGCGAGTCCTCTGCATAACAGGGGACTTGCGGCGTCCGCAAACCAGACACGCATTGTGAATTTTGCTGGGAAAGGCAGGTTGAACACATGAAACGAAGGATTTTGGCGTCTTTGCTCGCTCTGTCGCTGGTCTTTTCCCTTTTGCCCACCGCCGCGATTGCGGCTGAGGTGCAGGGGGAGAGTTCCGTAACGGCAGAGGAAGTCTCCGACGCATCGTCCGGTTCGGACGCGGACGCCGGGGACAGTTCCTCGGGGAACACCCAGGAAGAGGAAGAAGATTCTCAGGAGGAAGAAGCGGATTCCCAGGAGGAGGAGGCAGACTCCCAGGAGGAAGAAGCGGATTCTCAGGAGGAAGATGCAGACTCCCAGGAGGAGGAAGCGGACTCCCAGGAGGAAGATGCAGATTCCCAGGAGGAGGAAGAAGAAGCGGACGAGGGCAGCGTATTGGTGCTGGCGGCGGCCGCAGGAACGGAGCTGACCGGCGGGGGAACCCTCAGCGCTGGAGACTATTATTTGTCTGATGATCTCACGCTGACGACAGACATCACCATCGCCTCCGGCACAACCGTGACCATCGACCTGAACGGCTACACCCTGACCGGAACGGGCAGCGGCTCTGTCATCACTGTGAAAGGCACTTTGACCCTGATCGACAGCAGCACAGATAGCACCGGCGTTGTTACAGGAGGCTCGGCCAGCTACGGCGGCGGCGTGTATGTCGACG
>JAJQBR010000034.1 GCA_021203185.1 Clostridiales bacterium
GGCCACATTTTGCAACCGGCCTACAGCAAGTATTTCAACCCAGACCTGAAAGACGAGGACATCCTGCCCGCGTCCATGTCCAAAGAGCTGCTCCAGGGGTTGCTGCGGGGCAAGCTGGGCTTCAACGGGATGCTGGTCACCGACGCCACCCCCATGATCGGCTTCAACACGCCGCTGCCCCGCCGGGAGGCCGTTCCCACTGCCATCGCCGCCGGGTGCGACATGATTTTGTTCAACAAGGACATCCGGGAGGACTATCAGTTCATCCGGGACGCGCTGGCCGATGGACGGCTGACCTGGGAGCGGGTGGACGAGGCCGTCACCCGGACGCTGGCCATGAAGGCCGCTATGGGCCTCCCTGAAATGAAAGCTGTCGGTACGCTGGTACCCGGCCCCGAGGCCCTGTCTGTGGTGGGCTGCGCCGAGCATCAGGCGCAGGCCAAAGAGTGCGCAGACAAGGCTGTCACTCTGGTAAAGGACACCCAGTCCCTGCTGCCCATTTCCCCGGAAAAGTACAAGAAGATCCGCCTCTATCTGCTGGAGGACCGGGTCGGCGGCGGCTTCAAGGACGGCGAGGGCGCAACCGGCAAAATCAAACAAAAGCTGGAAGCCGAGGGCTTTGAGGTCACGCTGTTCGATTACAGCAAGCCCGACTTCTACGAGATGTTCGAGGGCGGCGTGGCCGACATCAAGAGCAAGTTCGACTTGGCCGTCTATGTGGCCTGCATCGATACTGCCAGCAACCAGTCCGTCCGCCGCATCGACTGGGTTCACCTGATGGCCGCCGACGCCCCCTGGTTCGTCAATGACGTTCCGGCGCTGTTCGTTTCCCTGGCCAACCCCTACCACCTGGTAGACGCGCCGATGATCAAGACCTTCATCAACGCCTACACCCCCACTGAGGAAGTGATGGACGCGGTGGTGGACAAGATTATGGGCCGCTCCGAATTTAAGGGCGTGAACCCCGTCGACCCCTTCTGCGGCGTCTGGGGCGCGAACTTCTAAGAACTCCCACTCGAAAAATCACAAAGCGCATGGCGGAAGGAACCTCTTCCGCCATGCGCCAACCATATGAGAGGAGAAACAACGATGGAACCTACATTAGAAGAAATTTTTGGCAGTTATGTGGCCTGGCAAGCCGTGGAAGGCACCTGGTTCATCAACTTTATGAACGGCTCCCAGAACCTGTATCTGTTGGAGGGCGAGGAAAAGGCTCTGCTCATCGACACCGGCTACGCCGTGGGCAATCTGCGGGCCTTTGTGGAGAAGCTGACCGACAAGCCCATCCTGGTGGCCAACACCCACTTCCACCCTGACCACTCCGCAGGCAACGGGGAGTTTGAGGAGGTCATGGTTCACTGGAACTACCAGGTGGATGAGCCCTCCGTCACCACGCCCGGCGCTGGCCCCTTCCCCATCGAAGCGCTGCCCCACCCCGACTACAAAAAGATCCTCCTGCGGGAGGGCGACGTCATCGACCTGGGCGGCAGGACCATCGAGGTGCTGGAGGCCAGGCCCGCCCACTGCAACAGCAGTGTGTTCTTCCTGGATCGGGCGGCGGGCATGGTGTTCGCCGGGGACGAGTTCGAGGCGGCCCAGACCATGCTCTATGACAACTCCTATAACCCGGATGCCCCTTATGAGGTGCGGGAGCGGCTGGAGAACCTCCGCGCCAACGCTCAGCGGCTGCTGGCCCTGGAGGGGCTGAACTGGGTGCTGCCCAACCACAACGGCTTCCCCATCGCCAAAAGCTACCTGGAAGACTATGTAGGCCTGGTGAACGCTGTCTTTGCCGGGACGGCGGTCATTGAGGACAAGCTGAACCACCGCTATGTGGAGATGGACCCCAAAGCCCCCTTCCTGTGCCGGGTGCGGTACGGACATTGCAGCATTTTCATCCGCAAGGACGAAGTGATGAAGGTATACGGAAAGGGGGAATAAGCGTGGGAATGAACTACAGCAAGGTCTCCAACTGGGTCCTCCAGGAGGACGCCTTTGCCCCCCAGAAGCTGGGGAAAACCGAGGCCATTATGAGCCTGGGCAACGGCTATATGGGCGTCCGCAGCGCCACCGAGGAGCGATATCTCCGGGAGACGCGGGGCGTTTTTGTGGCTGGGACCTTTAACAAATTTGACGAGAACGAAGTGACCGAGCTGCCCAACGCGGCGGACATGACCGCCATCGAGCTGACTGTCGACGGGGAGCCGTTCGACCTGACCGCCGGGCAAGTCGAGAACTACTGCAAGGAGCTGAACATCCGCACCGGCGAACTGAAGCGCAGCGTGGTGTGGACATCCCCCGCCGGGAAGAAAATTTCCTACGCCTCCTACCGGGTGGTCTCCCTGAAAAACCTCCACCAGATGGCCCAGCGCATCGAGGTGACTCCGCTGAACGGGGACGTGACGGTGAAAATTCGCTCCGGCATCAACGGCACCATGACCAACACCGGCAGCCAGCATTTCTCCGAGGGCGACAAGCGGTTTTACGACAAACGCTTCATCCAGTTTGTGCAGAAAACCACCCAGTCGGGCATCAGTTTTGTCAATACCACCGTTCACAAGCTGACGGTGGGCGGCCAGGTGCAAAACGAGGACGCCCAGGTTTACATCGAACGGCGGGAGATTTTCGCCGGGTACGAGGTGAGCGTGCAGAAGGGTGCGCTGCTGGAGATTGAGAAGTATTCCAACCTGGCCACCACACGGGACTTCGACAGCCAGGGGAAATCCACCGAGGATCTGCAAAAAGAGGGCCTCGCCGCCTGCAAGGAGATGGAGGCTGTCGGTTATGCGAAGATTTGGGCGGAATCCGCCGCTCAGTGGGAAAAAGAGGTCTGGAACAGCGTCCCCATCACCATCCAGGGCGGCGAACAGGCCGCGCTGGACGAGTTCGCCATCCACTTCGCCCAGTACCATATGCGCATTATGGTTCCCGCCCACGACAGCCGCATGAACATCGGCGCCAAGGGACTTTCCGGCGAGGGTTACAAGGGCCACTGTTTCTGGGATACGGAAATTTTCCTGCTGCCCTACTACTGCTTCACCGCCCCGGAAACCGCCCGGAGGCTGGAGGAGTACCGCTATCTTTCCCTGCCCGGCGCTCACGCTAAGGCCGCCCACAACGGCT
>JAJQBR010000041.1 GCA_021203185.1 Clostridiales bacterium
CAACCTGGCAAACCCGCACGTCGCCCAGCACACCGTGGACATCGGTGTGGCCCAGCTCGCCATGCACTCCACCTACGAGCCCGGCGGCGTACGGGATACCGAGTATCTGGGGCGGGCCATGAAAGCCTATTTCTCCGCTGCGGTGGAGGCCCAGGCGGACGGGGTGTATTTGGTTAAGTGATTCAGGGAACCTCTGATTCCCAAATTGCAATAGTTTTTCAGTTCTCAGTTGTAATTTAATTTGAACGTTTCAGTCCAGCTTCTCGCCCAGCTCGTCCAGCAGCGTGCCATTGGTGTGAAACGCGCCCAATTTGATGGCGGTTCCGCCGATATCTACACCAAAGACATATGGAAGCATTTGTATCATATGCCTTTCCAAAATGCTGACCGCCATATTCCGACGGTCAGACGATAAACTCACGCGGGACTTACAGAATGTTTAGCAGGTCGGAGAAGGAGGCCAGGTCATAGTCCTCCACGCCGCAGCCCCTGGCGTCACCAAACAGGGCCAGGGCGGTCATGCCGCCGGCCTTGGCCGCTTCAATGCCGGCCTTGGCGTCCTCCACCACGGCACAGTCAGCGGGAGCAATGCCCAGCTTTTCCGCAGATTTCAGGAACACCTCCGGGTCGGGCTTGGAGCGGGTGATGTCGGTGCCGTCGGCGATGGCGTCAAAGAAGTCACCCAGACCCAGCTGGCCCAAGATGAACTTGGTGTTCTTGCTGGAGGAGCCGATGCCCAGCTTGTAGCCACGGACGTGCAGCTCGTTCAGGGTATCCCGCACCTCATCGGTCAGGTCGGCGGGACTCATGTTTTTCAGCAAATCCCGGTAGTTGTCGTTCTTCTCAGTGGCAAAAGCCTCTTTCTGCTCCTCGGTGTACGTCTCGGTGGCCCGCTCCAGGATGATCTCCAGGCTGGCCATCCGGCTGATGCCCCGGAGACGGTTGTTGATCTGCTCATCGAAGTAGATGCCCAGACGGTCGGCCAGGGCCTTCCACGCCTGATAGTGATACTTGTCGGTAAAGCAAATCACGCCGTCCAGGTCAAAAATAACTGCTTTCTTTTCAAATTTCATGGTATTGTTCCTTTCTTAAAATATTCCCCGGTTTTTTGAATTTCCGGGATATGAATTGGGGAAGGCACACTACTATTTTATCATTTTACTCTTATTAAGCACAAATTGCAATAGCAAGCCGCCAGGACACCACGGAAATCAATTTTGCAGCCAACGCTTGTGAAAGGTGCTAAAATAATCCCCTCCACTTTGGTGGAGGGGATGCCTAGTTTTGGTTGATTATTCCTCTTCCGCTTCATAAAGTCCGGTGGATAAAAAGTATTCTCCGCCCGTGTTGTCTGCCTCAAGCAGTAGCATAGCGCTGTCGTGCGCCATCAAATTGCTCACAGAGCGGTCAGACGCCAGAAAAGTCAGCTTCTTTAAGGAAACAGACTTCGTCATCATAACAAGCTGGGCCGGATTGACAAGACAGGTCTGATTGGGCGCCAGCTTGTTCGATACCACGTCGCCCTTGAACTCGACCCAAATATCGGCGTTCCCATAAAACCATGCCATAGACAGCCCGGTGTTCATGTATTTGTGCATCTGCGCCTCCGGGATGACATACCCTCGGATGCCGACCCCCACCTGACCGGCCAGAAAGCAGCCGCTCCGAACGATTACATCCTCGCCGGGCCGCACCGGGTAGCGCAGAAGCGTTGTATTTGCAGCTCCGGAAGAAAAGGCGATTTCATTCCGGCCGTGTTCGCCCTTCGCCGTCAGAACGATGAAAAGAGGGGTTTCCTTCAACGAGTAAAAATCGCTATCCGAACCGGGCGTTGTCTCAAACCAGTGTCTTTTGACTGGAGCAGTCGGCTTTGCGGACGAATTAGCTCCCATATAGGCGATTTGATTTGTGTTCGCTTTGGAAACAGACCAGTCTCCAGTCATATAGACGGGAGATACGCCATTTCTGATGAAGAACGCCTCCTTTGGCGCAGCATTGCAAATGACGATACGATTGGACAACTCATAGGATAAATTGTTCATACATGAAATTCCTTATTCTGTCGGTCACTTCTTCGGCTTGAACGAATCCTTTAGCGACACGGAGCGGTTAAACACCAGCGCGCCGGGTCTGCTGTCCTTATTGTCCACACAGAAGTAACCCGTCCGCATGAACTGGAAGGAGGCGGGAGCGGTTGCGTCCGCAAGAGACGCCTCCAGCTTGCAGCCGGTCAGCACCTCCAATGAGCAGGGGTTCAGCGCGGCCAGGAAGTCCTTCCCGGCGGCGTCGGGGCTGGGGTCGGTGAAAAGGTCATCATACAGCCGCACCTCTGCATCGGCGGCGGTGGCGGCGTCTACCCAGTGGATGGCCGCGCCCTTGATTTTGCGCCCATCAGCGGGGTCGCCGCCTCTGGAGTTGGGGTCGTACTCCGCCAGCACTTCAATGACGTTGCCGTCGGCGTCCTTGACGCAGCCGGTACACTTGACGATATAGGCCCCTTTCAGGCGGCACTCCATACCGTCCGGGGTCAGGCGCTTGTACTTGCGCACCGGCACCTCCATAAAGTCCTCCGCCTCGATGTAGAGGTGGCGGGAGAAGGTGACGGTGTGGCTGCCCATCTCCGGGTGCTTGGGGTGGTTCTCAATTTCAAACGTCTCGCTCTGGCCCTCCGGGTAGTTGGTGATGGTCAGGGGGACGGGCCGCAGCACCGCCATAACGCGGGGGGCGGTGTCGTCCAAATCGCTGCGCAGGCAGTACTCCAGGAAGGAGAACTCGACGGTAGAGGCGGCTTTCGCCACGCCGATCTGCTCGGAAAAGCTGCGGATGGCGGCAGGGGTGTACCCCCGGCGGCGCAGGCCGCAGATGGTGGGCATACGGGGGTCGTCCCACCCGGAGACGTAATGCTCCTCCACCAACTGGCGGAGCTTCCGCTTAGACATGACCGTGTGGTCGATGCCCAGCCGGGCGAACTCGATCTGCCGGGGCTTGGCGGGGGCGGAGATGTTGTCGATGACCCAGTCGTACAGGGGCCGGTGGGCCTCAAACTCCAGGGTGCAGAGGGAGTGGGTGATGCCCTCGATGGCGTCCTCGATGGGGTGGGCGAAGTCGTACATGGGGTA
>JAJQBR010000018.1 GCA_021203185.1 Clostridiales bacterium
TAACTGCTGCAATGACTCCTGTGAAAAACCGCATTGTTTTTTTGCACATGATTGATACCTCAACTTTCATTTAAATCGATTTCACTAAATCCTTTATAACCTCTCCAGCCAAAATCAGACCGGCTACAGATGGAACGAACGCAACACTTCCCGGAATGTCCCTTCGTTGCGTACATTTTCGTTTTGTCCCAGGGGGACAGATGCAGTGCGTTCGGCAGCTGATCTCCATATCGTCCAGAGGGCGAATGCTTTTTTCCGTGGAATATACCACTTTCAGTGCGCGTATTCCACGCTTTCTGCATTCATGTCGCATCACCTTTGCAAGAGGACATATCGATGTTTCATAAATATCTGCCACCTGAAATTTTGTGGGGTCAAGTTTATTTCCGGCTCCCATGCAACTGATGACAGGAGTACCGCACTTTTGCGCCTGTTCAACAATTTCGAGCTTCGCTGTAACAGTGTCTACTGCGTCTACAACGTAGGAATACTGTGAAAAATCAAATTCGCCTGCATTTTCCGGAAGATAAAAGCACTTCCGGACTTCCACCCTTGCATTTGGATTGATTTCGAGTATGCGCTCTTTCATGACATCTGCTTTATACTGGCCGACCGTTTTTCTGGTCGCAATGATCTGCCTGTTCAAATTGGTCAGACAAATTTTATCATCGTCAACCAGAACGAAGGAACCGACTCCACTTCGGGCAAGCGCCTCCACTGCATATCCACCGACACCTCCGATGCCGAATACCGCAACACAAGAGGCCGATAAGCGTTCCATTCCATCTTTGCCCAGCAGAAGTTCTGTCCTTGAAAATTGATTCATCAATGTGTCGTCCCCCGTTATTTTGCTTCGCTAGAACTTCGCTCTTGCTTCCAGTTTGGTAGCTCCTGTAGAAATTTGCTCACAAAGCTGCAAAATCCAAAAACAAAAAGTGCGTATCCGCCTCGTTGTCGATATACTCGTTGCCGTGGTTTGTGCCGGTGTAGACCAGCCGCCCCGCTTTGTAGGCGCAGAGCGTAGTGAAGGGCGCAGGCGTCCAGCGGTATCGGCCCAGCGGAGTGGTGGCAAACAGCGCCCCGTTGGGCAGTTGGGCCACATAGAGGGAGTTCGCGTAGTTGGTGTGGACATACAAAAGCTCCCCGTCGTACAGCAAAAAATTCATCTTGTTTCCGGGGATTATCTCACAGACAAACCTGTCCAGGAACCGGAACCGTTCCTCAGCTATCAGTTCACGTCCCACCTCGTCAACCGCTTGATTCAGCCGGTCTATCAGGCAGCAGAGAATCCGCTCACTGTCGGTTCGTCCCTCCTGCACATACTGATAGGGCCCCAGCGCCGGACAGTGGAACATGGTGCCGTTGTGGGCCAGCGTCCAGCACCGATGAAAGCGATCCCGCTGAACAAAGGGGTGGCAGTTTTCGTAGTCCGTGGAACCCACCGTTGCCAGGCGGATGTGGGCAATCATTCCCTCCGTCTCCAGAGGATGCGCCAGCCGCGCTTTCAGGTAACTGCTGCGGAATGCCGGTGTCGGTTCCTTCTCCACCGAAGCGGCGTTGCCGTGGAAGGTCGCCATACCCCACCCGTTGGGATGTTCTGTACTGTGGGAAAAGAACTCCTTCAACAGTCCATTCACCGGGATGGGGACCGAGGCGCTGACGCCGAACAGCTCACACATTGGTTTCCTCCTGTCGCCGCTTGGCCAGCGCCAGCCCCTTGCGGACAAAACCACCGGAAAAGGCTTTGCGGATTTTCCAGGCGTATCGGTTTTCTCCGTCGATGAATTTGGCGTCCTCAAAGTCCAGCACCTGCTGTACCTCGGCGGGATAGTCCCGGTAAAAGTCCCGCATCAGCGCAATCACCTTCCGGGCAGCCTGGGCCACGGAATAGGCGCGGCCGTCCGGCAGCATCAAATTCACCGTTTTCAGGTCATAGTGGGCAGCGTTTTTGAAGTTCTGAACCGCCTGCACCTGGTCCCGGTCGGTGAAGGGCTGGTCGGGGGTGGCGGCCAGCCAGCACAGCAGCAGTTGGGCAAAGGCCACGTCCCGTTCTTCGATACCGGCGGAGGTCAGCGGGTTCAGGTCGAACATCCGCAGCTCGATGTGGTTGACACCTCCGGCTTCCAGCGTATCCAGCCGGTTTGGCCCGGCGGGCTTTAACCGGACGGGATAATACAGCTCCGAGGGGACTTGGAGCCAGCCCCGGCGCACATAGTCCCGGATGCTCTCCACATAGGCAGGCAGGCTGCTGTAATCAAATACCGGCGCAAAAGCGTTCCAATACCCCAGCTCGCTGCACCGCACCGACGCCAGGCCCTGAAATACATCCCCGTCAAACCGTTCCTTTTCCACATAGGAGCTGTCCAGCAGCGGGCTGGCGGCGGTGATGGCCGTCAAAATCCACCCGTAGGCCGTGACCCGTTTTGCCAGGGTCAGATAGAGGTCGTTTTTGTAGTCGATATAGCTGGACTGGCCGCTGCGCTGGAAATCTCGGCGCAGCAGCTCCTCATGGAAGGAATAATTGACGTGGATGCCGGACAGGGCCATTTTATATCGGCCATACCGCTTGGAGAGGTAGTTCCGATAGACGGTCTTTTCCGATTGCGGCCCCACAAACTGAGCCACCGGAATGTCCTGCTCGTTGTGGATATAGGGCGGGTTGGAGAAGGGCCACAGATATTCTCTGGGCGTCAGCGCAGCCAGCGTCCGCTGAATCGTCCGGGTGTGCCGCTCCAGCTCCGCCACCGCAGCGTGGGCGCTGGGCTGGACGGAGGTGTTGATTTCCGTCTGGTTCTCGCAAAAATCCCGGACGATATTGGGGTTATCCGGGAAAGGGTGGGGCGTATGGGCCAGAAAACCCGCTTCGTCTACCCGCAGGCTCTCTTTTTCCAGACCAAAGCTGCCGGAAAGCAGCAGCTTTTCCAGTTCCGGTGAATCAATTTGTAACATGAAAATCCCTCCTTACGCCCCTCGGACGGCTCGTTTCAGCCGCTCCAGCGCCTGCTCCAGCGTGGCCCGGGGACAGGCCACGTTGATGCGCTGGAACCCTTCTCCCGCCGGGCCGAAGATGGCCC
>JAJQBR010000144.1 GCA_021203185.1 Clostridiales bacterium
GCCCAGGCGGGGGACACGGTGGAGCTGCTCAGTTTGGGCACCCGCGCTCAGGTCCTCTCCGTGGGCAAGGACGGGGCCTTGCAGCTGAAAGCCGGCATTTTGACCATCTCCGCCACCCAGGATGAGGTGCGGTTCCTTTCCGCCGCCAGCACTCAGCCCAAAAAACAGCCCCAGCGCAAATCCAACACCGCCCATCACCAAGTCACCCGCAGCAGCGTGGGCCAGGAGCTGGACATCCGGGGCATGACCTGCGACGAGGGCGTGGCCATGGTGGAGCGGTTTTTGGACAGCGCGGTGATGGCCCACCTGACCGGCGTCTCCATCATCCACGGCAAGGGTACCGGCGTTCTCCGCCAGGCGGTCCACCAGTACCTGAAAACCTGCAAGTATGTGAAGCGCTACCGGCTGGGCCGGTTCGGCGAGGGAGAGGACGGCGTCACCGTTGTCGAGCTGAAATGACACAAATCCTGCACGTTCTGAGGCGTATTTTACTCTTTCCCTGCGGATTCCGTTCTGTTTTCACGACAATGTGGCATATTTTCTCCCCAAGTGGGAAAAAGTTTGGTAAATTTGACATTGACGGCGGGAAATAAAATTTGCTATGATATATTCCAGCTATAACAGGATAGCCTTTGGGGAGGAATCTTTCATGACTGTAAAAGAAGCGGTTGTCAGCAGCGAGGTTGGCCTGTATGCGCGTCCCGCCACGTTTTTCATCCAGAAAGCCAACGAGTACGTCAGCTCCATCTGGGTCGAGGTGGAGGACAGCCGGGTGAATGCCAAGAGCCTGCTGGGTGTGCTGTCTATGGGCATCCTCCAGGGAACCGTTGTGAAACTGATGGCAGACGGACCGGACGAAAAAGAGGCCATCGACGGCCTGGTGGAAGTCCTGGCCTGCGATACCGTCAACTGATCTGTTTGAGGACAAAATCAGCGCCGCAGGGTTTTGCGGCGCTTTTTTTGTGGATTGCAATACTGGGGGCGGCAATGACCAAGGAAGAACTGAAGGAAAAGGCCCACTCCCTCCCCCTCCAGCCAGGGGTCTACATTATGATGAACAAGGCGGGAGAGGTCATCTACGTGGGCAAGTCCCGTGCGCTGAAAAATCGGGTCAGCCAATACTTCGTGGACCTGGCCAGTCACACGGGCAAGACGCGGGCCATGGTCAGCCAAATCGACCACTTTGACTATATCCTAGCCGACAGCGAGTTTGAGGCCCTGGTGCTGGAAAACTCCCTCATCAAGCGGCACAAGCCCAAGTACAACATCTTATTAAAGGACGACAAGGGGTATCCCTATATCCGCCTGTCCGTCAAGGACGAGTACCCCCGGTTCTCCCTGGCCTCCAAAGCCGTGGACGACGGGGCCAGGTACTTCGGCCCCTACGGCAGCCGGGGCAGCAGCTATGAGATCATCAAAACCGTCTCCGCCGCCCTGCGCCTGCCCACCTGTAAGAAGAAGTTCCCACGGGACATCGGCAAGGAGCGGCCCTGCCTGAACCACCACCTGGGCGCCTGTGACGGCTGGTGTCAGCCAGGGATGACCGCAGAGGAGTACCAGGCCCGCATCCGCCAAGCCGTCCGCCTGTTGGACGGGAAATTCGCCCAGGTGGAGCGGGAGTTAGAAGAAGAAATGCTCCAAGCCTCGGCGGAGCTGCGGTTCGAGAACGCCGCCGAGCTGCGGGACCGGCTCCAGGCCATCCAACTGCTGGGTACCCGGCAGAAGGTGGTGGCCGGGGCCGGGGCGGACACTGACGTGGTGGGCTTCTACCGGGGAGAGGCAAAAAGCTGCTTTGTGGTGCTGCACTTCCTGGACGGGGCGTTGGCGGACCGGGACACCGAGCTGCTGCCCACCCCCATGGAGGAGGACGAGCAGGACGTGGTCTCCGCGCTGGTGAGCCAGTATTACGGGGATCGGGGCAATCTGCCCCGGCAGATTTTGCTCCCCTGCGAGGTGGAGGGCCGGGAAGCCCTGCAACAGCTGCTGACCCAGGCGGCAGGCCGCAAGGTGGAACTGCTGGTTCCCCAGCGCGGGGACAAAGTGCGGCTGGTGGAGCTGGCGGGCAAGAACGCCGCCGACGAGGCCGAGCGCGCCACCACCAAAGAGGAACGGCAAAACCGCCTGATGGAGCTGCTGGGCAGCATGATGGGGCTGGAAACGGTTCCCCACCGGTTTGAAGCCTACGACATCTCCAACACTGGTTCGGCGGATATCGTGGCCTCCATGACCGTCTTTGTGGACGGAAAACCCCTGAAAAAGGACTATCGCCGGTTCCGGCTGAAAGACATGACCGGTCCCGATGACTACGCCTCCATGGAGCAGGTGCTGACCCGGCGGTTCCGCCGATACCTGGACGGAGACGAGAAATTTTCCACTCTCCCCGACGTGCTGCTGATGGACGGCGGCCTGGGCCAGGTCCACGCGGCGGAAGCAGTGCTGGAGGCGATGGGGCTGGCCGTCCCCGTGTTCGGCATGGTGAAGGACGGCCGCCACCGAACCCGCGCCCTGGTTGCGGGGGACGGCCGGGAAATTGGCATCCAGTCCAACCAGGCGATTTTTTCCATGATTGGCCGCATCCAGGAGGAAACCCACCGCTTCGCCATCACCTACCACCGGGAGAGCCACGCGAAACACACCGTCGCCTCATCGCTGGAGGCCATCCCAGGCGTGGGAGAGGCCCGGCGCAAGGCGCTGATGAAGCAGTTCAAGAGCGTGAAGAACATCCGCGCCGCCAGCTATGAGGAGCTGTGCCGGGCGGTGCCAAAGAACGCCGCAAGAGCGGTGTTTGAGCATTTTCATTCGGAAGATAAGAGCTGTTAGCCATTAGCTGCTAGCTGTTAGTCAATCAGTACCAGCCAAAAGCAAACAGCAAAAAAGCCAGGCACGACTAACCACTAGTCACTCACCACGAACCACTCGTTCAGCACTACCAAAGCTAAGAGCTAAAAGCTAACAGCTAATAGCTCACAAAAAAGGAGGACCCCGCCATGCGCGTCATCACCGGTACGGCCAGAGGCCGTCGTCTGGGCGAACTGCCCGGCATGGAGACCCGCCCCACCACCGATCGGGTGAAGGAGGGCATGTTCAACATCATCCAATTCGACATCGAGGGCCGCCGGGTGCTGGACCTCTTCGGCGGCACCGGACAGCTGGGCATCGAGTGCCTGAGCCGGGGGGCGGCGGAGTGCGTCTTTGTGGACCAGCGGAAGGACGCGGTGAAGCTCATCCGGGACAACCTGCGGGTCACCGGCTTCACCGACCGGGCCAAAGTGGTCCAGGGGGACGCCATCGGCTACCTCAGCACCGTCCGCCAGCCTTTCCATCTGGTGTTCCTAGACCCGCCCTATGACAGCGGATTGCTGGAGTCTGCGCTGAAAAAGCTCAGCGGAATTGACATTTTGACGAATAATGGTATAATCATCTGTGAGAGCCGCGCAGAGGCCCAGCTGCCCGACCTGCCCGCCCCCTTTGTCAGGAGCAAGGACTACCGTTACGGCAAGATCAAGGTCACTCTCTATCGAAAGGAAGGCTGACGCCATGAGGACTGCCATCTATCCCGGCAGCTTTGACCCCGTCACCGCGGGGCATCTGGATATCATCCAGCGGGCGGCGGCTCAGTTTGACCGGCTGGTGGTCTGCGTGATGTACAACTCGGAAAAGTGCGGCCTGTTCACCCCGGCGGAGCGGGCGGACCTGATCCGCCGGAGCCTGACCGGGCTGGACGGCGTGGACAACGTGGAGGTGGACTACGCCGACGGCCTGTTGGTGGACTACGCCCGCCGCCAAAACGCCAACTGCGTGGTCAAGGGCCTGCGGCGGGTGGCGGACTTTGAGGCGGAGATGCAGATGGCCGACCTGAACCGGCAGCTCAGCCCCGGACTGGACACCCTGTTTCTCACCGCCCGGCCCGACCTGGCCTTTATCAGCTCCACCATCGTCAAGGAGCTGGCCCGGTATCAGGTGGACCTGCGGGGCTACGTGGCCGGGAGCATCGCGGGCGACGTGACCGAGCGGATGCGGATGCATCTGGAACAGCAATAGATGGGGCGGTTTTGGAATTAGCAATTAGCAATTAGCAATGTGCAATTATGGGGAGGCCAGAGGCTGGTGGTTTCTTGCGAAAGGTAGTGTTTTTCATCGGCATTTCCACATACAACTGCGGCTGCAAACCCGGTCATTGCTAATTGCACATTGCTCATTATAAACAAACGGGAGGGTTCAGTTAATGGAAAAAAAGGAAAAGGTAAACGAGCTGCTGAATACGCTGTACGATATGATTGAAGAGGCCAGGGGCGGTTTCGGCGGCACCTGCAGAATTGACCGGGATAAGGCGCTGGACATCCTGGACGATGTGCGCCGGGTCTTTCCGGTAGAACTCGACGAGTCCCAGCGAATCATGGCGCAGCGGGCGGAGTACCTGGCCAACGCGGAGCGGGATGCGGACCGCATCCGCAAGCAGGCAGAGGAGCAGGCCCGTCAGATGATTGACGAGAGCGAGATCCAGGCCAGAGTCAAGGCCAAGGCCACCGAGATTCTCCAGGAAACCGAGCGCCGGAAAGACGAAATGATCCGCCAGGCGGAGGCCGCCGCCAGCGAAGCCACCGCCAAAGCCGAGCAGCGTTCCATCGAGCAGCAGCAGGCAGCCAACAGTTACTGCGACGACGTCCTGCGGCGGACAGAGGAGGCTCTGAACGAAGCCCTGGCTGAAGTGCAGCAGACCCGCAGCCAGTTCCAGGCCATCTCCGGCAAGGAGAAGGGCAAGAAAAAGACCGCCTACGACGCAGAAAAGGACTCCTGAACCATCACGGACCCGGCAGCGTTTTCCAGACGCTGCCGGGTCTTTTGTTTTTCATTCTCCGGAAAAATGGAGAAAAGAGGAACTCTTTCACCGGAAATTCCGCTCCCCGCAGCTCTTTTCGCGGCAAAATGGTTATAAACATGACAAAAAATTTCAGAAACTCCGCTGAGCCACGAGAAAAATATAAGAAAAAAAGCTTGCTATTTCCAAAAAGCTGAATTATACTATATGATACCGGTGGTAGTAAAGTGGCTCTTAGTGGAGCAATAAGCGGCAAAGTGGAGCGGAGGTGGCGCAGTTGACCGGGAAATCCGAGCATAACCTGGACAGCAAGGGCCGTCTCATCCTGCCCGTGCGGTTCCGCACCGCTCTGGGCGAAGCGTTCTATATCGCTGCAGGCTACCACAGAACCCAGGAGGGGAACCTGATCCCCAACCTGACCCTCTACCCCATGGACGCATGGAACGATATGTGCGCCAAGTTCGCCGCCCTGCCGGAGGACGAGAGCAGCGTGGCGGAAGCGTTCTTCGCCTCGGCGGAGCGCTGCGAGCCGGACAGCCAGTACCGCATCGTCATCCCCGCCTACCTGCGGGAGTACGCCCGGCTGAAAAAAGCTGTGGTACTCATCGGCTGCAACGCCCGCGCCAAGCTGTGGGACGCCGATCTGCTGGCCCAGACCGAGAGCATGAAGCTGAACGTCAACAACATCGCCCGGATGATGCAGGCCATCCGGGGCTGATACCCAAAACCAAAGGAGCCGTTCATGGAAGAGCTGACCCATCGCCCGGTACTGCTGGAGGAGTGCATCCGGGGCCTGCGCATCCTCCCGGAGGGTGTTTATATCGACGGGACCCTGGGCCGGGCGGGCCACAGCCGGGAGATTGTCAAACGACTGAGCGGAAAAGGACGGCTCATTTGCATCGACCGGGACCAGGCTGCGCTGGACGCCGCCCGGGTGTGCCTGGCCGACGATATGGAGCGGGTCACGCTGGTTCACGACAACTTTGTCAACATCCCCCGGGTGATGGACAAGCTGGGCCTCCAGGGGGCCGACGGGGTGCTGCTGGATCTGGGGGTGTCCTCCCCCCAGCTGGACGACCCCAGCCGTGGCTTTTCCTACCGCTATAATGCGCCACTGGATATGCGCATGGATCAGACCCAGCCGCTGACCGCCGCCCAGGTGGTCAACGAGTGGCCGGAGCAGGAGCTGAGTTTCATCCTCTCCCGGTATGGGGAGGAACGGTACGCCCGCTCCATCGCCGCCGCCATCGTCCGGCGACGGGAGGAACGGCCCATTGAGGAGACGTTGGATCTGGTGGAGGTCATCAAATCCGCCATGCCCGCCGCCGCCCTGCGGGAAAAGCAGCACCCTGCCAAGCGGAGTTTCCAGGCCATCCGCATCGCCGTCAACGATGAGCTTTCCGCCTGCTCTCAGGCGGTGGACGCCATCATCCCCCGGCTGAACCGGGGCGGACGGTTGTGTATCATCACCTTCCACTCTCTGGAGGACCGACTGGTGAAAAACGGCTACCAGGCTCAGGCCAGAGGGTGTGTCTGCCCGCCGGAGTTCCCGGTGTGCGTCTGCGGCAGGACCCCGGCCATCAAAATGACCCCCAAAAAGCCCATCCTCCCCACGGCGGAGGAAATCAGAGAAAATCCCCGCGCCCGCAGCGCCAAGCTGCGCATCGCGGAGAAGATTTAGTGAGCCATTGGCTATTAGCTGTTAGCTGTTAGTCAGGCGCTGCAAGCGAATAGCGAGCAGCTAAGAACTAAGGGGAAAGAGCGTGGAACGGTACAAAGCAAGCGGTTCGCCGTTTGTAGAACATACTAAAAGCTAAAAGCTAAGAGCTAACAGCTAAATTTTACAAAAGAGAGGTAGTTCATCATGGCTGCACGACGCAAAAGACAGAACCCTTTTCAGACGGCTACCAGCGGGAATGTGGCCTATGATGTCAACCCCCGCAGCAACGTCGTCTACGAGCCGGAGCGGGAAGAACGCACGGAACAGCAGCGCATCTCCGACACCGGCCTCCAGCGGGCCAAAAACGCCCGCCGCCAGCCGGTGGAGCTGCGCAAGCAGCAGCCCGTTTCCCTCGCCGCCGCGGCCGGTTTCGTGCTGGTGGCAATGCTGGCGGTGGCAGTGCTGACCAGTTACATCCAGCTCAACAGCGTCTACGCTGAGACCGTCACCGCCCAGACCACCCTGACCGAGCTGGAGGACACCTATACCAAGCTGGCTGCGGAGGAAGAGGAAGTGTTCGACAGCGAGACCCTGCTTCAGGCAGCGGAGGAGGCCGGTTTGACCGAACCCAGCGCCAGCCAAAAGGTCTACATCGAGTTCTCCTCCCCGGACAACACCGTGGTCTATACCCAGCAGGAGAAGGCCACCGGGCTTCGGGGCTGCTGGCAGACGGTAGTCTCTTTCTTCACCGGTCTGGGGGCATATTTCAGCTGAACGGGACATATCAGTGTTTTGGACGAGAGAACGGCAATAGCCATAAGAAACAACAGAGGGCGTAAGAAGAGTACATTCTTGCGCCCTTCTTCGACAGACAGGGGGTGAATCCATGAACCGGCAAAAGCGAAAAAAAAGCAGCAGCCGTCAGGCGAACCGGCGCATCTTCCGCAGGACGGTGTTCCTGCTGGCGGTCTGCGGCGTCGCCATGTTCCTCCCCATTGTCTATAAGCTGTGGTACTGGCAGATCAGCCGCCACGATGAAATCGAGCAGAAGGCGGTGCAGCAGCAGACCAGCGAACTGTCCGTCTCCGCCCAGCGGGGGGCCATTTACGACTCCGAGGGCAACGTGCTGGCCATCAGCGCCAGCGCTTACGACGTGATTTTGTCCCCCAAGGCCATCAGCGACAAACAGCAGGAGCTGGACGCCGCTGCCCAGGAGGCAAAAGAGAAGGGCGAGGACCCCGGCGAGGTTCTGGACGTGGTGGAGACCATCGCCACCGGCCTGGCCGAGATTTTGGACGGCGTGGAGGCGGACAGCATCCGGGAAAAGTGCCAGGATACCTCCAGCCAGTACAAAAAAATCGCCACAAAGCTGGACGCCACCACGGAGGAGGCGGTGCGGGAGTTCATGGACGAATATGACCTCTCCGGCTGCATCTACCTGACCCCCAACTCCAAGCGGTATTATCCCTATTCTACCCTGGCCGCCCAAGTCATCGGCTTTACCAACGACAGCGGCGGCGCTTACGGCATCGAGGCCGAACTGGACGATGAACTCTCCGGCACCGCCGGGCTGGTGGTTACCGCTCAGAATGCCAGCGGCACCGACCTGCTGAACTTCTATCAGGAGTATTACGACGCGGAAAGCGGCAGCACCGTCACCCTGACCCTATCCACCGAGATCCAAAAGCTGTGCGAGGACGCGCTGGCGGACGGCATCGAAAAATACGACGTGCAGAACGGCGGCTTTGTCATTGTCATGGACTGCGACAGCGGCGCCATTTTGGGTATGGCCAGCAGCCCCACCTACGACCTGAACGACTACAGCACCATCATCGACGCGGCGCTCCAGGAGGAAGTGGAGTCCGGGGCCATGACCGAGTCAGAAGCTCTGAGCAAGATGTGGCGCAACAAGGCGCTGAACGACACCTACGAGCCGGGTTCCACCTTCAAGTCGCTGGTGCTGGCCGCCGCTCTCCAGGAGGGAACTGTCAGCGAAAGCACCACCTTCAACTGCACCGGCTCCGTCACCGTCTCCAACTACACCATCCGCTGCTCCGACCGGTCCGGCCACGGCCTCCAGACCCTGGCGGAGGCTGTGGGCAACTCCTGCAACCCCGCCTTTATCGCCATCGGCCAGAGCCTGGGCGCAGAAACCTTCTACTCCTATATGGAGCGGTTCGGCCTGATGGATTCTACCGGCATCGACCTGCCCGGCGAGAGCGCCAACGTCATCTGGAGCCTGGACAACTTCGGCATCACCGAGTTGGCCACGGCCTCCTTCGGTCAGCGGTTCACCGTCACCCCCATCAGCCTCATCACCGCCATCAACGCGGTGGTCAACGGCGGCTACCTCTACACTCCCCATGTGGTGCAGAGCATTGTGGACGCCGACGGCGACACCACCTATGAGGCGGACACCACCCCCGTCCGGCAGGTCATCAGCGAGGAGACCTCTCAGCGCTGCGCCACCATTCTGGAGGGCGTGGTCACCAGCTTCACCGGGCGCAACGCCTATATGTCCGGCTACCGCATCGGCGGTAAGACCGGCACTTCCCAGACTCTGGTGGACGACGAGTATATCGTCTCCTTTGTGGGCTTCGCCCCGGCGGACGACCCGGAGATCATCGTACTGGTGGCCTTCGACTCCCCCCAGGTGGACGCAGCAGGCAGCAACTACTCCACCACCGGCTACTACATCTCCGGCGGCAACATGGCCGCGCCGGTGGCGGGCCAGCTGATTGCCGACATTCTGGACTGTCTGGGTTATGAAAAGCAGTACACCGACGACGACCTCTCCGGTGTCAGCGTCTCCATGCCCGCTCTGGCAGGCCTGAGCGAGAGCGAGGCGGCGGAGGCGCTGGAGGCCAAGGATCTGAGCTATCGGGTGGTGGGCGACGGGGAGACCGTCACCGACCAGTGTCCCGCCTACGGGGCCACCCTGCCCAGCGGCAGCGAGGTCATTCTCTATATGGGGGAGGAGGCCCCCAACGACACCGTCACCGTCCCCGACCTGATCGGTATGACGGTGGACCAGGCCAAAGAAGCGCTCAGCGAGCTGGATCTCTATATGACAGCCACCGGCTCCTCCAGCTACTACAACAGCACCACACTGGCCTACAGCCAGAGTACCGCCGCCGGAACGGAGATGGAGCGGGGCAGCGTTATTACGGTGAATTTCGCCGACAGCGCCGTGGCCGACTACACAGGGCAGGAAATTGATGATTAGTCCAAGAATCCCGCTGACAGCGGTGATCGGCGGGGCAGGCAAGACCTGTACAGCGCATTTGGTGCGCCGAATGCTGGAGGGCGGCGCAAACCAGACCACCGGCCTCATCACCACGCGGCACAGCTACGTCCGGGACGAAGTGCTTCCGCCCCCCAGTTGGCCGGGGTGGGAGCGGCAGCTGCCGGACATCCTGGACAAAATGGCCGACGCGGGATGTGACCGGGCGGTGTTCACTATGTCCGTCCCCATGCTGGCAGCGGGGCTGGCAGAGAATCTGCCCCTTGAGTTGGCGGTGGTCACCAGCCTGCAAAACCCACAGGAGGCCGAGCTGGTCTGCCGCTCCCTGGAGGGCCGGTGCGAAACGCTGGTGTGCTGCATCGACGACGGCGACGTGCGCCGCCTGGCGGAGCTGTGGCCGGGGAAAAAGCGCACCTACGCCGAAAAGCGGGGGGAGGCCGACGTAAATGGCCGGAACCTCCGGCTGCTGCGGAACCGCATCGAGTTCGAGGCCCTGACCGACCAGGGTATCTCCCGGGTGCGGCTGCCCATCCCCGGCGGCTTCGGCCTGTACCACAGTCTCGCCGCCCTGACGGTGGGGCAGCTGTGGGGGGTTCCCCTGGAGCGGATGGTGGAGGTGCTGGGCCACGCCGGAGGCGTACCGGGCCGCATGGAACTCCACGAACTGGACGGCGGCGTCGCCGCCCTCATCGACAGCGCCGTCACCCCGGAACAGCTGGAAAACCTGCTGCTCACCGCCCGCTCCATGGCCCAGGGGCGGCTGCTGCTGGTCTGCGGCGCACCGGGGGACCGGGACCGGAGCCGCCGGACACAAATCGGCTCGGTTATCTCCCGTATGGCAGACCGGGTCTATCTGACGGCCGACGACCCCCGCACCGAGCCGGTGGAGGACATCTGTCGGGACATCCGCGCCGGGATGCAGGGCCGAAAGGGGACGCTGGTGCCGGATCGAACCAGAGCCATCCGCCGGGCGGTGGGCGCGGCGGAGCCGGGCGACCTGGTGATTCTGGCCGGGCGGGGTGACCGCACCACCATGCTGGTGGGGCAGGAAGAAGTACCCTTTGACGAGCGGGATATTTTGAAGGAGTTTCAGGCGGGGAGAGCGCAGTAAATTCAAATGTTCTTCGTAAATTGCTGCGTGTGGAGCGAGTCCCAACGCAAACCCCTCCGCCACCGCCTAAAGGCGGCGGCCCTCCTCCCCTTTCAGGGGAGGTGGCACGGCGTAAGCCGTGACGGAGGGGTTTCCCGGCCGGAAAACAAATAAGGCCGATGCAATGGGATAACTCAAAAATGCAAACAGGGGGAAAAGTTCCACTGTTTTCGGTCTAAAATAGAAAGAAACAAGGCCCTTACCGTATCAGGGCCGAAGGAGCGAAAGATGAGAGCAATTATCAGCCTGGTTGTGGCCTTTGCCGCCACAGTGGTCATTGGACACTTCCTGATCCCCTGGCTCCGCGCCCTGAAAGCGGGCCAGACCATCAAAGAGATCGGCCCCAAATGGCATATGTCCAAGCAGGGTACCCCCACCATGGGGGGACTGATGTTCATCGGGGGCAGCTTTTTGGCCCTGGTGATTCTGGGGTGGAGCGACTTTGTACGCGGAGACTTCGGCGCGCTCATTGTGTTCTGCTTCGCCCTGGTGTTCGGCGTCATCGGCTTCATCGACGACTACAAAAAGGTCCGCTACCACCAGAATGAGGGCCTCACCGCCGCCCAGAAGTTCCTGCTCCAGCTGGCAGCGGCCATCGTGTTCACCCTGCTGCTGCGGAACACGGGCTATCTGAACCCGGATCTGTATATTCCCTTCGCCAACGTGACCGTAGAGATTCCCTGGGCGGTGTACATGGTCTTTGCCGCCTTCGTGATGGTGGGGACGGTGAACGCCGTCAACATCACCGATGGCGTGGACGGTCTGGCCACTGGCGTGACTGTCCCCGTGATGGTGTTCTACCTGGCGGCGGCGCTGCTGTGGGGCTACGGCGAGCTGGGGGTACTCAGCGCCGCCATGCTGGGGGGCCTGCTGGGGTTCCTGGTCTATAACTTCCACCCGGCCAAGGTTTTCATGGGGGACACCGGCTCCCTGTTCCTGGGGGGCATGGTCTGCGGACTGGCCTTCGCGCTGGATATGCCGCTGATTTTGATTTTGGTGGGCATTATCTATATCGCGGAGACCGCCTCGGACATCATTCAGGTAACTTACTTCAAGCTGACCCACGGCAAGCGCATTTTCCGCATGGCCCCGCTGCACCACCACTTCGAGATGGGCGGCTGGAGCGAATACAAGCTGTTCGCCGTGTTCACCGGCGTTACCGCTGCGGCGTGTTTGCTGGCGTGGCTGGGCGTGATGGGCCGGTAAGAAAGCTGTTAGCTGTTAGTCAGGTACTGCAAACCAAAAAGCGCAGCGCTTAAAAGGCAACGCTACCAGGCTAACAGCTAAGAGCTAGAAGCTAACAGCTAACACCGAAAGGAGGGGCAGTATGGCAGTCAAATCTTCCCGGCGGGGACTGAACCGCCACCAGCAGCTGGCGAAAGGGCCAATCGACCTGCCCTTTCTGATGCTGGTGCTGCTGCTGCTGGGCATTGGCCTTATCATGCTGCTGTCGGCCTCGTCCTACGCCGCCCTCTATGACCGGGCGGCGGGGTATAACGCCGCCACCGGCACCCTGGGCGACCCCTATTATTACTTCAAACGGCAGGCGCTGTTCGCTGTGCTGGGCATTGTGGGGATGCTGCTGGCCTCCCGGCTGAACTATCAGTATCTGCGCATTTGGTCGGTGCCGGTGCTGCTGGGAGCCATTGTGCTGTTGATTTTGGTGCTGACCCCTCTGGGCGTCACACAGAACAACTCTACCCGCTGGCTGCGGCTGGCGCTGGTGGCCGGGCCGACCTACCAGCCCTCAGAGATTGCCAAGCTGGGCGTGGTGCTGTTTTTCTCCGCCCGGCTGTCTAAGCGGCGGCTGGGTTCCCCGACGTTTTCCCGGCGGTGGCCCCGTCTTCTGGAAAAAATCCGCTACTTCTTCTACTGGAGCGACCTGGCGGAGCTGGTTCCCTACGTGGTGATTTTGGCGGTCATTGCCGCGCTGATGCTGAAAGAACCCCATATGTCCGGCACTCTGCTGGTGCTGGCTGCGGGTGCGGCGATTCTGTTCGCCGCCGGGATCCGGCTGGGTTGGTTCGCCCTGGGTGCGGTAGCAATGGGCGGCGTGGCCTATGTAGTCATCTTCGTGATGGGCTACAACAGCAGCCGTATTTCCGTCTGGCTGAACCCCTGGTCCGACCCCACCGACACCGGCTATCAGGTGGTGCAGTCCCTGTACGCAGTGGCCTCCGGCGGGCTGACCGGCCTGGGCTTCGGTCTGAGCCGTCAGAAGTATCTCTACCTGCCGGAAGAACAAAACGACTTTATCTTCGCCATCATCTGTGAAGAACTGGGCTTCATCGGGGCCACGCTTATCGTGGTGCTGTTCGCGCTGCTGGTCATCCGGGGCTACTGGCTGGCCCTCCACGCCAGGGACCGGTTTGGCTCCCTGCTCATTGTGGGCTTCACCACCCTGCTGGCGGTGCAGGTGTTTTTAAATATGGCGGTGGTAGTCAATTTCATCCCCGCCACAGGCATTTCCCTGCCCTTCTTCTCCTACGGTGGCACGGCACTGCTCATTCAGCTGGTGGAAATGGGCATTATCCTGTCCGTCTCCCGACAGATCGCCCCGCCGAAGCAGAATTAAGCTGTTAGTTTTTAGCTTTTAGCTGTTAGCCAGGTGCTTCCAGTCTAAAACGAACAGCAGAAAGGAAGCTGAGTGCGAAGCCACCTGTTTGTAAAGGAATACAAACGGTAAACGCAGCGCATAATGCCAAGCACCACAAAGCTAACAGCTAATAGCTAAGAGCTAAAAGCTATCAACCTCCAGGAGGGATATACCTATGAATCCAAAAATTCTCTTCACCTGCGGCGGCACCGCCGGACACATCAACCCGGCGGTGGCCCTGGCGGGTCTGTTCCAGGAGCGGGACGGCGCGGAGATCCTCTTTGTGGGGGCCAACGGCGGCATGGAGGAATCTCTCGTACCCAAGTCCGGCTATCCCATCCGCACCGTCACCATCTCCAGCTTTTACCGCTCAGTCAACCTGAACAGCCTGAAGCACAACCTGACCACCGCGAAAAACCTGCTGGTCTCCCCCGGCCAGGCCAAAAGAATCCTGGCAGAGTTCCAGCCCGACCTGGTGGTGGGTACCGGCGGCTACGCCTCCTACCCGGTGGTGAACCAGGCGGCCAAGCTGGGCATCCCCACCGCCGTCCACGAGTCCAACGCCTTCCCCGGCCTGACCACCCAGCGGCTGGCCAAGGTGGTGGACAAGGTGATGGTGGGCTTTGAGGAGAGCAAGAGCCACTACGACGACCAGAGCAAGGTGGAAGTTACTGGCACCCCCGTCCGGGAGGACTTCTTCGCCCTGACCCAGGCGGAGGCCCGAACCAAATTGGGCTTCGGGGACACAAAGCCCGTGGTGGTCACCACCTGGGGCAGTCTGGGCGCCCAGGTGATGAACGACCACATGGTGGACTTCGTCGCCCGCGAAGTGGAAGCAGGTACTCCCTTCCACCACATCTACGGCGTGGGCCAGCGGTACTACCAGCGGGTGCTGGACGGCATCGCAGCGCGGGGCATTGACCTGAGTCTCTACCCCAACGTGGACATCCGGGACTATATCTATGATATGCCCGTGGTGATGTCGGCGGCGGACGTGGTACTCAGCCGGGCCGGAGCCTCCACCATTGCGGAGATTTCCGCCATCGCCAAGCCCAGTATTCTGGTACCCTCCCCTAACGTCACCGCTAACCACCAGGAGAAGAACGCCCGCGTCCTCTCCGACCAGGGGGCGGCCACGCTGATGCTGGAGCCGGACTGCACTGGCAAAAAGCTCTACGATCAGGTCACCGACCTGCTGGATCACCGGGGGCGGCTGGAGCAGATGCAGATGGAGCTGAAACGGCTCTTTGTCAGCAACCCCAACGAACGCATTTACCAGGTGCTGAAAGATTTGATGGCACAATAAGCGGTCAAACCAACCGCCCGACGCATAGGATGGGATAAATCCGTTGTTGGCTATTCCTTTTACTCAGCCTTATGAGCATTTTAGCTCTTAGCTTTTAGCCTTTAGCTGTTAGTCTTGTGGTGTTTAGCGATTCGCGCTGCACTTTGGGTTCGCCGCACAAAACAAACGGCTAACGAGCAACCGATGTTTAGCGCTGTTTGCTTTTGGTTGGCATTGCGCAACTAACAGCTAATAGCTAACGGCTAATAGCTTATTACAACGCGGCTGGTTCAAAGGGATAACCCCAAATCCGAATGGAGGAATCCCTATGCGTGTGTTGCGAGTACGCGGCGGCAGGCCGCTTTCCGGCTCCGTGGCCGTCCACGGGGCCAAAAACAGTGTGCTGCCCATTTTGGCGGCGGCGATTTTGGCGGGCGGCGTCAGCGTGATACATAACTGCCCCGCCCTGACCGACGTGGACGCGGCGGTGGCCATCCTGCGGCATTTGGGCTGCCGGGTCTGCCGGGAGGGGGACACGGTGACGGTGGATTCGTCTGCCCTGACCCGCATGGACATCCCCGACGCTCTCATGCGGGAAATGCGCTCCTCGGTCATCTTTCTGGGGGCGATTCTGGCCCGGTGCGGTCAGGCGGAGCTGTCCTTTCCTGGCGGGTGCGAGCTGGGACCCCGGCCCATCGACCTGCACCTGAACGCCTTGCAGTCCATGGGGGCGGAGATCGACGCCGCCAGCGGCGGCATCCGCTGCCGGGGACATCTCCACGGAGCGGAGCTGTCCCTCTCCCTCCCCAGCGTAGGAGCCACGGAGAACATCATGCTGGCGGCCTGCGCCGCCGACGGCGTGACTGTTATCTCCAACGCAGCCAGAGAGCCTGAAATCGTGGATTTGCAGGCCTTTCTGCGCACTTTGGGGGCCGACATCGAGGGGGCAGGCACCTCCACCGTGACGATTCGGGGCGGTACGCCCCTCCACGGCGGGGAACACACCGTCATCGCGGACCGTATCGTGGGAGCTACCTATCTGGCCGCTGCCGCAGCCACCGGGGGTCATGTGGCTCTGGAAGGGCTGAACCGGCGGTGGCTGCTGCCGGTGCTGGATACCTTCCGGCAGGCGGGTTGCACCGTCTCCGGCGGGGAGGAACGGGTGGAACTGCGGTGTGACCGACCCCTGACCGGCGTTCGACCCATTCGCACCGCCCCTTATCCCGGCTTCCCGACTGACGCCCAGCCCATGGTCATGGCCGCCTTCTGCGGCGGCAGGGGGGCCACCGTCTTTGTGGAAACCATCTTCGAGAACCGTTACCGGCAGGCAGCGGAGCTGGCCCGCATGGGGGCCGACATCCGGGTAGAGGGCCGTGTGGCCGTGGTCTGCGGCGTACCCCGGCTCCACGCCGCCCGGCTGGAGGCGGCGGACCTGCGGGGCGGCGCGGCCCTGGCTGTGGCGGCGCTGGCGGCGGAGGGCGAGAGCCAAATCGCCGGGCTGCACCACATTGACCGGGGCTATGCCCGGCTGGAGGAGGATTTGTCCTCCCTGGGGGCGGAGATTTGCCGGGCGGATGTGGACGCGGATACAGAGAAGCGGCGGGAACCGCTGCGATGAGGGGGGAATAGTATGGCGAACAAACGACGACACCAGCACACCTACCAGGGCGGCGGACGGCTTTGGGGCCTGTATGTCGTTTTCACGACGGTTCTGGTGCTGGTCGCCATCGGCGCAGGTTGCATCGTGTTTTTCAAGGTCAACGATGTGGAGATTTACATCCGCGACAGCGAAGGGACCACAGCGGCGCTGGCTCAGGACGACCGTTACTCCCAGGATGAGATTTTGGAGGCCGCCGACATCGACATCGGCGACAACCTGTTTCTGCTGAACAAAAACCGGGCGGCGGCCACCATTTTGACCCGGCTGACCTATGTTTCCAGCGTATCCATCCAGAAAAAGCTGCCCGGCACCGTGGTGCTGACCCTGACCGAGAGCAGCGCGGCGGCTGCCATTCAGGACGGGGACAATTGGTGGCTCATCGACCTGAACGGCAAGCTGCTGGAGGAGACCGGCAGCGACCAGGGCTGCACCGTCCTTCTGGGGCTGACCCCGGTGGACCCGGTGGAGGGCGCGGCGCTGGCCGTGCCGGACGGCAGCGACGAGGAGACCGGGAGCCAAACCCTCCAGTTGAGCAGCCTGCTGGAGCTGTTGACCCCCCTCCAGGACTACGCCCTGTTGGAGGATGTGGTTTCCATCGACCTGTCTTCCGACAGCACGGTGGTGCTGGACTACGATGGGCGCATCCAGGTGAAACTGCCCCTCGAGGCCGATTACAACGAGAAAATCAAGTATTTCGCTCAGATTTTGACGGATTATGTGGCGGAAAACTGGACGGAGGACGACACCGGTACGCTGGATATGACCTACAGCGACGAAAACCCCCATCTGGTGAAAAATGAAAAATAAAGGATAAAGGTATTGACCCCATAGAAAATATCCGATAAAATGGTATTTAGAAAAATTAGCTGGATTACTTCCCAAAACGGAGCTGAACTTAGGAGGAAAGCATATGTCCCTTGGATTTGAGTTGGAGCCGGACACCGTTGTCAACATCAAGGTGGTCGGCGTAGGCGGCGGCGGCAACAACGTCGTCAATCGTATGGCAAATTCCGGCACCCAGGGTGTGGAATTTATCGCGGTCAACACAGACCGTCAGGCACTGGACCACTCCAGCGCCACCAGTAAAATTCAGATCGGCGAGAAAATCACCCACGGCCAGGGGGCCGGGGCCGACCCGGAGGTGGGCCGCAAAGCCGCCGAGGAGAGCCGCAGCCAGCTGGACAAGGCCCTGGAGAACACCGACATGGTGTTCGTCACCTGCGGCATGGGCGGCGGCACCGGCACCGGCGGCAGCCCCATCGTGGCGGACGTGGCACGGGAGAAGGGCATCCTCACTGTGGGCGTAGTCACAAAGCCCTTCAAATTCGAGGGACGGCGGCGGATGCTCCAGGCCGAGGCCGGCATTAACGAGCTGAAAGAAAAGGTAGACTCTCTGGTTATCATTCCCAACGACCGGCTGAAACACGCCACTGACCAGAAAATCACCCTGAACAACGCCTTTGAGATTGCTGACGACGTATTGCGCCAGGCGGTGACCTCCATCTCCGACCTGGTGACAGACGTGGGCTTCATTAACCTGGACTTTGCCGATGTGACCGCCGTCATGAAGGACGCTGGCCTGGCCCACATGGGCATGGGCCGTGCGGCGGGAGCCAACAAGGCGGAAGAAGCGGCGAAAATGGCCATCTCCTCCCCCCTGCTGGAAACTTCCATCGTGGGCGCCCGCGGTGTGCTGGTCAACATCTGCGGCGACATGAACATCGGCCTGGAGGAAGTGGAGACCGCCGCCACCTTGGTGCAGGAGGCCGCCAACCCCGATGCCAACATCATCTTTGGCGCCACCTTCGATGAGAGTTTGGAGGACGAAATCCGGGTCACGGTCATCGCCACCGGCTTTGACGAGACCCCTGTAGAGGAGAAAGCCCCTTCTTTTTCTAAGCCGGTGCCGGAACCGCCCAAGCCCGCACCGGCGACCACTCCGGGGCAAGCTCCCACCGCTGCACCGGCAGCCCAGCCGGAGCCAGTTTCCACCCCCGAACCTGCGCCGGAGCAGCCTCCCGTCTTTGTGGAGGAGCCTGTGGCCCCGCCCAAGCCGAAGAAGGAAGATGAGGAGGATCCCTACGAGGCCATTCTCCGCATCTTCGGGAACCGACAGTGACTTACCCGGCGGCACAGCCCCAGGCTGTGCCGCCGCTTTCACCGTTTCAAAAAGGAGAAAACGGGCATGATTAAGAAAAAAGACCAACTGCGCCACGCGGTCATCGAGCATATGCGGGGCGGCGAAGGCGAAATTCACCTGGAACACCTTCTGGAAAACAGTGAGACCAAGGATCGCACCAGCCTGTGCAGCGTTTGCACCGTGAATCCGGGCTGCTCCATCGGCCTGCACACCCACGACACCAACGCCGAGATTTACTATATGCTGGAGGGCCAGTTGGAACTAAACCAGAACGGCCAGCTCTGCACCATTCAGGCGGGGGACGTGGTGTTTACCTCCAACGGGGAGAGCCACAGCGTCGCCAACCGGGGGGACAAGCCCGCCAAGCTGCTGGCGGTGATTTTCCCCCATTGATTCCATCATCCACGACAAAAGCCTCCGCCGCAGCGGAGGCTTTGCCACTGAGCCTGTCGGAGACAGGCTCTCGACCAAAATCACGGATTTTGGTCGAGAATGCGGCCCCGGCAGCGCACGCGCAAGCGCGCACGTTTGGGGCCTTCGCCGTCAAGCGGCACTTCCGGGGCGTTGCCCCTCCCTGCCTGTGTGCTTTTGCCGGTACACGCCCGGCTAAAAGCACGGATTTCATTTTATTTTGTTGCTTGCGCAACAAAACTCCTGCGGAGGGCTTTTTTAACGTTCACCGCACTTTTTCTTTTGAAAAGTTTCGGGTTCCGCGAATGACGGAACATCTATTTCTTTTGATATGCCTATGACACGAAACGACATTGAACAACTTTTCAAAACCCTGCCCCCCGCAGCGGAGCCGCCCCGGCGGAACGCGGCGGTGCTTGTCCCCCTGGCCCAGTGGGAGGGGGAGGTCGGTAGGTTACAATACGAAGTGCAACACCTTCAAATTCTTCAAATAAAG
>JAJQBR010000193.1 GCA_021203185.1 Clostridiales bacterium
AAGCTAATAGCTAATAGCTAAAATGCTCATAAGGCTGAGTAAAAGGGATAACCAGATTAATTTATATGGTTATCCCTTTGAATCAGCCGCGTTGTAATAAGCTATTAGCCGTTAGCTGTTAGCTGTTGCCGTCAAGCGGCACTTCCGAAGCTGCGCTTCTCCCTGTAGTCAGGCACTACAAACCAACAGTGAACAGCTACAAATAAAAGCGAAAAACAAATCCAACCGCTTGTAAAGCAACGCAAACAGTAAGCGCAGCACGTAATGTCAAGAACCACGAAGCTAATAGCTAAAGGCTAAAAGCTAATAGCTGAGTAAAAGGGATAGTCAGATTGATTTCTATTGCATTTCAGCCAAAGGAGGCAGAACTATGAACGACTTTACAAAAGAATACGACGCCCGTATGGAAAAAACCATCCGCTCTGTGGAGGGTGACTTCGCCGCTGTCCGGGCGGGCCGGGCCAACGCCCAGGTGCTGGACCGCATCACCGTGGAGTATTACGGCACCCCCACCCCCCTGAACCAGGTGGCTACCATCTCCTCTCCAGACCCCCGGCAGCTGCTCATCCAGCCCTGGGATCGCACCCTGCTCAAGGCCATCGAGAAGGCCATCAACACCTCCGACCTGGGCATCAACCCCCAGAACGACGGCCGCGTCATCCGGCTGAACTTCCCCCAGCTGACCGAGGAGCGCCGGAAGGAGTTGACCAGGCAGGTCCGCAAGTACGGCGAAAACGGCAAGGTGGCCGTACGCAACATTCGCCGGGACGCCATGGACAAAATCAAGGCCATGAAGAAAAAGTCCGAGATCACCGAGGATATGGCCAAGGATTACGAGAAAGAGCTGCAAGCCCTGACCGACAAGCGCTGCAAGGAGATTGACGGTCTGACCGCAGCCAAGGAAAAGGAACTGATGAGCGTTTAACCCAAGCATACGCAAATCGTGGCAGAGAGGGCGTTGTTCCTCTCTGCTGCCATTGGAGCATCGTTATGGCACTATTCAAAAGCAAGGAAACAACTGTTGAGGTCGATTTTGACCACCTGCCCCGCCACGTGGCCATTATCATGGACGGCAACGGCCGTTGGGCCAAAAAGCGGGGCCTGCCCCGGACGGCGGGCCACGCCGTGGGTGCGGAGACCTTCCGCACCATCGCCACCTACGGCAAGGACATCGGCCTGGACTACCTGACAGTCTACGCCTACTCCACCGAGAACTGGAAACGGCCTCTGGAGGAGGTCAACGCCATTATGTCGCTGCTGAAAAAGTACCTGGGGGAAGCCATCGAGACCATGGAGAAGGACCATATCAGGCTGAACTTCTTCGGCGACCTGACCCGGCTCTCCCCGGAGCTGCAAACCCTGTGCGCCGAGACCCAGGAGATCTCCAAACGGTACGAGGGTTATCAGGTGAACGTCTGCCTGAACTACGGCGGGCGGGATGAGATCATCCGGGGCATGAAGGCGTGGCAGGCGGACTGCGCCGCAGGCCGCGCCGACCCGGCGGAGCTGACCGAGGACGGCTTTTCCCAGTATCTCTACTCGAAGGATATCCCCGACCCGGATCTCATCATCCGGCCCAGCGGGGAAATTCGCACCTCCAACTTTTTGCTGTGGCAGTCGGCTTACGCCGAGTTCTACTTCACCGATGTGCTGTGGCCGGACTTCTCCAAGGATGACCTGCTGACCGCCATCGCGTCTTACCAAAAGCGTTCCCGCCGGTATGGAGGTGTTTGACCCATGCTCAGTCGTATCCTGGTGGCCGTGGTCTGCATCCCGGTGCTGATTGCGGTGCTGCTGTTCTGCCCGCCGGTGTGCCTGCCCATCATCCTGGCGGTGATGTGTGCCATCACCGTCCACGAGTGTATGTATGCCACCGGCGAGGTGAAAAACAAGGGGCTGCTCATCACCTCCATGGTGGTGGCGATGGTTATCCCCTTCTGGTTCTACTTTGGTATGACGCCCATCGTGGGCATTGCTCTGGTGTTCGCCTTCCTGGTGGCGGCGGGTTCCTTCGCCATTGCCAGTGACCGGCAGGTGACCTTTGGGCAAATTGGCATCGCCACCTTTGCGGGATTCGTCATTCCCGCGCTGCTGTCGGTCTTTGTGCTGATGGCGGATTTGGAGCATGAGAAGTTTTTCATTCTGCTGCCCTTCGTCTCCGCCTTCACCAGCGACGCTTTCGCCCTCTTTGTGGGCATGGCCTGCGGTAAACACAAGCTGGCCCCCAAGCTCTCCCCCAAAAAGACAGTGGAGGGCAGTCTGGGCGGATTTTTTGGCTCAGTGCTGTGCTGCGTGGTGTACGGCTTCGTGATCCAATACTTCTGGGGCTACGTCCCCAATCTGCCGGTGCTGGTCCTCTACGGGCTGGTGGGCAGCCTGCTCTCCCAACTGGGGGATCTGTTCTTCTCCTATATCAAGCGGGAGTCCGGCATCAAGGACTACGGCCATCTGCTGCCCGGTCACGGCGGCATCTTGGATCGGTTTGACAGCGTCATTTTCTGTGCTCCGTTCACCTATCTCATGGTGACGGTGTTCCCCTTCTTTCAGTTTTAAAAGGTGAGTGTATGAGAACCATTTCTTTGCTGGGTTCCACCGGCTCCATCGGGCGGCAGTCGCTGGATGTGATTTCCGCCGCCGGGATGTCGGTGGCGGCCTTGACCGCCAACCGCAGCGTGGATCTGCTGGAGCAGCAGGCCCGGCAGTTCCGTCCCAGGCTGGCGGTCTGCTATGACCCCGCCGCCGCTGCGGAGTTGAAACTTCGCCTGGCGGACACAAATGTTCGTGTTGCCGCCGGGATGGAAGGGCTGTTGGAGGCGGCTACTCTGCCGGAGGCGGACACCGTCATCACCGCTGTGGTGGGTATGGTGGGTCTGCGGCCCACGCTGGCCGCCCTGCGGGAGAAAAAGCGCATCGCCCTGGCCAACAAAGAGACGCTGGTCTGCGCCGGGGAACTGGTCATGCGCACCGCGAAGGAGTACGGCGCAGAGATTATCCCCGTGGACAGCGAACACTCCGCCCTGTTCCAGTGTCTCCAGGGCAGCCACGACCACGGGGAATTGAAACGGCTGATTTTGACCTGCTCCGGCGGCCCCTTCTTCGGCAAAACGCGGGAGGAGCTGGCCCACTACACCCGGGCCGACGCGCTGAAACACCCCACCTGGAAGATGGGGGCTAAAATCACCATCGACTGCGCCACCCTGATGAACAAGGGCCTGGAGTTCATCGAGGCCATGCGGCTCTATCAGGTGGCCCCGGAGCAGATCACCATCGCCATCCACCGGCAGAGCATCGTTCACTCCCTGGTGGAGTTCCGGGACAATGCCATTCTCGCCCAGCTGGGGGTGCCGGATATGCGTCTGCCCATCCAGTACGCCCTGACCTACCCCGCCCGGACGGAGGGCGTGGCCGGGGAGCTGGATTTGTTCGATTGTCCGCCCCTGTCCTTCCAAAAGCCGGACATGGAGACTTTCCAGTGCCTGAAACTGGCGCTGGGCGCGGCCCGGAAGCCCGGCGTGGCCTGCGCCGTTTTGAACGGCGCAAACGAGGCGGCGGTGGGCCTGTTCTTGCAGGACAAAATCAAGTTCCTGGAAATCGGAGAACTGGTGGCCCGTGCGCTGGAGACGGTACCCGACGGCCCCGCCGACACCCTGGAGCAGGTGCTGGAGGCCGATGCCGCCGCACGGGAGGCGGTCTACGCGCTGATTTAATGAGCAATGTGCAATTGTGGGGAAAACCGAAGGCTCCGTTGTCGCCTGTCGGCGAACGTTTACGGGAGGTTCCTTAACCATATTGTTTTTGAAGGCGTTTCCATGATACGAATACGGCTGTAAACCCGGCCATTGCTAATTGCACATTGCTAACTGCTAATTGAAATAACCGGACGGTTCGATAAAAACGAATCGCCCGGTATTTTCTTGCGAGAATGACGAACATTACAATGTGAAGCAGCCAGTACTCTTGCCGTCGATGGCAACGCTGAACAGAATGCTCTTGCTGACCGCCGCAAAATAGCCGCCATCCCTGTATTTCGTGGCGTAGTTCTTTTCTATCAATTTCAGCGTCTCTCGAAGCTGCAACAAAACGGCCACCTCATGCTTGCAGTTGTAGCTGCCAGAGCAGGAGCAGGTCAGCCTGCTGATTTCGCCATCTCTGTAAGTAAAATCCACCTCGTAGGGGCTGCCGCCCTCCACAATGGCGTAGCCGCTGGCGCCGTCGATGCAGAGGTACGCGACCCTGTTATCCAGGTAGTACCTGCGTCCGCGCTCCGCTGCGATCTCACTCACCTGGAACCCCTTGAGGTCCTCCAGGAGGAAGCCGGTGTCGTCGCAGCCGCTGATGTACTCACCATCCTTTGCCCTCGGCGCCATATACCAGGTGGCGACCTTGCCGCAGGGCAGTACAGCCGGGTCAAAGGTGACAAAGTGGGAGCCTGCCATGTGGAACTGGCCGTGTACCTCGATGTCCGCCACGGCGACCACACGCTTGTAGTCGGACGCTTTGATTTTGAAATTGTAGTTGACCTCGACCACGCGGCCCCGCTGTCCTTCCTGCTTGCCGTCCACAAAGACGATGTCGCCGGGGTGCAGGTCGAATTTGTCGTTGTAATACGCCAGCCTGGTGCCGCGATTGGGAAACATCACCTGCACCACAGACCTGCGGGGCGTCGCTGTCTGCTGCGGCGGCGTATAGGCTGCTTCGGCCTGTTCCTGCGGCTGCTCCGCCGCAAACCCTATCTTAAAAGCCATGTCGAACCTCCTTGCGCTGTGGAGAGGGGTAATATCTATTGGCTATCCCTTTTACTCAGCCATATGCCAGAAACCCCTCCGCCGTCAAGCGGCACTTCCGAAGCTGCGCTTCTCCCTGCGCCACCGCCTAAAGGCGGCATATGCGAAGCATGGTGGAGGGGTTTCACGCTGGAATTACTGACAAGGCTGATTCAAAGGGATAACCAGTTATCAACTTATAGTATACCATACTTTTCCCCTTTTGCGACACCAAAATGTAAACTTCTACGCAGAAATTGCACCGTTCAGGCTGCGACACAGGATTTTGGGGTTTGTATTCGCTTTTTCTGCCAAAATCTGCACCGCATAACCTCTGTCGTTCCGCCTCAAACTATCCCCGTATCCGAACCCACCGGTTTGACCGGGATAGTTGAAAGGAATGATACGATTATGTTTGCGCACAAGCGGTCCCGTATGGCCGTCCTGCTGCTTCTTTTGCTGTGTACCCTGCTGCTGGTCCAGACGGCCAGCGCAGCGGCCTATCGCCAGGGGGATTCCGGCGAGACTGTCACCACCATTCAGACCAAGCTCCAGCGCTGGGGGTATTATACCGGCGCTGTGGATGGGGTCTATGGTAGCGCCACCGTCTCCGCCGTGCAGTATTTCCAGAGCGTCAACGGTCTGACGGCGGACGGCGTGGCCGGGGACGCCACGCTCACCGCTATGGGCATTTCCACCACCGGCGGCGCGGCCTCCCATTCGGACAGCGACCTGGCGCTGCTGGCTAAGGTCATCTCTGCGGAGGCCCGCGGCGAACCCTACGATGGCCAGGTGGCGGTGGGCGCGGTGATTTTGAACCGCATCGCCCACCCCTCCTTCCCCAACAGCGTGGCCGGAGTGGTCTATGAGCCGGGGGCTTTCACCTGTATGGTGGACGGCCAAATTGACGAGCCGGTGGCCGACTCTGCTTACCACGCCGCCCGGGACGCGCTGAACGGCAGTGACCCCACCGGCGGCGCGATTTACTACTTTAACCCGGACACCGCCACCAGCGCGTGGATCTGGTCCAGGCCGCTGATTACCGTCATCGGCAGCCACCGGTTCTGCGCGTGACGAAAAGGGCCTGCGCACAGCAGCGCAGGCCCCGGTTCGCGTTATGATTTTGGTTGAATCTCTTGGAAATCAGTCCTCGTCGTCGTCCGTGACCTCGAAGTTGGCCAAATCCTCGGTTTCCTCCGCGTCCTCCGGCGACTCCAGCACCACGCCGTCCACGGTGATGTCCCGCTCGGTGCCGACGATGCAGACGTAGGTCTTGCCCACGCCCAGATCCACCACGTTGCCTTCCTCATCGTAGAACTGGTAGGTGTACTTGGCCTTTTCTTTCACCCAGGTGATCTTCTCATACTTGCCGTTGCAGGCAAAGTAACCGCTGCCGGTGCCGGTCAGGTAGACCGCTACGTGGTTCTTGGCATCGTTCAGGGCTTCGATTTTGGTCTGGATGATGACCACGTTCTCCACGCGGACCTGAGAGCCGGTGGTGCCGTCCACATAGGCGGAGCCGAACTCGCTGACGCGATAGTTGCCCGTCTCGCTGTCATAGGTGAAGGTGGTTCCCTTGTAGCCGGAGAAGCTGACGTCGATGGTTTCGGCGTCGTCGCCGTTTGCCGGGACGCCGTCCTCTACGAAGTAGTGGACATATTCATAATCGTCCTTGTGTTCCAGGCGGATTTCATCGGAGTGTTCCTCCAGATAGGTCTGGATGTTGTCGGAGGTAGTGAACAGGGTGTGTTCGCTGGCGTAACCGGCGGCCAGCCGACCGCTGTCCCGGTAGAAGATGTCCGCCGTGCGGGTACCTTTGCTCAGATAGTCCAGGTCTACCAGGCCGTATTTGTTCATATAGTCCTTGATGACGTTATAGGCGGCAGTGCTGCCCCCGGCGTGGACCAGAATAGAGTCGGCGGCCACAGCCAGCCGGACATAATAGGGACGGGTGGAGCGGATACTGCCGATGGCCCCCACGTCGGTCACGTCCTGGTACAGTGCCATGATGCGGGTAATGCCGCCCTCTTCCGGCACCTCATAGTATACATCCGCCTGGCTGTTGCCGTACTGGGGCAGGGCCTGTTTGATGTTGTTGAGCATAATAGCGATGGGGCGGTTGTTGGAGATATCCTCCTCGGTGGCCTCGCCGGTCAGGGGGTTGATATAGCTCCAGTCGAAGGGAAGCTCTTCTTCCGGCTCGGACTCGTCCTCCTCCACAATCGGCTCCACTTCCACCACGGACACTTCGGCGGATTCCTCCGCTTCTTCCTCCGCCTGGGCGGTGGCACAGCTCGCCAGGGCCAGCACCATTGCCAGCACCAACAGCAGGCTCAACAGTTTTTTCATAAGAGTTCCTCCTTGCACCTTTCGTAAAGTTTTTTTCATTTTCTTTACAGGTTTTATTGTATCGTATCTCCATCTGTTCGTCAAGGGGAACACCGGGCAATTAGCAAGTAGAAATGTGCAATGGTGGGAATTGAGCGCTGACTGAAAATTACCGTGTGTGAATAAAAACGGACGACGGTACGAGGGGGCAATGACGAAACGGTTGTGCATCGCGGAAAACCTGCGCTATGCGGGACAAAGCTGTTGACCGGATATCGACCGCTGTCCACTAACTACAAGCCACTATTTGGACAGACCGCCCAAAAACCGGGCCGAAAACGAATCCAAAATTGGCTGGCGTAATTCCCGGCTTTTCACCTTGGTTTCAGTTTCCCATCGTAAACTATAGGAAGTTAGTGTGCGCTGCTAAATTTTAGGCCCACGCATCATTTCGCAGAGGGTATCTCACGGCTCCCGGCACGAATGGTGCAGTGCGGCCCACAACAGGAGGGATCATTCCATGAAAAAGCTTCTCGCACTTCTGCTTTCCTTCGCCATGGTGTTGAGTCTGGCCGCCTGCGGCGGCAGCTCATCCACGGAGGACAGTTCCACCCAGGCGGACACGTCTGCCGCCTCCACCGTCTCCGATACCTCCGAAAAGGAGTATATCGAGGAAACCCTGAACCTGGCCAACAACACCGATTACACCTGGAGCTACAACTCCGGCGCGGACGCCTGGGTCATGTCCATCGTCTCCGCCGTGGCCTACCCGGAGATTGAGGACGAGGAAGGTGTCTCCGTCTGCGTCCCCGGCGGGTACGTCACTGGCATCGACACCGACGGGGACGGTGAAGCCGACGTGACGGCGGACAGCTACTCTGACGCAGTGAACGGCGCTCTGGTTATCGACTACGAGGCGGAAATCACCAGCACCAACGGCCAGGTCTACACCGCCGCCACTGCCCCGGTGATTTTGAACACCGGCGCGGCGGGCTACAGCTCTTCCACCAACACCCAGGCCGCCACCACCTACGCCGCCGAGGGCTATATCAACGTGGCCTGCGGCAACCGGGGCAAGCAGGACACCGCCACCGATGAGGACGGCGAGACCTACTACACCGGCGACGCGCCCTCCTGCCTCTCCGACCAGAAGGCGGCCACCCGGTTCGTCAAGTATAACATCCTGCTGGGTAACCTCCCCGGCAGCGTGGATTACTTTGTCTCCACCGGCGGCAGCGGCGGCGGCGCTCACGCCACCATGTTCGCCGCCACCTCCAACAATTCTGACTTCTACCCCTATCAGGCGGAAGTGGGCGCTGTGGGCTGCTATCTGAACGAGGACGGCACCTATTCCACCACTGTCACCATTGACGGCGAGGAAGTGGAGCTGTCCGACGGGGCCTGGGGCTGCATTGCCTACAGCGCCATCACGTCCCTTTATGAAGCGGACATGGCTTTGGCCTTCGAGTATTATCTGGATGAGGATTATACGTTCGGTTCCGACTTCCAGGCCCAGCTGGCGGAGTACCTCTCCGAAGCCTATATGGACTATATCAACGAGCAGGAACTGACCGTGGACGAGGCCGATGTGGGCTTTGACCTGGACGGCGATGGGGAACTGACCAGCACCATTTCCCTGACCATCGAATACGATGAGGATCTGTACGCCGACACCAACGGCTATGGCGGCACCTATCTGGATCTGTACCTGGCGGAGTTTGTCTCCAACCTCCAATGGTATCTGGACAACCTGGACTATGCCAGCGGCTGGACCTGGTTTGACGAGGACGGCAACGCCCTCTCCGATGAGGAAGTGGCTGCTATGACCACCGAGGACAAGGCCGCCGCCTTCCTGGAAGGCCGGTACGCCGCCAGCTCCGGCGGAGACAGGACGGGCGACCTGCCCAGCGGCATGAACGGCGCGGCGGACTTCGCCGATGATGACAGCAGGGGAGAACTGCCCGACGGCGCGGACACCAGCGCTCTTGGCGACATCGACACCAGCGACCTGCCCACCGGCGGCGGCAGAGGCGGCAACATGGGCGGCGACTTTGATGCCGACAGCAGCAGCCTGCCCGGCGACATGGACGGCGAGATGCCCGACGATGTGGGCGGCGACCTGCCCGACCAGACCGGCGACACCGATAACGCCACGCAAAACGAGAACGTGGACAGCGCAGGCGACACCATGACCGTGGGTACCCCTGACGCGGGCACCACCCAGGCCGCAGGCAGCAGCACTGACTCCACCAACTACTCCACCTATGAGGAGATGGTGGAAGCCTACGCCGCCGACATCGCGGAAATCGAAGAAGGGGACGAGTACGGCAACAACATTGTCTCCCTGTACAACCCGCTGAACTATATCGGCGACGAGGGGACGGAAAGCCCCGCCTGGACCCGTATCGTCATGGGGGCCTCCGAGGGCGATATGTCCATGTTCACCTCTCTGAACCTCCAGCTGGCCTGGCTGAACAGCGGCACCGACTGCGAGATCGAGTGGCAGTGGGACGGCGGCCATGTACCCTCTGAGGTGTTGAGCAGCTCCTTCTCCCTGTATGTGGATCAGATGTACGCCGAATACGCCGACGGCGTGGCGGTGGAGACCCCTGCCGCCGAGACCCAGACCACCAACGGCACCGCCACCGAGGCCACCGGCACCGACCTGAGCAGTTGGGTGGACACCAGCGACGTGACCAGCGTCTCCTTCTCCCTGGCAGACGCCGCTTCCTACCGGACGGCAGGGGCCAGCAAAGCCATGCCCGGCTTCGACGTCATCGACTACGGCCAGGAGGACTATGTGTTCGGCAGTTCCACCCAGGACGCCCGCCACTGGAACACCTTCCTGCTGGAGATTTTCGAGACCTACGCCGACACCCTCTCTCCGCTGTTCAACGCGGGATGATGTGAGCTTGTCAGCTATTAGCTGTTAGCTGTCAGTCGGTAGCGGAAACCGGACGGTAACGCTCCCTGCGGAGTGTGTGCTTTGACAAAAACGACAACAGACCGACAAAACAGGGCTGCGCCGGGGATTTTTCCGGCGCAGCCCCATCCTCTGTGAAAAAAGCGGTTGACAAGTAGAACAACTTGCGTTACAATACAAATCGTATCGTTTTGCGAGGTTTGCTATGAGACTGGAACTCAAAGACATCATTCACGTTCCCGGCTCAGTCCTTCCGTTTCAGCACGAAATGGATCTGTCTGAGCTGGATTTCTATGGGGAGCGGCCCTTTGCCGAGCCGGTGCGCATCGAGGGTGTCGTCCGCAACCGGGCCGGTTTGCTGGAGCTGGAGGCGGAGGCGGTCACCAACCTGCACCTGCACTGCGACAGCTGCGGCAAGCCCTTTCAGCGGGTGCTGGAGCTTCCCATCCACTGGACGCTGGCCACCGAGTTGGAAAACGAGGAGGACGATGAAATTTTCCTCCTGGACGGCTCCGGGCTGGAACTGAACCCGGTAATGAGCGATGAGTTGATTTTCGCCATCGATACAAAAAACCTGTGCAAAGAGGACTGCAAGGGCCGCTGCCCCCGGTGCGGCGCGGATCTGAACGAAGGCCCCTGTGCCTGCAAGCCGGAGTTAGATCCCCGGTTCGCAGCGCTGGCCCAGCTTCTGGAGCAGGACAACGAGTAAATTCTCCATTTTCTAAAGAAAAGGACGAGGAGGTGTCATAAAATGGCAGTCCCTAAGAGAAAAGTGTCCAAGGCAAGACGCGACAAACGCCGCGCCAACTGGAAGCTGACCGCTCCCCAGCTGGTGCGCTGCCCCGAGTGCGGCGCGTACCGTTTGCCCCACCGCATCTGCCCCGCCTGCGGTATGTACAATGGCCGCTCCTACGCGAAGGCAGAGGCCAACGCCGAGGTGGAGTGACCCCTGTGTTGCCGGATACGAAGTCGAGAGTCTGCTGTTTGGCAGGCTCTTTACTTTTGTGCGGAAATGGGGTAAAATAAGCTGTTGGCGATTAGCCGTTAGCTGTTGCCGTCAAGCGGCACTTCTGCTGTCAGGCAGCACTTCCGGGGCTTTGCCCCTCCCTGCGAAGCTGCGCTTCTCCCTGTAGTCAGGCGCTGCCAGCCAAAGACGCAGAGATGAAAAAGCAGCAACCCAATAAAGAATAGAAAAATACGCATTGAGTTGCGCAATTGGGATCAATCAAGGATCTTTTCAGCGAACATTCCCTGAGAACGGAGCGGGTAAACGTCAGTGAGTACGAAAATTGCATCTGTCGATCCGCGCTCCCCGGCGGAGCGGGCGGGCATCCGTCCCGGCGAGGAGCTGCGGACGGTCAACGGCAGCCCCATCGTGGACGTGCTGGATTACAAATTTTATACCTACGACACCCGCCTGGTGCTGACCCTGGCCGACGAGCGCGGACGGGAACGGAAACTCCGCATCCGCAAGCGGGAGGGCGAGGAACTGGGGCTGAACTTTGAGACCTACCTGATGGACAAGTGCCACCGCTGCGCCAACAGCTGTATTTTCTGCTTTGTGGATCAAATGCCGACGGGCCTGCGGGACACGCTGTACTTCAAGGACGACGACGAGCGGCTCAGTTTCCTGATGGGCAACTATATCACCCTGACCAACCTCTCCCAGCGGGAGATTCAGCGCATCATCGACCTGCGCATCTCCCCAATCAACGTCTCCGTCCACACCACCGACCCGGAGCTGCGGGTGAAGATGATGGGCAACCGGTTTGCCGGGCGTTCCATCGACATCATGCGCCGCTTCGCTCAGGCGGGCATCCAGATGAACTGTCAAATCGTGGCCTGCCCCGGCGTCAACGACGGCCCGGCGCTGGAGCGCACCATGCGCGACCTGGCGGCCATGCGAAACGGGGTTGCCAGCGTTGCCATAGTCCCGGTGGGACTGACCAAGTACCGGGAGGGACTGTATCCCCTCCGCCCCTACACCCAGGGGGAGGCCGCCGCCCTGCTGGACATGGTGGAATCCTATGGAGACCGGTGTCTGGCGAAATTTGGCCGCCGGATGTTCTGGTGCAGCGACGAGTTTTACCTGTTGGCGAAGCGGGAACTGCCCTCTGACGAGTTTTATGAGGATTACTGCCAGTTGGAAAACGGCGTGGGAATGCTGCGGCTGCTCCAGGTGGAATTTTATGGGGCGCTGCGGATGATGGAGGGGGAAACGGTGAACGTCCGGCCCTTCTCCATCGCCACGGGACGGGCTGCCGCGCCCCTGCTCACCCGGCTGGCGGCGGAGGCCACCGCGCAATTTGGCGGCCAGGGCCGTGTGTACGAAATTCGCAACGACTTCTTTGGCCCGGAAATCACCGTGGCCGGACTAATCACAGGCCGGGATTTAATCGCCCAGCTGACGGGCAAAGAGCTG
Source organism: Clostridiales bacterium (assembly GCA_021203185.1). Taxonomy (GTDB): domain Bacteria; phylum Bacillota; class Clostridia; order Oscillospirales; family Oscillospiraceae; genus Onthomonas. The sequence goes on from JAJQBR010000193.1 coordinate 12,437, forward strand.
GGGGAGCGGCTGCTGCTGCCCGACTGTATGCTCCGCTACCACCAGAACGTCTTTCTGGACGATGTGACGGTGGAGCAGGTGGAGGAGGCGCTGGGCGTCCCTGTCACGTTCGTGGCCCAGGACGGCTTCAAGCTGCTGGACGCGATTCTGGAGACGGACAGCGGCGAAGAACCGGAGGAAGAAGATTTCTTCCCGGAGGACGACGAGTACTTCCGGTATAACCCGGATTTATGAGCTGTTAGCTATTAGCCATTAGCCGTTAGTCAGGCGCTGCAAACCCAAAACGCAACGGTTTTAAAGGCAGTGCCGCCGACCTAAGAGCTAATAGCTATCAAGAGATTTTAAAATAACAAATACGAACCTCTGTTGCAACCGCGGCAGAGATAAGGAAGTGACGATATGGCAAAACCTTTGGTAGCAATTGTGGGCCGGCCCAACGTGGGCAAGTCCATGCTCTTTAACAAACTGGCGGGCCAGCGGCTCTCCATTGTGGAGGACACCCCCGGCGTCACCCGTGACCGGCTCTACGCCGACTGCGAGTGGTGCGGCAGACAGTTCACCATTGTGGACACCGGCGGCATCGAGCCTCAGAACAACAGCGAAATTTTGCAGTTCATGCGGGGGCAGGCGGAGATCGCCATCCAGAACGCCGATGTCATTGTGCTGGTCTGCGACATCCGCACCGGCGTCACCGCCGCCGACCAGGACGTGGCAAGCCTGCTCCGCCGGTCCCAAAAGCCCGTGGTACTGGTGGCGAACAAGGCCGACTCCACCGGCGCAAAGGCGCTAAACCCCGACATTTACGAGTTTTATAACCTGGGCCTGGGCGACTCCATCGCCGTCTCCGCCATCCACGGCATCGGCGTGGACGATATGCTGGAGGAATGCGTCCGTTACTTCCCGGAAAACCAGGAGACAGACGAGGACGAGGACATCATCAAGGTGGCGGTCATCGGCAAGCCCAACGTGGGAAAATCCTCACTGGTGAACCGGATTTTGGGGGAGGAGCGGGTCATCGTCTCCGACATGGCGGGTACCACACGGGACGCGGTGGACAGCTTCTTCGAGAATCAGTACGGGAAGTATTGCTTCATCGATACGGCGGGGATACGGAAAAAGTCCAGGGTCAACGACCGGGTGGAGCAGTTCTCCGTGCTGCGGGCCACGTTAGCCATCGACCGGGCGGACGTGTGCCTCATCCTCATCGATGCCCACGAGGGGGTCACGGAGCAGGACACCAAGGTGGCGGGGCTGGCCCACGAAGCGGGCAAAGCCTCCATCATTGTGGTCAACAAGTGGGACGACATCGAGAAGGACGACAAGACCATGCGCCGCATGACCGACGATGTCCGCCGGGATCTGGCCTATATGCCCTACGCGCCCATCCTCTTTATCTCGGCGCTGACCGGTCAGCGGGTGAACAAGCTGTTTGAACTCATCAACCGGGTTCATGAGATGTCGCTGCTGCGGGTGCGCACCGGCGTGCTGAACTCGGTGCTGGCGGAGGCCACCACCCGTGTCCAGCCCCCCACCGACAAGGGCCGCCGCCTGAAAATCTACTATATGACTCAGGTGGGGGTACAGCCGCCCACCTTCGTGTGCTTCTGCAACGAGGCCAAACTGTTCCATTTTTCCTATCAGCGGTATCTTGAAAACCAAATCAGAAACACCTTTGGGCTGGACGGCACGCCAATTCGCCTGATTATCCGGCAAAAAGGGGACAAGGAGGAGGATTCCTGATGAATGTGCCTGTGACCGTTGGCCTGCTCGCCCTTGTCGCGGCAGTCTCCTATCTGCTGGGCTGCTGCAACTCGGCGCTGATTTTATCCAAATATATCCTCCACGACGACGTGCGCAACCACGGCAGCGGCAACGCCGGTCTGACCAACTTTTACCGGGTGTTCGGCAAGCGGAAGGTCGTTTTCGTGGTGCTGGGCGACCTGCTGAAAGCGGTGGTCTCCGTCTTGCTGGGCGGGGCGCTGCTGGGAACCTTCCTGGGCTGGCCGGTCATTGGCAAGCTGGTGGGGGGAATCTTCTGCATCCTGGGCCACTCTTTCCCCTGTATGTTCGGGTTCCGGGGCGGCAAGGGCGTCCTCTGCGGCGCAGGGGTCATTCTGTGCATGGACTGGCGCATCGCCCTGATTTGCCTGGGGGCCTTTGCGGTGCTGGTGGCTATCACCCGCTGGGTGTCCCTGGGGTCCATGGTGGCGGCGATTTTGTTCCCCATCTGCTGCTGGTTCATCTATGGGAATCTTCCGGTGACGGCGCTGGCCTGCGTCGCTGGGGTGCTGGTGGTGGTGCGCCACCGGGAAAACGCCAAGCGCATCGCCCAGGGGAATGAGAACAAATTTGAGTTTAAAAAAGAATGAGAGCTATTAGCTATTAGCTCTTAGCTCTTAGTCAAGATAGTGCTTGCTGTTTGGTCAACGATTTTACTCAGCATAGTACAAGTTTTTCACAGAGAACTTCCTTGCGAAACCGACCACCCCCCTTGCCTCCCCTGAAAGGGCAGGGAGGGGCGAAGCCCCGGAAGTGCCGCTTGACGGCGGAGGAGGGCCGCCGCCTTCAGACGGTGGCGGAGGGGTTCTTAGCACACTAACAGCTACAAAACGGAATGGAGGAACCACATGAAAATCACCGTCTTAGGCTCCGGCGGCTGGGGTACCGCCCTGTCGCTGCTGCTGCTGGAAAACGGCAACCAGGTCGTACTCTGGTCCTACTGCCAGGAGGAGAGCGACGTACTCCAGGCCAACCACGAAAACCCCATGCTCAAGGGAGTCCCCCTCCCGCCGGAGCTGGAGCTGACCGCCGATATGTCCTGCGTGGCGGACAGCGAAGTGGTCATTTTGGCCACCCCCTCCTTCGCGGTGCGCAGCACCGCCGCGCAGCTGGCAAAGCTGGCAAAACCCGGCACTGTAATCGTCAGCGTGGGCAAGGGCTTCGAGAAGGGGACCACCCTGCGGCTGAGCCAGGTCATTGAGTCCGAGGCGGACGAGAGCTGCCCGGTGGTGGTGCTGTGCGGTCCCACCCACGCCGAGGAAGTGGGGCGCGGCGTTCCCACCGCCATTGTCGCCGCCTCTGAGAACAAGGAGGCCGCAGAGCGGGTGCAGGACATCTTCATGTCCCCCCGGTTCCGGGTGTACACCTCCTCCGACGTGGTGGGGTGTGAAATCGGCGCGGCACTGAAAAACGTCATAGCTCTGTGTGCCGGGGTGGTGGACGGCATGGGCTACGGGGACAACACCCGCGCCATGCTGATGACCCGGGGCCTGACCGAAATCGCCCGGCTGGGCAGCGCTATGGGCGGCCACCAGCGGACCTTCGCCGGGTTGACCGGCGTGGGCGACCTGATCGTCACCTGCACCAGCGTCCACTCCCGGAACCACCGGGCGGGCATCCTCATCGGCCAGGGGGTGGACCCCCAGGAGGCGGTGAAGCGCATCGGCGCGGTGGTGGAGGGCTACTACGCCGCCGAGACGGGGATGCAGCTGGCGAAAAAGTACGGCGTGGAACTGCCCATCACCCAGGCGGCCTACGAGGTCCTCTACGAGGGCAAGACTGTGCCGGAGGTTTTCAACGCCCTGATGACCCGCCGGAAGAACCATGAGGTGGAGGACGCCTGGATCTGACAGAAAGGAGCGCTTGCTATGGCCTTTGACTACAAAAAGGAATACAAAGAGCTTTGGTTATCCTTTTGAATCAGCCTAGTCAGTGTTTCCGGCGCATGGCTGAGTAAAAGGGATAGCCAACTAAATATTCTCTGAAAACGCAAAAATCTCCCCCGCCCAACCAGGCGGGGGAGAATTATTTTACCAAAATCAGCTGTTCATCTGCTTCCGGCGGGACAGGTTCATAGTGCCGTCCTGCATGGCAGCCAGGTCGTCCAGGCTCTTGCCGGTGCCGAAGGCCACGCAGGAGATGGCGTCGTCCGCCACGCGGGTCTCGATGCCGGTGTGAGACTCGATGAGCTTGTCGAAGCCCCAGACCAGGGAGCCGCCGCCGGTCATAACGATGCCGTTGGTGGAGATGTCGGCCACCAGCTCAGGCGGCGTGCGTTCCAGAACGCTGTGGATGGACTCCAGGATGCGCTGGGTAGGCTCCTCGAAGGCTTCAATCATCTCGGAAGAGGTGACAGAGAAGGTGCGGGGCAGGCCGGTCATCAGATCGCGGCCCTTAATCTCCACGGACTGCTCTTCTTCTCTGGGGAAAACGCAGCCGATGGAAATTTTCAGTTCTTCCGCCGTGCGCTCGCCGATGAGAACGTTGTGCTTGCGGCGAATGTATTTGACCACAGCGTCGTTGAACTCGTCGCCGGCCACCTTGATGGAGGCGGACTCCACCACGCCGGACAGGGAGATAACCGCCACATCGGTGGTGCCGCCGCCGATGTCCACAATCATGTGGCCGTCAGGCTTGGCGATGTCGATGCCCGCGCCAATGGCGGCGGCCACCGGTTCCTCGATGAGGTAGACCTTCCGGGCGCCGGCCTGGATGCCCGCGTCGATGACAGCGCGCTCCTCCACCTCGGTGATGCCGGAGGGGACGCAGATGACCACACGGGGCTTGAAGAAGTGAACCGGGGCCACCTTGCGGATAAACTCCCGCAGCATCCGCTCAGTCATGTCGTAGTCGGAGATAACGCCATCCCGCAGGGGGCGCATGGCAACAATGTTGCCGGGGGTGCGGCCCAGCATATTCTGGGCCTCGCTGCCGACTTTCAGCAGCTTGCCGGTGTTTTTGTCGATGGCTACGACGGAAGGCTCCTGGAGGACGACGCCCTTCCCCTTGACGTAAACCAGAATGGAAGCAGTACCCAGGTCGATACCGATGTCCTTTGCAACGCTCATTATCCACACTCCTGAACAGTTTTGAGATTCATGTTAATTTTAGTCTTACCAAAAGGCCGCTTGTTTAACCTTTTTTGACGTATCACAAAAGGGGCGCAGTATACCCCCATGACCATCTGCTCCTATTATAGCGGCTTACCCCTGGATTTTCAACGGGGTTTGACAAACTTTTTTGAGAAATTTCGCCACGGGGGACGGGAGATTTTGCACGTTCTTACCATACATTCCGTTTTGTGGCGTTTCATCGGAACAGGCCCCTGCGTCGGGGAAATGTGCGGGTCAGTTCACTGGCCGCCAGGCCCGTCCCGGTCCAGCGCCGCGTCTACCTCCTGCACCTGGGAGCGGATCTCCTGGAGCCGGGCGGCCACGCCGGTCAGCGCCTGGGCCGCCTTGCTGCCGCCCTCCTTGGCCAATCGCCCCGCCTGGTTGCAGCGCTCCAGCTTGTCCTCCAGCTTGCCGTATTCCTGGAGCAGCTCGTCAAACAGGCGGCGCTGTTCCTCCAGTGCCGTTTCCTGAGTCTCTAACTCGTCCGCCAGCTGGTTGCAGGACTTTTGGAACTCCCGCAGCATAACGGCCAGGTGGCGGTTTTCCCTGGTTTGCTTGTTCAGCGTTGTTTGCAGGGCGGCGTTTTCCGCCTGGAGTGCGGCGTATTGCCGGTTTGTTTCGTCCAGCTCCGCCCGGAGGTCATCGCGCTCCTGTTCCAGAGCGTTCCGCTCCTCCGTTAGAGCGCCCCGCTCCGTCTGGGCTGTCCGAAGGGCCTCCTTCTGCTGCGCGGCGGCGCTTTGCCACTGGCTGAGGACTTTTTCCACGTCCTCCCGGTGATAGCCCCCAAAGGCGACTTTTCTGATTTGAATGTCGTTCATGCTGCTGCCCTCCGATGGGTTTCTTTTTTGCGCTGCCGCGACAAGGTTTCAAAAGCAGATTTCATTATAGCCAAACCCTTCGCCTCCGTCAAGTGGCTTTCCCAACAGAAGCAAAATTGTGGGCTTGCCAGCAGCGGGGGAAATGCGTATAATAGTTTTGCTAGAATCTGCACAGCGCTGCGATTCTGCGACACAGCCAAAATACAAATGAGCGTATAGTAAGAGGTGGCACATAGATGGAGCTTTACAACGGACGGCCCGCCGACTGCACAGGGCGGCTGGACAAGGAACGGGAGACCTACGACCTGCTGGACCGGCTGGGCATCGCCTACCAGCGCACCGACCACGCCCCGGCGGACACCATGGAGGTGTGCAACGTCATCGACGCGGTGCTGGGGGTGCTGATTTGCAAGAACCTGTTCCTCTGCAACCGGCAGAAAACCAAGTTTTACCTGATGCTGATGCCCGGCGACAAGCCCTTCAAGACCAAAGACTTGTCCCGTCAGCTGGGGGTGGCCCGGCTCTCCTTTGGCACACCAGAGGACATGGAGCGGTTGCTGAACGTGACGCCGGGCAGCGTCTCGGTGATGGGCCTGCAATATGACCGGGCGAATCAGGTGCAGCTGGTGGTGGACCGGGCGGTGCTGGAGCAGGAATACTTTGGCTGTCACCCCTGCATCAACACCTCCAGCCTGAAGCTGAAAACAGCGGATGTGATGGGGAAGTTCCTCCCCGCCGTCCACCATGAGATGATTCAGGTCACTTTGTAAGTTTGGGAAAGGGTGAACCTCCATGATAAAACTGGAATTGGAAATCAGCGAAGTGGAATATGAAACGCTGCTGGATCTGCTGCCCCAGATGGGAGAGCAGCTGCGGCAGAGCGGGAACCCGGTGGGGATGCTGCTCTCCAACGGAATGTCCTCCGGAATGGCGAGACGGGTGCTGTCCACCCTCTCTCAGGAGCAGAAGGATAAGCTGGCGGCGGATCTCATCAACGGCAACAGCCAAAAGCTCATCGACAAGACGGAGGAGCTGGCCCGGCAGAACGGCGTGGGCCTGAAAATTGCCTCTCTGGAAGCCACGGCGCAATGAACAGCGAAGCGGCGCTCTGGCGCTTCCGCCGCCTGACCCGACCGGAGTGGACAAATCTCTATTTCGAGCAGATAGAGCGGGACTTTCCCCCCTCGGAGCTGAAATCGCCGGAGTTGCTGGCCGCCCTGGAGGACCGAGGTG
>JAJQBR010000056.1 GCA_021203185.1 Clostridiales bacterium
GCGTCCCACTGGTAGGGGGTGCGGGCGTTGTCCCGGCAGTGCATTTGGATGCTCTTCAGCGCCTGGGCAGGGGAGAGGCCCGCGTCCAGCGCCACCTGGTACTGGTCCAGGGCGGAGACGTCGTTCACCTGGGCGACGTCCTGGACGACGGGATTTTCCATGCCCAGCTCCTGCCCCTGGTAGATCCAGGGCAGGCCCCGCAGCATGAAGTACAGACCGGCCAGCATTTTTTTGCTGGTGGGGGAGAGATCCGCCTCCGGGATGTAGCGGGAGACGCCCCGGGATTCATCGTGGTTTTCAATGATGTTGGACAAAAAGCCGATTCCGGCGACCTTTTTTTGGCTCTGGAAGCAGGCGGCTTTGTACTGCTCCGCCGTGACAGGCGCCTGGTCATACCAGCCCTTGATGCTGCGGTTCAGAATGGTCTCCGCAAAGTCGAACATACTGGAGAAGTAGCCGTTGTCCCCGATGAAGTCGGGAATTTCCTCCGGCTTCTCGTTGAACACCTCGCCGGCGGTGAAGGCGTTGTGGGGGGCGAACGTCCGGTCCCGCATTTCTCCCAGGAACTGGCCGATGCCGGTGGCCTGCTCCAACATACGGTCGATGCTGCACAGGCCGTCCTCCCGGTCGGCGGGGAAATCCCGGAAGGGCAGCAGCTTCTTGATGTTGATGATGGCATCAATGCGGAAGCCGCTCAGCCCCTTGTCCAGCCACCAGTTGACCATCTTATAAATTTCTTCCCGCAGGTCTGGGTTTTCCCAGTTCAGGTCGGGCTGTTTTTTGTGGAAGGCGTGGAAGTAGATTTTATCGTCGTGACCGGGGAGCTTCTCCCAGCAGGGGCCGCCGAAGTAGCTGCGCCAGTTACAGGGGAGGGGGTCGCCCTCCTTCCAGTCCTGGATGTAGAAGAATTTGCCATATCTGCCGTCAGGGTCAGCGCAGGCTTTTTGGAACCACTCGTGTTCGTCGGAACAGTGGTTCACCACCAGGTCCATGACAATGGAGATGTCCCGCCGCTTGGCCTGGGTCAGCAGCTCGTCCATGTCGTCCATGGCCCCGAACAGGGGGTCGATGCTGTAGTAGTCGGAGATGTCATAGCCCTGGTCCGCCAGGGGGGAGCAGTAGATGGGCGAAAGCCACACGATGTCCACGCCCAGCCCTTTCAGATAGTCCAGCTTGCTGATGATGCCTTGCAGATCGCCTACGCCGTCGCCGTTGGAATCGCAAAAGCTCTTAGGGTAGATTTGATAGGCCACCTTTTCATGCCACCATTTGCGAATCATAGTCAAATTCCTCCTGTGATAGAGTAGAACAGTCAGAAGCCTCTCTACTTTCAAAACTGTCTTATCAATAAGATAACAAAGCGGAGGGAGGTTGTAAAGAGGTTATGCGCATAACCTCTTTATGGTACAAATTGTTGGATTCCATTTTGTGAAAAAGGATGGTTATGCGCATAACTGCGGGAAAAGGTTTGACAAGCGCGCATTTTTGTCCTATTTTTTATATAGAGACGTCAACGGAGTGTTTGTTTGTTGGGAGGGAACCGGGTATGGTCACAATCAAAGAGATTGCTGCGCGGGCTGGCGTTAGCACGGCGACCGTCTCCAACGTTTTGCATGGAAATTTGAAAAAAGTTTCCCCTGCAACGGTGGAAAAGGTCCGAAAACTCATCGACGAGATGGGATATGTCCAGGCCCAGGGTCCTCACGCCGTCCAGAAGGGCGGTTCCCATCTGGTGGCGGTCATCGTTCAGTATCAAATCGGCGTGGAAAGCTCTCTGCTGACCGACCCCTTTTACGGCGTGGTTATCGGCGTCATCGAGAAGGAACTGCAAAAACATGGATATTATATGTTGTTTTATTCCTCCAGGAACGTGAACAGCATTTTCAAAATGGTCATGGGCTGGAACGTGGACGGTGTAATCGCGGTGACGTTCTCGGACATCGACTGTGAAAAGCTCTGCCAGATGACTAAGAAGCCCCTGATTGCCATTGACTGCCACCCCTCTGGGCGAACTCTCAAAAGCGGTGTACCCAACATCGGCCTGGACGACCACATGGGCGGTTATCTTATGACCCGCCACCTGATGAAGCAGGGATATCAGTCCATCTATGTCTGCGGCTACCGACACTATGGCATCGACGCCGTGCGCTGGAACGGCGCGCAGCAGGCCGTAGAGGAGGATAACGGCGACTGCAAGCTGAACATGATTGAACTGGGACTGAACCTGGAGGAGCGGGAAAAAACCTACCGGGAGATTTTGCGGCAAATACCCTTCCGATGCAAAACGGCCCTGTTTTTCACGGCGGACATCCTTGCAATGGAGGCCAACTACTTTTTCACCAAAAACGGAGTGAAAATTCCCGAGGACGTAGGGCTTGCCGGGTTTGACGACAACACCGAAGCCATCGGGTTTTCCATCCTGCGGCTGACCACCGTCCGTCAGGACTTCCCCGCCAAAGGCCGTTTGGCTGTGGAGGAGCTGGTCAAGGCCATCGAGGACCCGGCCTATAAGATGCACTCCCATCTGCTGCCGGTTTCGCTGGTGCTGCGGGATTCGGTGTGAAGGGAGAACAGGGGGAAGTTCTGAAACCCTGTTTGGAGAAGTGCTTTCCGCAAAAGGATGAAAAATACTCGCCTTTTGTGAAACAAACCAGACGGCTTGTATACAAAATGGGCGAAATGCACAAAAAAAGACAAAAAAATTTGTGCGGGGTTCTGGTTATCAAGATAACTCATTTACAAAAGAGCTGAAATGTGATACTTTAAACTCAGTGTTAGTAATGCGCGTAACCTGAACGGCAAATCCCAGCGTCTATTCCGCTATGGATGGGTTCGGCAGCAGGGAGGACTTCGATGCGCAGTTGACTCTGGCCCCCTGACAGGCCGTTGTCCGGTCGCTGGCATAAAGCGGACAGGCCGTCATAAAATGTATGCTGAGGGAGTTCGCTCCCTTGCAATAAGAGCAGCGCCGCGCCGTTCGGCAGGATGTCGCAGCACGAATTGCGCGGAACTGCAAAAAATCGAAAAGGAGATATGTAAGATGAAGAAACTACTTGCTCTCGTACTGGCGCTGGCAATGGCACTGAGCCTGGCCGCCTGCGGCGGTTCCAGTTCCAGCGACACCACCACGGGCGACAGCTCCGCTGCCGCCGACACCTCCACTTCCACCTCCGATTCCACCAGTACCTCCTCCTCTGGCACCACTCTCCGCCTGGTCAACGGCAAAATCGAAATCGACTCCCAGCTGAAAAAGCTGGCTGAGATGTACGAAGAAGAGACCGGCGTCACCGTGGAAATCGAATCCATGGGCGGCGGCGTGGACATTCAGGGTACCCTGAAGGGCTACTATCAGGCCGACAATATGCCCGACATCTTCGTCAACGGCGGCGCCACGGACTTCTCCAACTGGGAAGGACTGCTGGTGGACATGAGCGACCAGGACTGGGTCTCTGACACCGACGCCGCTTATGTGGACGAGGAATACGGCACCATCGGTTTCCCCTACACCGTGGAAGCCATCGGCATGGCCTACAACGCGGATATCCTGGAGGCCGCCGGAATCGACCCCTCCACCCTGACCTCTCCCTCTGCCTATGAGGAAGCCTTTGAGACCCTCGACTCCATGAAGGACGAGCTGGGCATCACCGCCGTGGTGGGCTACTACACCGAGCCGGTCAACCTCTATTGGTCTACCGGCAACCATGTGTTCGCCAACTATCTGGACGCCGGTCTTGACCGGGATGACACCACCTATATCGACCTGCTGAACGACGGCGGCCAACTGGACACCGAGCGGTTCACCAACTTCGCCAACTTCATTGACCTGCTCCAGCAGTACGCCGACCAGGATATGATTATCTCCGGCACCTACGACCAGCAGATTCTGAACTTCGCCTCCGGCGAGTATGCCTTCGTCACCCAGGGCAACTGGATTGGCGCCACCATGACCTCTGACGACGCCGAGGCTTATGAGGCCGCTGGCAACTTCCAGGCCGGTCTGGCTCCCTTCGCTTTCGAGGACGGCATCGACACCATCCTGACCTGCTCCCCCTCCTGGTGGTCTGTGTACAGCGGCAGCGAGAACGTGGACGCCGCTCTGGAATTCCTCCAGTGGCTGACCACTGACGAGGCTCAGCAGGTGCTGGTGGAAGAGGCCGGCTTCATCAGCCCCTTCACCTCCTGCGCCTATACCGCCACCGACCCCTTCGCGGCGTCCGTCTCCAGCTACATTGCCGAGGGCAAGACCTCTAACTGGCACTGGAACAACATGATCGAGGGCCTCGCCCAGAACTACACCGGCCAGGTCTTCAACGACTTCGCCCAGGGCAGCCTGGACGTGGACGGCTTCGTCTCCGCTATGGAGCAGGTCTGCGCCAGCGCCTATTCCGGCTAACGTTGGCCTGAATTTCTCTACTCTGTAAGCATCCACAGATGGACAGCAGCGACGCTGCTGTCCATCTTTCCGAAATAGCCGCTTTTCTCCGTGCCGAACGCCCGGCGGCTGGCAAAACGTTCTTTACAAATCCGTTCTAAAGCGTCTCAATAACTCGACAAGAGGACGCAAATAGAAGCAAATTGGAAAGAAAGGAGGATCCAGAAATGGATCAAAACACAACCGGCAAAAAAATCCTGTCGCTGGTCTTGCTGGTAGCAGGCGTGGCTCTGCTGGGGGCTGCGCTAGTGCTGGACTTTATGGGTTCCAGCGCCTCCTACCGGGGGCCAATGCTCATCCTGGGAGCGGTTGCCCTGCTGGCGGGGCTGTATTTCTTCCCCACCCTGACGAAACACAAGGGCATCATCAACTTCCTGTTTCTGTTTCCGCTGCTGTTCACCTTCGCCGTCACAGTCATCATTCCGCTGGTCCTGGGTATCTTCTACTCCTTCACCGACTGGACCGGCATTAAGTACACTGAGTTTGTGGGCCTGGCCAACTACATCGCCATGTTTAAGGAGGTCAGCTTCCTGTGGTCGCTGATTATCACGATTCTGTTCGTGGTGTTCAACATGATTTTCGTCAACGTGGTGGGCTTCTGCCTGGCGCTGCTGTGTACCAGCCGCTTGAAGGGCGTGGGCTTTTTCCGGGCCGCCTACTTCCTGCCCAATCTGATCGGCGGCATCGTCCTGGGCTATGTCTGGCAGTTCGTGTTCAACAACGTTCTGGTGCAGGTCACCGGCACCTCGCTGCTGTCCAAGACCCCCACCGCATTTGCGGCCATCATCGTGGTCTACATCTGGCAGTACGCCGGCTATATCATGCTGATTTACGTCAACGGCCTGGTCACGGTACCCGGCGACGTGCTGGAAGCCGCCGCCATCGACGGGGCCAATGCGGTCACTACCCTGTTCCGCATCAAGCTGCCCATGATCGCTTCCACCATCACCATCTGCACCTTCCTGACCCTGACCTCCGCCTTCAAGCAGTTCGATGTCAACATGGCGTTGACCAACGGCACCGGCTCGGTGCAGTTCATGGGCAATTACCTGACGAACGGAACCCAGATGCTGGCGCTGAACATCTACAACACCGCCATCTCCAAGAACAGCTACGCTCTGGGACAGGCCAAGGCCGTACTCTTCTTCATCATCCTGGCCTGCGTCTCGCTGATTCAAGTTCGTATGTCCAACAGCAAGGAGGTCGAGATGTAATGAAAACCAAGATGAAAACTTCTCACCTGATTCTCATTATGGCGGTGGCCATCCTTGTGGCGGCGTATACGCTGATGCCCTTCTTCCTGGTGGTCATCAACGTGTTTAAGAACGCCAACGGCATTGTGGCAAACCCCGTCGGCTTTGCCGGTATGAGCGTCAGCCAGCTGATGACCAACCTGAGCAACGTGGTCAACAACTCCAACTTCAACTTCTGGTACGCCTTCGGCACCTCCGCCGTGATTACCATTCTGTCCCTGGTGCTGCTGGCCGTGTTCGGCGGCATGGCCGCGTGGGTCATCTGCCGCAACAAGACCAGGTGGTCCTCCGCCATCTATATGGTGTTCATCGCCTCCATGATTATCCCCTTCCAGGTGGTCATGCTGCCGCTGATTTCCACCTTCCGGGATGTGGGCAAGTTTGTGGGCCTGTCCATGCTCCAGTCCATCCCAGGTATTGTCTTTGCCTACTGCGGCTTCGGCGGAGCCATGACCGTGTTCATCCTGACCGGTATGATTAAGACCATCCCCTACGACCTGGAAGAGGCCGCCTCCATCGACGGCTGCTCCTATGAGGGCATTTACTTCCACATCATCTTCCCGCTGCTGCGGCCCTCCATCGTCACCGTCACCATCCTCAACGGTATGTGGATTTGGAACGACTACCTGCTGCCTTCCCTGATGCTGGGGCAGAGCGGCAAGGTCAAGACCCTGCCCGTGGCGGTACAGGCGTTCGTCGGCTCCTACGTGAAACAGTGGGATCTGATCCTGACCGCCGCGCTGCTGGCCATGATTCCCATGATTATCATCTTCCTGTTTGCACAGAAGCAAATCATGAGCGGCATGGTAGAAGGCGCTGTCAAGTAAACCGTAATTCTGTTTGTTTTCCTCCGAGGGCGGGCGTCATATCATTTGACTGGCGCTCGCCCTGCTTTCCCGCCGGGAGAAAGGACCGCACTATGAGAAGAATCTTCGGGATGGACAGTCCGCTGATGGACGCGCTGGGCAAACTGTCGGACCTGGTGTTCTGCAACATCCTGTTCTGTCTGTTTTGTGTGCCGGTGTTCACCATCGGGGCGTCGCTGACCGCCCTGTTCGACTGCACCCTGAGCATCGCCGAGGGGACAGAGGATGTGTTCATCCCCCGGCAGTTCTGGCGGGCCTTTCGGAACGGTTTCAAGCGCTCCACGGTGCTGTGGCTGATTTGCCTGGCGGCCTTTGCCCTGTTGGGAGCCTATTACCTGGCCGTCCGCTCTCTGTCCGGCGCTCTGGCACGAACTTATCAGATCACGTTCCTGGTGCTGGCGCTGCTATTTGCCTGCGGCTTTCAGTATCTGTTCCCCCTCCAGGCCAGGTTCCATATGTCGGTGCGGGAAAACCTGAAAAACGCCTGGCTGCTCAGCGCCGCCGCCCTGCCCTATACCCTGGGAACCATCGCGGTTCCCGTCGCCGCCGTCTTTCTGTCCTTTGTGATGAATCCCAACATATTTTATGTGGCGATTTTCCTGTGGGCGATGGCGCTTTTTGCGGTGGTGGCCTATCTGAACAGCTTTCTGTTCCTGCGGGCCTTCCGGCGGGTGGAAGTGAGCCGTTAGCTGTTAGCTTACTGACAGTATACCACCGGCTTTCCCGCTTTTGGTAGGACAGAACCGCCAGACAGCAGCACAAAATCGCCAAAACCGCCCCCGTTGTCAAAAGGAGAGGGTTATGAACCTTTACCGCAGCAGACTGTCCCGCATTGGGGCGGACGGCCACGAGCTATCCGCTCACGGGACGGCGACTTTCCCTCTGGCTTGCTATGAATGTGAGATGACTGACGCCGCTCTCCCCTGGCACTGGCACGACGAAATGGAGGTAAACGTGGTGCAGGAGGGGACGATTTCTTTTGCCGCAGGCAGCGGGAAGCACACCCTGCGGGCTGGAGAGGGGTTGTTTGTCAACAGCGGCGTCCTCCATGCGGCGTGGAACGCCGGGGCTGCCCCCTGCTATGTCCACTCTTTCGTGTTCCACCCCCGTCTGGTGGGCGGCGATACGGGCAGCGTGTTCTGGCAGGAATACCTTTCCCCATTGCTGGCTGCCCGCAGCATGGAGGGGGCGGCGCTGCGGCCCGATGTTCCCTGGCAGAAGGAGGCGCTGGAGAACTTTCATCAGGCCAACGCCGCCATCCGGGAGGAGCCGCCGGGATATCCCTTCCTGGTGCGGGAGCGGATGTCCTGGCTGATGTACCTGGTGTCCGCCCATCAGCTAACCCAGCCCCAGCCCTCGGAGAAGGCCCAGCGGGACGCCCGTCGGGTCAAAACCATGCTCCAGTACATTCAGAACCACTACGCCGACGGCATCACCGTGGAGCAGATTGCCCGCAGCGCCTCCCTCAGCGCCAGCGAGTGTCTGCGGTGCTTTCACGCCACCATCGGCATTACTCCCATCCAGTATGTCAAGCAGCTGCGGGTGCAGCAGGCGGCGGTACTGCTGGCCACAACGGAGCGCAAAATTGCCGACATCGGCGCACAGTGCGGTTTCCAGGAGACCAGCTACTTTTCCAGGGCGTTTCGCAGTGTACAGGGGTGTACCCCCTCGGAGTACCGGCGGCGGCTTGGTTGACGAATTGGCGCTTTATACGATTTCGTACAGAAATTGAGAACACAGAACATCTTTCCAATGGGATAGGTGCCATCCGCCAGCATTCGCTGTCCATTACAGCAGAAATGGCTACAATATACGGTGACTTCAGACAGCTTATAGGTGTTGTCAGCAGTGAGGGCAAGATTACTGGCAAGAAGTCCAGTACTGTGACCATAACTGTCAAGGCTGTGGCCACGACCAATTATTAGGTCGCCAGCACATCGATTGCCATCACCATCAAGCTGAACAAGACCACCATCTCCAGCCTCCAACAGTATCTCCAGCTGCAAGACCGCTACGGTCAGCAGCTACAAGGCGATCAGCAAGTAAACAGAATCCAAGAGTAATCGAGGTCCTTCCACAGCCGTGGGGGGCCTGTTCTGTATTCTGCGTTTTTGAGCGATGGGTAAAATACCCTTGACAAATCTCATCTAATCTTGAGGAGATAGAGAATCCAGATATCCACAGTCGGCTGGGTCTGGAGAAAGGTAAGTACATCCTGCTTTCTGCTCACCGCAGAGAGAATATTGACACGGAGAAGAACTTCTTGTAGATAAAATGACATGGAGGAAGTTCTGATAGGAGCGTGAGGTGTGTTTTTTTGAGGTTCTATAATAAATGGAAAATTTGGTCTGCTCTGCTATAATAAGTATAGTGAACTGGGAAGGGACTGTACATCATGGCGGAGACGAAAGGCTGCGGCTGGAAATTAGATGGAAAACTGCAGGTCAGAGTGAAAAATAAAAATCAGAAAAAGATATATGCGGCTGCGCTTATCTGTATCGGCGATGAAGCATATCCAGAGTGTCCATATGGTCATGGTTGTATGAAAAAATATGGGTTTTATCTGAAAATAATTGAGGGGGCTTTGCCGGAACCATTGGACACGCAGATGAATGAGGAGATTTGCCGTATGAATAAACTTCGGAATTTCGAGGATTATGAGATAGGGCTGCTGCTTCAGCGCTTCTATTGTCCACACTGCAAGGCGGCCGGAGGATGTCAGTGGACTTGGACCAGATTCCCGGAATTTATTCTGCCTTATCAGAAGGCAGTTATGTCGTCCTTCACTGAGGAAATCGAGAGCGTGAGGGATGGCAGCGGCGGCACGGAAGCCATGGAGAATCCCTCGCTCCGAAAAAGCGCAGGTTGGAGTGACAGCCGGAGCAAGTGGGAGAAGATTTTCCCTGTTTACATTGCTTACTATGACCATATACAGCATGGAACGCCAATGGACTTCTTCTTATATGTATGGGGCGTCCGATGTTACCTATCTGGCATTATAAAACGCCGGGTCAGCCTTACATATATCTGGAATATGATAAAAAACGGTGTTCCAACAGCCTGAAAAACTTCAATACAAATGGGATTAGAGAATTGGCACGGCAATCTGGTATCATTCAGTTATCACTTATGAAGGAGGTATTAGTGATGACTGAACAGAGAAATGGCCTGACTGCAAGGCCGGAAGAGATCAAGATGGCGCCGGTTACGAAGATTAAGTTCGCAAAATATTATCCGAGAAAGAATTTTGCTCCAAAGGACAAAGCACATCAGAAGATGGCAACATTCATTAAGGAATTTGGTCTGGTATAGTGCTTGACAACAGTCAGGAGCGTGATTTAATGGATAAGAACATACAGACCGCAATGGTCATGCAGAAGAAAAATCCCCAGGCGGCTGCTGGGGACATCCTGCGCGCAGCGGCTTACTGCCGAGTGAGTACCCTGCAGGAGGAACAAAACGGTTCCTTTGAAATACAGGAGCGGTACTGGAAAAAGAAAATCGAGAAGGATCCGAAGCTGGAGCTGGTTAAAATCTACGGAGACCGCATTTCCGGCGGCAGTATGTGGAAGCGGGTGGAGTTTCTTCAAATGCTGCAGGATGCCAGGGACGGTAAGATCGACATCATCTACACTAAGGCCATCAGCCGGTTTGCAAGAAATATGGCTGAGTGCCTTGCCTGCGTCAGGGAACTGCAAAGTCTCGGAGTGCGTGTGATTTTCGAGAACGATGGAATCGACGCCGACTCACAGTCAGGGGAGATGCTGCTTTCCGTCTTGTCAGCAATTGCTCAGCAGGAATTGAATGAAAAAAGTCAAGCCATCAAGTGGGCTTTCAATAAGGCGAACAAGTCCGGAAAGCCCTGCCACAACTGCCCTTACGGATACAGGAAGGTTAAGGACGCAGAGGGCAAAACCACACGGGATTGGGAAATCAACGAGGATGAGGCGGAACGCGTTCGGCTGGCTTTTGACTTGGCGGAGCAGAAAAAAGGGATCAAGGAGATTCAGGACGCCCTGAACGCCTATGAGGAAGAACGGAGTACAGAGTTCCATTGGAGTGCATTTCGCACACGGAATTTGTTCACACGGGAGGCCTACATGGGCGACCTGCTTACAAACAAAAGCGTGTGTATAAATTACCTGACAAAAGAGTCAGTGAAGAACGCAGGACAGTTCGAGCGGTACTACATTACAAACCACCATCCTGCGATTGTGAGCAGAGAGCAGTTTGAACGTGTACGGACACTGTTCAAAAACGGAGAAATGCAGGAGCGAAAATGTAGAGGGGAGTCGTAGCATATGCTTGCTGTTGAAATCAGACCAAGGAAGAAAAAGAAAACGAGAGCAACTGTGCAGATGAAGCTGCAGGAAGTGAAAGCAGAGAAGCCTTCTGCAAAGGAAAAGCAAGCATCGACTGGAAAGCAGAACCTTGATGGGATTTCGCAGCAAATTCTAAAACCGGAGCAAAAACCAAAGTTAAAACCGGATTCTAAACCGGAGCGGCAAAAAGAGGTGACGACTACTGCGTCCAAAGGAAAGCCCAAGGTTACAGTCACCGAGGCGGTCAGCCCGACAGCTGAGGACACAGTTACCCGTATTGCAGCATACTGCCGTGTCAGTACAGACCTTGACGCACAGGAGACTTCGATTGAGGCACAAAAGGAAGCCTATGCGGTGCTGGCGGAAAGCACACCGGATTGGGAGCTTGTGGGCATCTATGCTGATGAAGGAATCTCGGGTACACAGATGAGAAAACGCGACGCTTTCCTGCGGATGATGCAGGATTGCCGCGATGGGAAGATTGACCGTGTGATTACGAAATCGATCAGCCGGTTTGCAAGGAACACGCTGGATTGCCTTTCCTGTGTCCGTGAGTTAAAGGACATCGGTGTTCCGGTCTATTTTGAGGCGGAAAGGCTGGACACGGGAGCGGAATCCTCGGAGCTTATCCTTGCGTTCATGGCGGCGATGGCGCAGGAAGCCAGCCGCGAAATCTCAAATAACGAGAAATGGTCACAGGCGAAGCGCTTTGAAGAGGGAATCGTAAAGTGGTCGAACGTGTACGGATACCGCAAAGAGGGCGGCATTCAGTTTATTCCGGTGCCGGAGGAAGCCGCCGTGGTGGTCAGGATTTTCGAGGATTACATCCACGGCAAGAAGTCGGCGGAGATTGCGAGAGAACTGGAGGCAGAAGGTTTCCCGACTCCGAAGGGCGGCCACTGGCAGTACAGCACTGTGGACTTCATCCTCACAAACGAGAAGTACTGCGGCGACGCCCTTTGCCAGAAGAGCTACGTCACCGACCACCTTTCCCACCGGCGCAGACGCAACACTTCACAGGCTTTGCCGACCTACTACATTCACAACCACCACACTCCTATCGTTGACAGGGATACATATGACATGGTGCAGGACATTCGGAGCCTTCGGAAGAAAAGGGGACAGCCGATCCAGTATCCTTACGGCAAGCTGATGACCTGCCCTGTGTGTGGAAGACCGTTGCAGAGGGTTTGCCTGGACAGGGTTGGAAGCCCAGCCGTGTGGCATTGCCCTCCGATCGATGAAAACGGCAAGCCGCTGGGAAACACAGACTGCTGCGGAGCCTATGTACATGAGACGGACATTGATGCGGCTTTGAGGAAAGCCTTCGCAGAGTTGGATTTAGAGACCGTCAGCGCAGAGAGGAAGGACAGCGCAGAATTAGAGACAGCCATTTCCATGAAACGCAGGATGCCGGAATTGGGTGAAATCCATTACTACTTCCTCCACGAAATGGTGGAGAGCATGGAATTTGACACATGGGACACGCTGGTAATTGAGTGGAAGTGTGGGACGGAGAACAGGGTTCCGATGGAGTACAGCTCGAAGTTCCGGATTCCAGGCGGCAAAGAACAGCAGAAAAACATCGTCTGCAAGAAGTGGGTGAGGCAGGCGACCGAAAACACGGTGGAGATCGTCACAGCGGAAACGGCGGATACAACACGGGAACTGAAGGAGGCGTAAAACGTTGGAAGTTCAGCTAATCCCAAAACAAGAACGAATCTTGAAGGTGGCTGCTTACTGCCGTGTCAGTACTGCAAAGGCGTACCAGCACGAGAGTTTTGAGACGCAGTGCCGCTATTACACACGGTTCATAGAATCAAACCCGAAGTGGATTTCCGCCGGTATCTACGCTGACGAAGGTCTTTCCGCAACTACCACTGCGCATCGGAAAGGGTTTATCCGCATGATGGAGGGCGCGAGAAACGGTCAGATAGACCTTATCCTGGTCAAGTCCGTCTCCCGATTCTCCCGCAATGCGGTAGACTGCAACAAAGTCGTGCAGGAACTGAAAGCCCTGCAGGTGGAGGTGCGGTTCGAGAAGGAGAATATTTCCACCTTTGACCCTACGGCAGAGTTCCTGTTTAATATCAGCGCTATTGTTGCACAGGAGGTGAGTCATTCCCTTTCCATAAGCATCCGGTGGCGCATCCAGAAGGATTTCGAGAAGGGGAAACATCGCTTAGGCAATAACATGGTCTTTGGTTTCGATGTGGTGGATAAGCAGCTTGTACCGAACAAGGACGCCTGGATCATCAAACGCATTTTTGACAGTTACCTCTCTGGAAAGACTTACAAGGCAATTTGCGATGAACTGACGGCACTCGGTGTGAAGGGGATGCGTGGCGCACAGATTAGCGCATCGACCATCTCATCTGTCCTCCGTAATCCCATCTACGCTGGAGACCTTCAGATCCAGAAGCAGGCACCGATTGACTACTTGACGAAAAAGCCGATGAACGTGGATTACAAGACCTATTACATCACCGATGACCATGAGGGCATCGTGAGCAGAGAGGTTTGGGAAATGACACAGGAGCGGCTGAACCAGCGCAGAAAAAATAAGTACCCGCATTTCCTTGACGGAAAAGTATTCTGCGGTCACTGTGGCGAACCATATAAGAGGGTGCTGTATTCACCGAAGGCAAGGGACAAGTATTTTTCGTGGGAGTGCAGGGATAAGGTGAAAGGAAACACACGGGGTAATGGGTGCAAGAACCCTGGAATCAGGGAGAAACGGCTGATTGAAGATCTGTGCTGCGCTTTGAATACTGACACAGAGGGGCTGAAAGCAGAAGCTGATGTCAGATTGGAGCGTGTGGTCATGGCGAACAGGGCGGTGGATGTAGTGCTGAAGCAATGACACCGAAATAAAAAAGCACCCCCGCCGCTTTCAGAAGAAGCAGCGGGGGTTTCACTTGCAGGACAAGCTCGTGGCAGCGAAGCTGCCAGCTAAGAGAGAAAGGCTAACAGCTAAAAGCTATTGCAAGGCCCGCACACGGATGACGTTGGGCAGGCTGGCGATGGTGTTCACCATAGACTCGCTGACGCGGGTATCCAGGTCCACCACGGTGTAGGCCATTTCCTTCCGGGATTTGTTGACCATGTTCTCGATGTTCATGCCGGCGGCGGAGAAGGAGGACATAATGGCGGTCAGAATGGTGGGTACATTCCGGTGGATGACGCACACCCGGCACAGACCGCTGCGGGCCAGCGTCACCTGAGGCATATTGACCGAGTTGATGATGATGCCGTTCTCCAGGTAGTCTTTCAACTGCTGGGCGGCCATGACAGCGCAGTTTTCCTCGCTCTCCGGGGTGGATGCGCCCAGGTGGGGAGTGCCGATGACGTTTTTGCAGGCCATCAGCTGGTTATCCGGGAAGTCG
This sequence comes from Clostridiales bacterium, assembly GCA_021203185.1. GTDB lineage: Bacteria > Bacillota > Clostridia > Oscillospirales > Oscillospiraceae > Onthomonas. The sequence goes on from JAJQBR010000056.1 coordinate 14,260, forward strand.
GTGACGTATTTTGCCACATGGCCGGACTCCAGCCCGGCGATGACCGCGTCGTTGTTCACCAGGCCGCCACGGGCCAGGTTGATGAGCCGCACGCCGCCCTTCATCTTGGAGATGGCCTCCGCGTCGATGGTGTTGGCGGTCTCCTTGTTATAGGGGATGTGGATGGTGATATAGTCGCTGTTGCGGTAAATCACGTCCAGGTCGGTGGTGTGCTTCACATGGATGTCCAGCCCCAGAGCCGCGTCCACGGAGAGGAAGGGATCGTAACCGATGACCTTCATCCCCAGGGCGATGCAGGCGTTGGCTACCTTCGCGCCAATGGCGCCCAGGCCGATGATGCCCAGGGTCTTGCCCGCCAGCTCCGGCCCGGCGAAGGCGGATTTGCCCTTTTCCACCACGGTGGTCACGTCCACCCCGGCGGCTACCTGTTCCTTGACCCAGTCAGCGCCGCCCATGATGTCGCGGCTGCTGTAGAGCATGGAGGCGATGACCAGCTCTTTCACGGCGTTGGCATTGGCGCCGGGGGTGTTGAACACCACGATGCCCGCCTTGTTGCAGCGGTCGATGGGGATGTTGTTGGTGCCGGCCCCGGCCCGGGCGATGGCCAGCAGCTCCGGGGGAAAATCCATCCCGTGGAGCTTGGCGGAGCGGACGATGGCTCCTTCGTACTGGGCAAATTCGTCGGAAATCTGATAGCGCTCCTTGGGCAGCTGGTTCAGGCCCGCGGCGGCGATTTTGTTCATTGTCTTGATGCGATACATGACGGTTCCTCCCCAATATCAGCCGTTTTCCCGGTCAAACTGCTTGATGAAATCACACAGCTTTTCCACGCCTTCCACGGGCATGGCGTTGTAGATGGAGGCGCGCATACCGCCCACCTTACGGTGACCCTTCAGGTTGACGAAGCCCGCTTCGGTGGCCTGGACCACGAACTTTTTGTCCAGCTCGTCGGAGCCGCTGCGGAAGGTGACGTTCATATCGGAGCGGCTGGCCTTGTCGGTGGCGCAGCAGTGGAACAGGGCGGAGTTGTCCAGCACGTCGTAGAGCATCTGGGCCTTGCCGTGCTTGATCTTCTCCATGCCTTCCACGCCGCCCATGCTCTCCAGCCAGGTCAGCACCTCGCCCAGCATGTAAATGCACCAGCAGGGAGGGGTGTTGTACATGGAGTCCTTGTCGATCATGGTCTTGTAGTTCATCATCAGCGGGGTGAAGGGCAGCTCGTGACCGGCCAGGGACTTCTTGATGATAACAATGGTCAGACCGGCAGGGGCCAGGTTCTTCTGTGCCCCGGCGTAGATGATGCCATATTTGGAGACATCCACCCGGCGGCTGCAAATATCGGAGGACATATCGCAGACCAGTGGCACGTCGCCGGTCTCTGGCACATACTGCCATTCGGTACCGTAAATGGTGTTGTTGGCGCAATAATAGAAATAAGAGGCGTCTGGGCGAATCACCAGCTGCTCCTGGGCGGGGATATAGGTGTGGTTCTTGTCCTCAGAGGAGGCCGCTACAGCGATATCGCCGTACTTTTTCGCTTCTTTATAGGCGATGGTGGCAAAGTTGCCGGTGACGGCGTAATCCGCCTTGCCGGTCTTGCCGATGAGGTTCAGGGGAATGGCGGAGAACTGGGAGGACGCGCCGCCCTGGAGGAACAGCACCTCGTAGTCATCGGGAATGTGCATCAGGGCCTTGAACTTGGCCTTGGTGTCGTCAAAAATTTTCTGGAACACTTTAGACCGATGGCTCATCTCCATGACGGACATGCCGGACCCCTGGTAGTTGGTGATCTCGGCGCCCGCCTTCTCCAGCACGGAGAGGGGCAGCATGGAAGGGCCTGCGGAAAAGTTGTAGATGCGATCACTCATGGGGAGGATCTCCTTTCAAAACCTGCGGCTTCAATCTCGCCGCGTTATTCCGTCCCGGCTGACGGCTTCAAACTCGCCGGGCCTGTGGGACGCAAGTGCTATTATAACAAATTTCGCGTTGTCAAGACAACCCCATCAACCTCCAAAAAGCGCCGCGCTTTTCCACTGTATTTTGTTAAATTATTTCGCCCTGCCATTTTCGTGCTTCCCTTTTCCGGTTCTTATGGTATAATAGAAAAACAGAACCGCGTTTGACCGGCACAGCCCGGTTTTTTGTTATCCTTATATCCCCCTCTCAGGAAGGAGTTTTTATGCCCGAACCCATTGAACTGCGTCTGGCCGTCCTCATCGACGCCGACAACGCCCCACGCACCGCCATGAAAGAGATTATGGAGGAGATTGCCGTCTACGGTTCCCCCACCATCAAGCGCATTTACGGCGACTGGACCACCCCCAACATGGCCAGCTGGAAGGCCATACTGCTGGAGTACGCCATTACCCCCATCCAGCAGTACGCCTATACCACCGGCAAAAACGCCACCGACTCGGCCATGATTATCGACGCCATGGACATTCTCTATTCCCGCCGGGTGGACGGTTTCGTGCTGGTGTCCAGCGACAGCGACTTCACCCGCCTGGCCACCCGGCTGCGGGAGGCGGGGATGAAAGTCTACGGCATGGGGGAGAAAAAGACCCCACAGCCCTTCATCGCCTCCTGCGACAAATTCGTCTATATCGAGGTCATTCGGGCCGCCGCCAAGGAAGCGGAGCCGGAGTCGGATCACCGCACCGGCCAAAAGACCGCCAAGCGCAAGCAGACCACCCAGAACAACCGCTCCATCTCTCCCGTCACCGGGGACATCATCGAACTGATTGCCCTGAGCCTGGAGGACATCACCGATGACGAGGGGTATGGGATGCTCTCCGCCCTGGGGACGCTGTTGCTGAAAAAGCGGCCCGACTTTGACAGCCGCAACTACGGCTTCAAAAAGCTGTCCTCCATGATCCAGTCCATCCCCCGGTTCGAGGTGCAGAAGCAGGGTACGACCACCTACATCCGGGATTTGCAGGCGAAGTGAGAAAATTGCCCCACCAATTTTCCTGAAATCGCGTTTTCCCTCTGGACTTTCCGCCTGTTTTATTGTATGATAGCGGTGTGAGTGATGAGCAGACCCCTTGTCACAAACCCAATCAACGCCGCGCCCCGCCTATTGGAAGAATGTGATTTCTGACACATGGCCGGATTAGGTTGCACTTTGTGTTTGTTTGAACAGGTGTCTTATGCCCGCATCCTCCGATGCGGGCTTTTTTATGCGCTTTCCGTCGCGCAGACTGCAAATATGTCCACCGGGAACGCCCCACAAGAGAAAGGAGACGCCCCATGAAGACCTCCCTGAACGAGACCCCCGCCTCCAGCCGCACCCATATCACCTTTCTGGGCCGGATGAACAGCGGCAAGAGCGCCCTGGTCAACACCTTTGCGGGCCACGCCGTCTCCATCGTGGACGGCGCTGCGGGGACCACCACCGATCCCGTCCGCAAGAGCATGGAAATCCACGGCATCGGCCCCTGCGTTCTCATCGACACAGCGGGCTTTGACGACGCCGGAGATTTGGGTCAAAAGCGGGTGGAGACCACCCGGCAGGTGGCCCAGGAGACCGATTTGGCGGTTATTCTCTTCACCCAGGAGAGCCTGGAGGAGGAGGCCAACTGGTTCCGGCTCTTCGCCCAACAGAACACCCCTGTGGTGGCGGTGGTCAGCAAGTGCGACGCCAACCCCGACGTTGAGGCCCTCTGCGCCGCCATCCGCCGGGAACTGGACACCGACCCCATCACCACCAGCGCCGTCACCGGTCAGGGGGTGGACACCCTGCGGGAGCGGCTGGTGGAACTGTCCCACCGGACGGAGGGCAAGCGGTTCATCACCGGCGATTTAGTGGGGGAGGAAGATTTGGTCCTGCTGGTGATGCCCCAGGATATCCAGGCCCCGGAGGGACGGCTGATTCTGCCCCAGGTGCAGACCATCCGGGAACTGCTGGACAAAAAGTGCCTGGTGATGAGCTGCACCACCGACAAGCTGGAGAAAACCCTCTCCGCTCTGGTGTACCCGCCCAAACTCATCATCACCGACTCTCAAGTGTTCCGGCTGGTCTACGACAAAAAGCCCCCGGAGAGCCTGCTCACCTCCTTTTCCACCCTGTTTGCCGCCTATAAGGGGGACATCCACGCCTATATTCAAGGGGCCAAAGCCATCGACGGGCTACAGGAGACCGACAGGGTGCTGATTGCCGAGGCGTGTACCCACGCCCCCATGGAGGAGGACATTGGACGGGTGAAAATTCCCCGGCTGCTGCGCCAGCGCACCGGCCCCGGTCTGACGGTTGATGTGGTCAGCGGCAAGGACTTCCCCGCCGATTTGGGGCAGTACGCCCTCATCATCCAGTGCGGGGCCTGTATGTTCAACCGGAAGTACGTCCTCAGCCGGATAGCCGAGGCCCAGGCCGCCGGGGTTCCCATGACCAACTACGGGGTGGCCATTGCCCACCTGACCGGCATTTTGAAGGACGTAGCCATCCCCGAATGAGGGAAAGACAATCTAACAGAAAAGGAGAAAACGTTATGGAGACAAGACTGGCGGTTATCGCCATCGTGGTGGAAAACCCCGACAGCGTGGAGGCGCTGAACGCCCTCCTGCACGAGTACGGCAGCGTCATTATCGGGCGGATGGGCATCCCCTACCACGCAAAAGGGGTCAACCTCATCAGCGTGGCGGTGGACGCGCCTATGGATACCATCAGCACCCTGTCCGGCAAAATCGGGCGGCTGGAGGGTGTGTCCGCAAAGGTGGCTTATTCCCGCATTTAATTTGCAATTAGCAATGTGCAATTTGCAATTTTGGCTAATCCATTTGTATCAGCTACGTATTTTAGTTGCCAGTTGCTAGTGGTTAGTGGCTAGAAAGAGGGCTTTTCTATTGAAAATCCCACGTCTGTCGAATAAAACTGGCAACAGGCGACAAGCACTATCCCCTCTTGCCTCCCTTGAAAGGGGAGGTGG
>JAJQBR010000047.1 GCA_021203185.1 Clostridiales bacterium
TGGACACAACCGAACTTGCCGCCTGCGGGAAACCGGTGACGGTGGTTCGCAGCTAAGTGCGAAACAAAGGTTGGATATTCCGAAAAAAACGCTGTGGCGTTTCCGCATACCTCTTTGCTAAACTACGTGCGGGAGATTGATTCATCTCAATTCCCCTGCCCGTATCGGGTTTGTGAACGCATCAGCTTTTTTATCTGCGGAAAGGACGCGCTTATGAAAGATTTGGACTATCTTCTGGAATTTCTGCTGCGGTTCAGCGAGCGGATGCTGGTCAGCGGCGCGAATCTGGAGCGCGTGGACGACAGCGTCTACCGCATCTGCGATGCCTACGGTTGCCAGGATGTGCAGTTTTTCTCCCTCAACTGTTATCTGAGCCTGAGCATGAAAAATCAGGAAGGCGAAAAAGCCTCCGGCCAGCGGTGCATTTGGGGAGGCCTGGATGTCCATCTTGAAAATCTAAGCCGATTGAATCAGCTGTCCCGTCAAATCTGCGCAGACAAACCAGCGCCGGAAACACTGGAAGGGTTGCTCCAGGAGACAATAAACACAAAGAGCTATTCCCAACCCATGCTGCTGGCAGGATTTTTGCTGGCGATGGTTGGCCTGACCGGTGTATTCGACGGCAGTCTGAAAGACCTGGCCGTGATTTTGGTCAACTCCGTTCTGATTTTCCTGGCCGGGGTGTATGTGAAGCGGTTGGTCTATAACAAAATCGTGTTCAATGTTCTGTGTACCTTTGTGGCGGGGAGCGCCGCCATTGGCGCGGTAACGCTGGGGCTGGCGGACGACCTGTACATCGTGATGATCGTCAACAGCATGATGCTGATTCCCGGTATTCCCATGGTCAACTCCTTCCGAAACATCCTCTGTGGGAACGAGATCAACGGCATTGTGGAGTTTTTCAAGGTTCTGTTGGAGACGACTGCTATTGTAGGCGGCTTTATCCTGAGCATTGAAGTGTTTGGAGGTGTGCTGTAATGGCAGAAGCAGTCAAACTAGTGCTATGCTCCTTTTGCTCCTCCTTTGGCTTCGGCATTGTGTTTCGGGTGCAGCGGAAGTTCCTGCTGCTGGCGGGATTCAGCGGCGCACTGACACGAATCGTCTACCTTCTCCTCCTCCAGTTCACTTCTGAGACCTTTATCTGCTGCTTTTTGGCGGCAATGGCCGCCACACTCTTTTCCGAGTGGATGGCGGTGCAGACGAAAAACCCCTCCACAGTGTTTGTGTACCCCGCCATTGTCCCGCTGATGCCCGGCGGCACACTGTATTACTCCATCGTGGGGCTGATGCTCCAGGATTCGGAGCGGGTAAATGCCAATCTCGTCCCCTGTATTCACTCTTTGGTGGGCCTGGGACTTGGCTTCATCATCATTTCCATCTTCATGCACTATCGGCGGATTTACCGGAACCGGAAGAAACGGCTGCTCTTGGGCCGATTTGCGAAAAAAGTATAAAATATTTTTTTACTGAAATACGGAAGGCAAAACACAAAACTACGAAAGGAATGAAGGTATGAAAACACAAAAATGGAACGAAAACTGGCTGTATTGGGAGGACAAAGACTCCTTCGCTCTGGTGTGGGGCATCCCCCAGGAGGCGCGGAAGGTCACGCTCCCCCACGACGCCATGCTGGAGCGGCGAGCTTATGCGGAAAGTCCCAACGGGGGCAACACTGGCTTCCGGGACGGCGGCGTGTACGCCTATGTCAAGAGCCTGTTTGTTCCGGAGGAGAAGAAAAACAAACTCTTGATGCTGCAGTTTGAAGGCGTCTACAGCAACGCCCTGGTCTACGTCAACGGGCAATTGGCGGGGAAGAACAACTTCGGCTACTCCACCTTCTATGTGCCGCTGAACGACCTGGTCACCTACGGCGCGGAGAACGAGATTCGCGTTCAGGTACACAACAGCAACACCACCAACAGCCGCTGGTATTCCGGCAGCGGCATCTATCGGGACGTGTACCTGCTGGAATCCGGGCTGGTACACCTGGTTCCGGAGGGAGTGCAGGTGGTCACCGAGACTGCGGACGAGGATTACGCCGCCCTGCGGGTCTCCGCCGAGTTGCGCAGCCGACAGCACTCCCCCCAGCACCTGACGATGGAGACCGTGCTGCGGGACCCCTCCGGCGGGGAAGTGGCAAAATGTCAGTCCGTGCTGACCCTGCTGGGGCAGGAGGAGCGCACCGTCTCCCAGCGCATCGCCGTGGAGCGTCCCCAACTCTGGTCGGACGAAACCCCGGCGCTGTACACCTATGAAATCGCCCTGCGGGATGGGAACGCCGTCCTGGACGCCGAGACAGGAACCTTCGGCATCCGCGCGCTGGCGCTGGACGCCAAGCGGGGCCTCCGGGTCAACGGAAAGTCGGTGAAGCTGCGGGGGGCCTGCGTCCACCACGACTCCGGTCTGCTGGGGGCGGCAACTTTTGACGAGTTCCATCTTCGCCAGGCCAAATTGCTGAAAGAGGCGGGCTTCAACGCCGTTCGCTGCGCTCACCAGCCTATGGCTCCTGCTATGCTGCGGGCCTGCGACCAGGTGGGCCTGTACGTTATGGACGAGTTTTCCGATATGTGGGACCGCTGCAAGTCTGATTTGGATTACGCCCTCACCTTCCGGGACCAGTGGGCGCAGGATTTGACCGCCATGGTGCGTAAGGATCGGATTCACCCCTCCGTGGTGCTGTACTCCGTAGGGAACGAGATTCCGGAAATCGGCACCGTCCACGGGGCGCAGGTGTGCGCCCAGCTGTGCAAAAAGGTGAAGGAACTGGACCCCACCCGCTACACCACGGCGGGCATCAACGGCGTGTTCGCCTGCGGAGACCGGATCGGGGAGATTATGGCCGACCTGATGCAGGATTCCGATGAAGGCCAGGGAGAAACTGGCGGCAATGTCAACGACTTCATGACCGTGATGGACAGCCGTCTGGATGACATCGTCGTCCATCGGGCGGTTTCGGAGCGGCTGGAAATGGCCGGGTC
>JAJQBR010000184.1 GCA_021203185.1 Clostridiales bacterium
TGGCGGCGTCGTGGTTCAGGTGCATCCCGTCGAAGTTCTCCCGAACGGCGCTCTCAATCGCCCTTTTGCAGTCGATGTTCGTTTTCCTGGAACGGTGGTACTGCTCGATTTCCCCATTTGCACGGGCATAGGCGGCGTCGTGGAGATACACGGTTTTGTTTTCTGCCATCTTGTAACCCTCCTTTTACATTCCTTTTTCCATTCTGTACTGGACTTTGCCGGTCTCATCGAACACGTCGGCACCGCAGACCGGGCATTTCCCCAGGGACTTGCGGGTGTCCGGCATGATGACAGCGGCATCCTTCACCACCTGATAGTCGTCCACAAGACTCGTGACCATCTCGATGATCTCATCCATGAATGCCGCCGAAGAATACTCTCCACGCTCGATTTTCAGCAGCTTTTCCTCCCAATCTGCCGTCATGGAGGCGGACTGGAGCTGCTCCGGCAGGACGGTGATGAGGGCGTTGCCCTTTTCCGTGGGAATCAGATTCTTGGCCTTCTTGTCGCCCTTGCGCTCCAGAAAGCCCCGTGTCACCAGCCGTTCAATGATACCGGCACGGGTGGCCGGGGTGCCGATGCCTTTGCGCTCGGCTTCGTCCGGCATTTCGCCGGCACCGGCTCGCTCCATCGAGGCGAGAAGGGTGTCCTCGGTAAAATGTGCCTTCGGCTTCGTCTGCCCTTCCTTGACCTCGGCAGACACCACCGGAAAGCTGTCACCCACCTGCATCATGGGCAGGGGTGTGTCGGCTTTCTCTGCCTTTCCGGGCTTTTCTATGGCTTTCCAGCCAGCGTCCAGCACTGTTTTCCCCTTGGCAGTAAAGGTCTCCTCGCCGCACCGAAACTCCGCAACGGTTTCCGCATAGCGATAGGGCGGGGCGACGGAGGCCAATAACCGGGTGGCGATCATGCGCAGAATTTCCCGTTCCCCGGAGGGGAGAGCGGACAGGTCGGCCCGTTCTGCGCTCATAGTGGGGATAATAGCGTGGTGGTCACTTACCTTTTTGCTGTTGATGATGGGTTTCACTGCCAGCTCTAAAGGCGTTGCCTTACCGGTCAGCGTTGCGGCCACAGCTACCAGCGCAGGGACTTTCTCTGCCATATCATCGGTCAGATAGCGGCTGTCCGTTCGGGGATACGTTGCCAGTTTTCGCTCAGATGCGTTTTGTCAAGAGTATTTTTCAAATATGCAAAATGGAAATGTTCCCATAATAAAGCACATTCGATGATTGACAACTGGCGCGTGCAGTTGTATAATAACCAATTAAAATAGTATGTTGATATGATAAATGGGAAGTTGACATATAAAGCAGAAAAAGGGGACGATTCAAATGACATTGACACAGATGTCTTATCTGATTGCGATTGCAGAAACAGGTTCGTTGAACAAGGCGGCAGAGCAGCTCTATGTGTCCCAGCCTTCCCTGACCAACGCGATTAAGGAGATGGAGCGGGAGTTGGGTATTACGCTGCTGTACCGCAGCGGACGGGGCGCAACGCTGACTAACGATGGAGCAGAGTTTTTATACTACGCCAAAGAAATCTATCAACAGTATGAAAACCTGATTCAAAGATACGAAAAGGGCGGGAGTTACAAAAAGAAGTTTGCCGTCTCCACCCAGCACTATTCCTTTGCAGTTAAAGCCTTTGTAGATATGGCCAGGGAATATGATATGTCGCAATATGAGTTTGCCATCAAGGAAACCAAAACCAGAGAGGTCATCAGTGATGTCAGCACTATGAAAAGTGAAATCGGCGTGCTGTATCTGAGTGATTTTAACCGGAAAGCCCTGTCAAAGCTGTTGCGCTCTGCCAACCTGAAATTTCACCATTTAGTGGATTGCCAAGCCTATGTGTACCTGTGGAAAGGACATCCGCTGGCACAGGAACCGCAGATTTCCTTTCAACAGTTGGAGCGCTATCCCTGTCTCGCCTTTGACCAGGGAGACAACAGTTCCTTCTACTTTGCGGAGGAAATTCTCTCCACCAGTGAATATCCGCAGGTCATCAAAGCCAATGACCGGGCCACCATGCTGAACCTGATGGTGGGACTGAACGGGTATACACTGTGCTCCGGTATTATCTGTGAGGAGTTGAACGGTGACGATTTCATGGTAGTCCCCTTCACAGGCGCGGACCAGGAGGCAAACAGCGTGATGGAGATCGGCTACGTCACCCGTGAAAACACGATTTTGAGCCAGATGGGAGAAAAGTACATCTCCGCAATGAAAGAATACCTTGCCATCTCCTGACCGGTTCAGAGAAAGCTGACGCCAGGTATAGTTTCAGGTTATGTCCAGCTATTTTCTTTTGGTATTAGCGGAAAACGGTTCCTGGCGTTAAGATAAATACCAGTGAAATGGGCGAAACCCTACTGTTTCATTTCACTGGGAGGAGAATGCAAATGAGAGAGAACACTGCGCTGCTGCACCAGCGCTTTCAGGGAGACCCGTCCACTGGCGGCACGCTGACTCCCATAGCCCAGACCTCCGCATTCTGTTGTCAGTCAGCAGAAGAACTGGAGGCCGTCTGCGCAGGGAAAAAGCCAGGTTACGCCTACACTCGAATCGGCAACCCTACCATCAACTCCTTTGAGGTGCGTATGGCCGCACTGGAGGGCGGGGTGGCGGCGGTGGCCTGTTCCTCCGGCATGGCGGCGGTGTCTATGGCACTCCTGAACATCCTGGAGGCCGGGGATGAGATCATCGCCGGAGCGGGACTGTTCGGCGGCACACTGGATTTTTTTCAGGATTTGAAAGCTCTTGGCATCACTACCCGAACGGTGGAGCATCTGTCCCCGGAAGAAATCGAACCCTTGCTCAATGAACGGACTAAGGTCATTTTTGGGGAACTGATCGGCAACCCCAAACTGGACGTAGTGGACATCCCAGCGGTTTCGGCGTTGGCCCATGAGCGAGGCATCCCGTTGTTCATCGACAGCACTACCGCTACGCCCATCCTGGCCC
>JAJQBR010000177.1 GCA_021203185.1 Clostridiales bacterium
GCGGCGTTCTGTGCTGGACAGAGGGGTCTGTGCAGTACATCGCCGGGGAGGGCGGCGTGACCAGTGGGGAATCCTGCGCATATTTGTTTGAGGGGTACAAGAATGTAACCGCCATCCGTTTCGACAGGAACTTTGACACCTCCAACGTGACGGATATGAGCGAGATGTTTCGGTGGTGCTATTCCCTGATGATACTGGACCTCTCCGGCTTTGATACCTCCAACGTGACGGATATGGGCGAGATGTTTTGCGCCTGCCATTCCCTGATCGCACTGGATGTGTCTGGCTGGGATACCTCCAACGTGACGTATATGAAGGAGATGTTTGGCCATTGCGAATTTTTGAAGGCGCTGAACCTGTCCGGGTGGAATACCTCCCGCGTGACGGATATGAGCTGGATGTTTTATGACTGCGAATCCCTGACGACACTGGATGTGTCCGGCTGGGACACCTCCAAGGTGAGGAGTATGTTCGCTATGTTTTATAACTGCAAATCCCTGACCAACTTCAACCCCAAGTGGCTGGACACTTCCCATGCGGACACGAGAGATATGTACGAGGGCATCAGCTGGCTCACCAGAAGAAAATGGGGAAAGTGACCGCTCCGCCGCAAAATTTCCCCGAATTTCCCCCGGCTTCTTGCAAAGAGACAAAGAATTTGCTAAGATGGGGACAGAACGTATTTAGGAGGCCCACTTATGTTTGAAGTAAACCAAAATTACGCGAAACTGCCCGGCAGCTACCTGTTCGCCAACATTGGCCGAAAGGTCAGCGCATATACCGCCGCCAACCCCGATAAGAAAATCATCCGTCTGGGCATTGGCGACGTGACCCAGCCCCTGACCCCCGCCGTGGTGCAGGCGCTGAAGGACGCCTCGGAGGAAATGGCCCACGCCGAAACCTTCCACGGCTACCCCGACTACGAGGGCGCGGCCTTCCTGCGCAAGGCCATTGTGGAGGGGGACTTCCGGCCCCTGGGCGTGGACATCGGCATGGACGAGATTTTCGTCAACGACGGCGCCAAGAGCGACAGCTCTGATCTCAGCGACATTTTCAGCCTGAACAACAAGGTGGCGGTCTGCGACCCGGTGTATCCCGTCTACGTGAACACCAACGCCATGTGCGGCCGCGCCGGGAACTACGACCCGACCACCGAGCGGTGGAGCAACGTCATCTATATGCCCTGCACCGAGGCCAGCGGGTTCCTGCCGGAACTGCCTAAGGAAACGCCGGACATCATCTATCTGTGCTTCCCCAACAACCCCACCGGCATGGCCATCACGAAGGATCAGCTCCAGGTCTGGGTGGACTACGCCCGCAAGGTGGGCGCGGTCATCATCTACGACGACGCCTATGAAGCCTATATCACCGAGGACAACGTCCCCCACTCCATCTATGAGTGCGAGGGCGCCCAGGAGTGCGCCATCGAGATGCGCAGCTTCTCCAAAAACGCCGGGTTCACCGGCGTCCGCCTGGGCTACACCGTGGTGCCCAAGGCCCTCAGGAGCAGCGACGGCGTCTCCCTGAACAGTATGTGGGCCACCCACCAGGAGATGAAGTTCAACGGCGTCTCCTATATCATCCAGAAGGCCGGCGAGGCCGTCTACACCCCCCAGGGCCAGGCCGAGACCCGCCAGCTGGTGGCCTTTTACCAGAAGAACGCCGCCGCCATCCTCAGCGGCCTGACCGACGCCGGGTACACCTGCTACGGCGGCGTCAACTCCCCTTATATCTGGCTGAAAACCCCCAACGGCATGGGCAGCTGGGAGTTCTTCGACTTCCTGCTGAACACCGCCAACGTGGTGGGCACCCCCGGTTCCGGCTTCGGCCCCAGCGGAGAGGGCTTCTTCCGCCTGACCGCCTTCGGCAGCTACGAGAACATTCTGGAGGCGCTGGACCGCATCAAAAAAATCTGATTTGGTTATCCCTTTAAATCAGCCTTGTCAGTATTTTCGGCGTGAAACCCCTCCACCATGCTTCGCATGGTCCCCCTCCGCCTTTAGGCGGTGGCGGAGGGGTTTCTGGCATATGGCTGAGTAAAAGGGATAGCCAATAAATCTGATTCTCCACAAAAGCAAGACAGCCCCCCAAAGCGAAGGCTCGGCGGCCAAAAGGGGCAGCCTGTCCCGTTTCCATCCACGATACCGCATCTGTACTTTTCTTTCAGTTTAGATTCCTGTGTTATTCTCTCCTGTGAGGTGAGTGACGATGTTCCGTATTTTAGTGGTGGACGACGACAAAAATACCCGCTGGCTGACCCAGACCATATTGGAGACCGAGGGCTATCAGGTGCTTTGCGCCAAAGACGGGGAGGAGGCCCTGGCCCTGCTGGACCGGGAATACATCGACCTGGTGGTACTGGACATTATGATGCCCAGGATGGACGGCTACGCCTTCACCGAGGCGCTGCGCGCCGTCAACACCAACCTGCCCATTTTAATGGTGTCCGCCAAGCAGTTCCCCGCCGACCGGAACCGGGGGTTCCGGCTGGGCATCGACGACTATATGGTCAAGCCGGTGGACGAGGAGGAGCTGTTGCTGCGCATCAAGGCTCTGCTGCGCCGGGCCAGAATCGCCAGCGAGCGGAAGATACAAATCGGCGATGTGACGCTGGACTACGACAGCATGACCGTCAGCCGGGCCGGTCAGTCCCAGACGCTGCCCCAAAAGGAATTTCTGTTGCTGTACAAGCTGCTCTCCTACCCCGGCAAAATTTTCACCCGCATCGAGCTGATGGACGAGATTTGGGGACAGGAGTCCAACACCGGCTGGGAGACCGTCACCGTCCACATCGGGCGGCTGCGGAAGCGGTTCGAGGGCTGGCCGGAGTTTGAGATCGTCTCCGTGCGGGGGCTGGGCTACAAGGCGGTGAAGAAGGTGTGAAGCGCAAGTGCAAGAAAAAACCGCCGTCCCTCCTTCCCTGGCTGGCGCTGTTCATCTTTCTGCTGCTGTTCGCCTCGCTGTTC
>JAJQBR010000050.1 GCA_021203185.1 Clostridiales bacterium
ATAGGCAAATTTACTGTTTTGCGCTATACTTCATTTTGCAAGTTGGAAGGAGCAACTATGAAGCGGATCATTGTCGGAATCAGCGGCGCCAGTGGGTTCCCGCTGGCGGTTTGTCTGTTGCGGGAACTGAAAAAACTGCCGGATGTGGAGACCCACCTGGTCTTTACCCGGGGGGCGGAGATGACCGCCAAACAGGAGTTGGGCCTGGAGCCGGAACAAATTCGGGCCATGGCGGACGTGTGCTACGACAACCGGAACGTGGGCGCGGCCATCGCCAGCGGCAGCTTCCAGACCGAGGGGATGATTATTATCCCCTGCTCCATGAAAACCGTCAGCGGCGTGGCCCACGGCTACAGCGACAACCTGCTGCTGCGAGCGGCGGACGTGGTCATCAAGGAGAAGCGCAAGCTGATCCTGGCGGCCCGTGAGACCCCCCTCAGCCCCATTCACCTGGACAATCTGGCCTATCTCGCCCGGCTGCAAAACGTGTACATCATGCCGCCGATGTTGACCTATTACCAGGGGACCGACACGGTGGAGAGCATGGAGCGGCACTTCACTGGCAAGCTGCTCCAGTGCTTCGGCATCGACATGGAGGGCTTTAAACGATGGAGCTGAATCGCCACTACGAGGCCCAGGTCTGCGGTATCACGCTGCTGTGCGACGTGATATCCATGGGCCGGGACTACACCATCTGCGTCCGGGACGACTGCTGCGGCCACGTGGGATCCACGGCCCTGTCCGTCTCCCGCCCCAGCCTCACCGGTCAGGGTATCAGCGCCACCACTTCGGTGATGAACTGTGTGGGCCACAAGGACGACGCCATCGCCTGCCGTTTTGCCGAGGCCGTGGCTGTCCAGCAGCGCTGCACCGCAGTCTGCACCTGCGGCGTCCACATCGACGGCATCACCCTTGACCAGATCCAGGAGATACTGTCCGCCTGCGAGGGGCTGAAAACCCAGGTGCTGCGCGACCTGGCTGCCGAATCCTGACCCGTTCTACCTTTACTCCGTCCGACTTATCATTCTAAAGCAGGGAGAGGTTGCCTATGTTTCTTTTGTTCTTTTTGGTCTGGGTCATGCTCAATGGCCGATGGACGGTAGAGATCGCCCTGTTCGGTGTGGGCATCGCCGGGGCGATGTATGCGTTCATCTGTGTGTTTATGGATTTCAGCCCCGCCAAGGATTGGCGGCTGGTGAAAAAACTGCCGCTGGCGCTGTGCTATGTCTATCATCTGGTGGTGGAGATCGTCAAGGCCAACCTTGCCATGCTGCCCTTCCTGTTCTCCAACGAAACGCTGCCGGAACCGGCGCTGGTGCTGTTCAATTCCGACCTGAAAACCGATGTGGCCAGGGCGATTCTGGCCAATTCCATCACCATCACCCCCGGCACCATCACCGTGGAGCAGGAAGATAACGCGTTCTGCGTCCACTGCTTCGACAAGACGATGGGTGAGGGGCTGGACACTTCCATCTTTGTCGAACTGCTCAAGCGAATGGAGGAGTGAAGGCTGTGAACGAGGGATATCGTATGTTTTTCCTGGTGTGCTGCGTGGTGCTGACGGTGCTGCTGGTACTCTGCCTGGTGCGGGCCATCAAAGGCCCCCGGCTGGCGGATCGCATCATCGCCACCAACATGATCGGCACCGTGACCATCGCCATTGTCGCGCTGCTCTCGGTCTACCTGGGGGAGTCGGCGATACTGGACATCAGCCTGATTTACGCCGTTATGAGCTTTGTGGCGGTCATCGTGCTGTCGAAGATCTACATGGGCCGCTTCGTGGAATGGGAAAGCGAGCGCGGCGCGCAGGAAGAGGAAAAGGAGGAAGAGCATGGAGCTTAGTCTGATTCGATTCATCATCGCCGCCGTCCTCATCGCCGGGGGCGTGGTGGTGATGTGCATCGCCACCTTTGGTGTGTTCCGGCTGAACACCGCCATGAAGCGGATGCACGCCGCGGCCATGGGCGATTCCCTGGGCATTTTGCTGGTCATGCTGGGACTGATGGTGGTCTGCGGCCTGTCGGCCAGCTCCCTGAAGGTGCTGGCGATTTTGGCGCTGTTCTGGTGCGCTTCGCCTGTCTGTTCCCACCTGCTGGCCAAGCTGGAAGTTATGACCAACCTGGACTTGAAAGACGAATGTGAGGTGCCGGAGTAATGGATTTGCTGCGTATCGTGCTGCTGGCGTCCCTCATCATCTGCGCCATCTCGGTCAGCCTGTCCCGGAACCTGTTGACCTCGGTAGTCATCTATATGGCGTTCAGCCTGGCCATGGCCATTCTCTGGCTGCTGCTGGAGTCGCCGGACCTGGCCATCACCGAGGCGGCGGTGGGCGCAGGTGTGACCAGTATTCTGTTCTTTGTCACGTTGAGAAAGATCCATTCCATCCAAACCGAAGAAGAGGGGGAGGACAATGAGCAGACCGAATCCGAACTATAAAGGCAGCGCCTGGGACAAGTTCACCCGCTGGGCGAAGGGAACGTATGACCCCGCCGACGGCAGGCTGGAGTCCACCCCGCCGGAAAAAGGCCCCTCCCCCGGTGAGCGGGCGGAGCAGCTGCTGCGGGAGTACGACCAGAGCCGGTTTGAGGAGGGCGTCGCCAAAGAGGTCGGCGCGTTCCAAATCGTCAGCCGCATCTTTTTCGTGTTGATGGCCCTGTTTATGGTGACAGTGCTGCTGTACACCGTCAGCTTCCTCCCCGCCTTTGGCGATCCCAACTCCCCGGTGAACAACGAGGTCTCCCAGCGGTACATCGAGCAGGGGCTGGAGGAGACCGGCGCGGTGAACATCGTGGCCGGCATGATTTTGGACTACCGTGCCTTCGACACCTTTGGCGAGTCCTGCGTGCTGTTCGTGGCCCTGTGCTGCGTGACCATCCTGCTCCGGGCGGACAAGAAGGAGGACATCCGATTGAGTGCCAGGGAGGAACTGGAGGATCTGTCCTACGAGCCGCAGGAGGACAACGTCCTCCAGCAGGCGGCCAAACTGCTGGTGCCGCTGATTATCATTTTCGGCGCATATGTGGTGCTGAACGGTCACATCTCGCCGGGCGGCGGCTTCTCTGGCGGGGCTATCATCGGCACCGGCCTGATTTTATACCTGACCGCCTTCGGCGTCAGGCGCACCCGCCGGTTTATGAACGAGCGGGTCATCAAGACCCTGACGGTGTGCGCTCTGACCTTCTACTGCTTCGCCAAGAGTTACTCCTTCTACACCGGAGCAAACCACCTGGAGAGCATTATCACCACCGGTACGCCGGGGGCCATCCTCAGCGCCGGACTGATCGTCTACCTGAACATCTGCGTGGGTATCGTGGTGGCCTGCACCATGTATTCCTTCTATACACTGTTTCGGAGGGGGGCAATTTGATATGCTGGGCAATCTTTTGACCAACTACGAGGACGTGGCGGCGGTGATATTGTTCGTCATTGGCATGGGCAACCTGCTGCTCCAGTCCAACCTGGTGAAGAAAATCATCGGCCTGGACATCATGGACTGTGCCATTTACCTCTTCCTGGCCTCCAAGGGCTACATCGAGGGGGGTGCGTCCCCCATCTATGTGGACGGCATTATGGATGCGTCCTATTACATCAACCCCATCCCTGCGGGACTGGTGCTGACCGGTATCGTGGTCTCTGTCAGCGTCAGTGCGCTGATGATGGCGCTGACCATCTGCCTGTACCGGGAATATCACACCCTGAACCTGGACGAAATTATGCTGAAGCTCGGTAAGGAGGAGAAGTAAATGACGCTTGTTCAAAACTTTCCCTTCTTCTGCATCATCCTCTCCATGTTCTCCGCCATCATCTCCTTCCCCCTGAACCACAAGTGGGCCAAGCGGGTTCACCTGACCATGGTGACGGTGGTGCTGGCGCTGTCGCTGGGCGTGCTGAACTACACCGCCGCCACAGGAGAGAGCTACACCTTTATGATGGGCCACTTCCCGGCTCCCTGGGGCAACGAAATTCGCATCGGCGTGCTGGAAGCGCTGATGGCGGTGTTTTTCAGCCTCATTATGCTGCTGTCGGTGCTGGGCGGCATGGCCCACATCGACCGGGAGCTGGAAAACTCCCGGAAAAACCTGTTTTACATCCTGCTGGATCTGCTGATGAGTTCGCTGCTGGCGCTGATTTACACCAACGACCTGTTTACGGCCTATGTGTTCATCGAAATCAACACCATCTCCGCCTGCGGCCTGATTATGATCAAAAAGGAGGGGCGCACCTACGTCTCCGCCCTGCGGTACATGGTCATGAGCCTGGTGGGTTCCGGCCTTTTCCTCATCGCCCTGACGATTCTGTACTCCATCACGGGGCAGCTGCTGATGTCCCCCGCGAAAGAGGCGCTGGCGGAGCTGGTGGGCGCGGGGGCCTACGAAGTCCCCATGCTGGTCATCGTCGCCCTCATCACCGTGGGTCTGGGCATCAAGAGCGGCCTCTACCCCTTCCACACCTGGATTCCCGACGCCTACGGCTACACCACGCCCTCGGCCAGCGCGATTTTGTCCTCGCTGGTGTCCAAGGGCTACCTGTTCCTGCTGATTAAGATTTTCTACCGGGTGCTGGACTTCGAGTATGTGGTCAGCAGTCAAGTGGTCAACCTGCTCTTTGTGCTGGGCATCATCGGCATGATTATGGGTTCCTGGCTGGCCATCAAGACCCAGAACATCCGGCGGATGGCGGCCTTCTCCTCCGTGGCGCAAATCGGCTACATCTACATGGGCATTGGCCTGGGGACCACCGCAGGCGTGGTGGCCGCCCTGTTCCACATCATCTCCCACGGCGCCATGAAGTCGCTGCTGTTCATCAGCATCTCCGGCCTCTCCGAGGTGTCCGACGACAAGTCGGACTTTGAATCCCTGAAGGGCGCGGGGTTCCGCAACAAGCCTGCGGGGGTGGCCTACACTGTGGGCGCGCTGTCCATGGTGGGTATGCCGCTGCTGACCGGCTTCATCTCCAAGTATATGTTCGCCTCCGCCGCCACCACTGCCATGCAGGAGAAAATGGTGATTGCGTGGATCGCACTGGCCATCAGCACGATTTTGAACACCGTGTACTTTATGGGCAGTGTGCTGACCATCTACCACTCGGTACCGGCAGAGCAGCGCAAGCCCCACGGCATAATGCCCTCCCGCGTGGAGTCGGCGGCCACATTTGGGCTGATTGCGTTGAACGTTGGGTTGGGCATCGCTGCCACGCCGGTCATTCAGGCCATTCAGACCGGCCTTGCCATATTCGGCTGACGGGAGGGAGAAAAGATGATTGCTTTGCTGATTCCCGTGTTGATGCCCATTGCAGTGGGCGTGCTGCTGATGGTGTTCCCGCCCCGGCGGAAGGTCATGCTGGCCATCGTGTTCGCGGCGCTGGCGCTGAGCCTAGGCCTGGCGGTGGCGGTGGCTCTCCAGCCGGAGGACACCCTGCGCCTGACCCTGGGTACCGTGGCGGAGGGACTGACCTTTTATTTCCAGGTGGACGCCGTGGGCAAGCTGTTCTCAGTGCTGGTGGCTTTCGTCTGGCTGCTGGCGGGGCTGGCCGCCTTTGAGTACATGAGCCACGAACACGATGAACCCCGGTTCTACGGCTTTTACCTGATTGTGGGGGGTGTACTGGCGGCCCTGTGCTACGCCGGCAACCTGTTCACCTTCTATGTGTTTTTCGAGCTGATGACCTTGACCTCCGCACCGCTGGTCATGCACGAGCTGACCCACGAGGCCATTATGGCGGGCCTGAAATACCTGTTTTACTCGGTGGGCGGCGCGTTTTTGTCGCTGTTCGGCCTGTTCCTGTTCACCGCCCAGGGAACCGAACTGACCTTCACGGCGGGGGGTGTGCTGGACGGCGCGACTGCCTCCGGCGTGACGCTGCTGGCGGTGTTCCTGATGATTCTCGGCTTCGGCACCAAGGCGGGTATGTTCCCCATGCACGGCTGGCTGCCCACCGCCCATCCGGTGGCCCCGGCCCCGGCCAGCGCGGTGCTGTCCGGCGTCATCACCAAGGCCGGTGTGCTGGGCATCCTCCGCACCGTGTACTACATCGCGGGGCCAGAGCTGATTCGGGGGACCTGGGTGCAGTACCTGTGGATCGTTCTGACGCTGATTACCGTCTTTATGGGGTCCATGCTGGCCTACCGGGAGAACGTGCTGAAAAAGCGGCTGGCCTATTCCACTGTCAGCCAGGTCTCTTACGTGCTGTTCGGCCTGTCGCTGCTCCAGCCGGTGGCCTTTGTGGGGGCGCTGCTCCATGTGGTGTTCCACTCGCTGGTGAAGAACGGCCTGTTCCTCTCGGCGGGCGCCATCATCTGCAAGACCGGCAAGACCAGGGTGGACGAGCTGAAAGGCATTGGCAAGGAAATGCCCGTGGTTCTGTGGTGCTTCACCCTGGCGGGAGTGACTTTGGTGGGTATCCCGCCCACCAGCGCCTTTGTCAGCAAGTGGTATCTCGCCACCGGCGCGCTGGCGACCGGGATACCGGTGGTCTCCTGGCTGGGGCCGGTGGTGCTGCTGGTCAGCGCCCTGCTGACGGCGGGCTACCTGCTGACGGTCTCCATCGCCGGGTTCCTGCCGGGCAGCGACTATGACTACGCCGCGCTGGAAAAACACGAACCTACCTGGCAGATGCTGGTCCCCATCGTGGCGCTGACCGCCCTGGCGGTGCTGCTGGGGGTCTGGCCCGGCGGACTGACGGCGCTGCTGACCGGCGTGGCCTCCAGCGTGCTTTGAGAGGGGAGGGAAACGCTGTATGAGTCCTTATTTCATCCTGGTACCCATTCTGGTCCCCATCCTGGCGGGGGTCTTGCTGATGACCTTCCCCATCCAGGACTACAAAACGCGGGCTGCGGCGGTGGAGACGGTGGTCATCCTCAACACCATTCTGGTGTTTGTGCTGCTGCTGAACCGCCCCGCAGAGCGGCTGTACCTGTTTTCCTTTGTGGAGGGGATGCCCCTGACGTTGAACATCGACGGCATGGCCACCTTCTTCGGCGGGCTGGTGGCCTTCCTATGGCCTCTGGCGACGCTGTACGCCTTTGAGTATATGCGCCACGAGGAGCGGGTCAACACCTTCCTGTCCTTCTACACCATCACCTACGGCGTGACGCTGGGGGTGGCCTTTGCCGGCAACATCGTCACCATGTACCTGTTTTATGAGGCGCTGACCATGGTGACGCTGCCCCTGGTCATCCACACCATGACCGAGGAGGCCCAGGCCGCAACCCGAAAGTATTTGAACTATATGATCGGCGGCACCGCCTTCGCCTTCATCGGCATCGTGTTCTACTCCCTGTTCTGCACGAACATCGAGTTCGTGCTGGGGGGTAACCTGGACGTTGCCAACCTGGGGGAGTACGCCAACATCGCCCTGCTGGTCTATGTGCTGGCCTTCTTCGGCTTCGGCGTCAAGGCGGCGGTGTTCCCCTTCCACGGGTGGCTGCCCTCGGCATCGGTGGCCCCCACGCCGGTCACCGCCCTGCTCCATGCGGTGGCGGTGGTCAAGTCCGGCGTGTTCGCCATTATGCGCCTGACCTACTTCTGCTTCGGCGCGGACTTCCTGAAAGGCACCTGGGCTCAGACCGTGGTGGTCATCGCGGCGATGGTTACCATCGTCTATGCCTCCACCCTGGGTGTGCGGGAGAACCACTTCAAACGCCGCCTGGCTTACTCCACCGTCAGCAACCTGTCCTATATCCTTCTGGGCGTGACCATGATGTCCCCCGCAGGGCTGGTGGCGGGGCTGTGTCATATGTTCGTCCACGCCATTATGAAGATCAGCGGCTTCTTCTGCGCCGGTGCGGTGATGCACCAGACGAACAAGAATTACGTCTACGAGTTGGACGGGTTGGGGTTCGCCATGCCCGCCACCTTCACGGCGCTGCTGATCTCCGGCCTGTCGTTGACGGGCATCCCCCTGTTCGCCGGGTTCGTCAGCAAGTGGAGCATCGTCCAGGCCCTGCTGGAGCAGCCCTCCATTATGGGCTACGTGGGGGTGTTCGTGCTGCTGTATTCGGCGCTGATGACGGGCATCTATATGCTGTCCATCAACGTGCGGGGTTGGTTCTCCGGCGGGGCCGCCGCGAAGGAGGCCAACGCCCGGTTCCACGACCCCAGCTGGCTGATGCTGCTGCCGCTGGCGATTTTCTCGGTGATTACGGTGGCCCTGGGCCTGAACGCCCAGGCGCTGCTGGCGTTCGTCCAGAGCATCGCCGCCGGAACGTTCTGAGAGGAGGATGTGTGTTATGATTGGAAATCCCATTCTCCTGTTGCTGGTACTCGGCCCTATGGCGGCGGGTGTCCTCAGCTACCTCATCGGGCGGCGGAACAAGGCCCTGCGGGACTATTTCGCCATCGCCGTCACCTCGGCGGAGGCGGTTATCATGCTGCTGCTCCTGCTGACGGGCGGGGAAGTGTCTCTGTCCCTGCCGGGGGTCTGCGGCATGGGGCTGTCCTTCCAACTGGACGGGTTCCGGGGCATTTTTGCTACCGTCACCGCCTATATGTGGATGATGACCACCATTTTCTCACGGGAGTACCTGGCTCACTCCCGCAACCGGAATCGGTATTATCTGTTCCTGCTGATGACCTTCGGGGCGACGATGGGGGTGTTCCTCTCCGACGACCTGTTTACCACCTTTGTGTTCTTTGAGCTGATGAGCATGGCCTCCTATGTCACCGTCATTCACGACGAGAAGCCGCAGACCCTCTACGCCGGCGGCGTCTACCTGGCGGTGGCGGTTATCGGCGGCCTGGTGGCGCTGATGGGCATCTTCATGCTCTACAGCGTGACCGGCACCCTTCAGCTCTCTCAGCTGCTGGAAGCCTGCGAGGCGGCGTTCCCCGGCAACGAGGCGTGGTTCTACGTGCTGGGCGGCTGCATCCTCTTTGGCTTCGGCGCGAAGGCCGGTATGTACCCCCTCCACGTCTGGCTGCCCATGGCCCATCCGGTGGCCCCGGCCCCGGCCAGCGCCCTGCTGTCTGGCATCATCACCAAGTCGGGTATTTTCGGGGTGCTGGTGCTGTGTACCCGCATCTTCGCGGAGAACGCCTATTGGGGCTTCGTCATTCTGCTGCTGGGCGTTGTGACTATGCTGCTGGGCGGCATTCTGGCCATCTTCTCCCTGGATTTGAAGCGGACGCTGGCCTGCTCCTCTATGTCACAGCTGGGCTTCATCTTCGTGGGCATGGGCATGATAGACCTGCTGGGGGAGGAAAACGCTCTGGCGGTCCGGGGAACCCTCCTCCATATGTTCAACCACTCCAATTTGAAGCTGGTGCTGTTCATGGCCGCCGGCGTGGTGGTGATGAACCTCCACAAGCTGGACCTGAACGACATCCGGGGCTTTGGCCGCAAAAAGCCTCTGCTGTGCTATGTGTTCCTGATGGGATCCCTGGGCATCGGCGGCATCCCCCTGTTCAACGGCTACATCAGTAAGACGCTGATCCACGAGAGCATCGTAGAGTACATCGAGCTGCTGGAGGAGGGCCACAGCGTAGCGAGTTTTGCCGCAGCCAGCAACGCCACCCTGTTCCATGTCATCGAGTGGCTGTTTATTATCACCGGCGCTATGACGGTGGCCTATATGACCAAGCTGTTTGTGGTGCTGTTTGTGGAAAAGAACCGGGATCCGGCGGTGCAGGCGTCCTTTGAGGCCAAGACCCACTATTGCAACAGGGCCACCGCCGCTGTGCTGGCGGTCAGCGCCACGGTGCTGCCCATTTTGGGCGTGCTGCCCTACCTGACCCTGAACAAAATCGCTGACCTGGGGCAGGGCTTCCTGAACGGCGTCTCCCCGGAACACGCGGTCAACTATTTCTCCCTG
Organism: Clostridiales bacterium; assembly: GCA_021203185.1. Lineage (GTDB taxonomy): Bacteria > Bacillota > Clostridia > Oscillospirales > Oscillospiraceae > Onthomonas. The sequence goes on from JAJQBR010000050.1 coordinate 9,809, forward strand.
ACCAACCTGAAAGGCGGCCTGTACTCCATCGTCATTGGCGCGGCCATTTACCTGCTGGTTATCCGGCTGGGGATGCGGGTGAAGCAGCCGGACAGGACTTATGTCTATGTCAACCGCTGGCCCAAGCATTTGGACCTGCTGGAGCTGGTTTACCGCCCGCTGGTGCTGGGCCTGCTGCCCACAGTGGCCGGGTTCCTGTGCCGGTGTCTGGACTATGTGCTGGACGGTCTGGTGCTGCTGGGCCGCAAGACCACCCACAGGCAGCTCCGGGAGGGCCGCCTGCTGCCCAAGGGTTTCGAGGGGGCCTACCTGCTGGGCAGCTTCTGCGACGGCGTGGTGGCTCTGCTGAACGCCACCTTCTGCAAGCGCAACCCCATTCAGGCGGACTTCGTGCGGTTCTTTGCCGACCAGAGCCGCATCTATGACGAGACCAAGCGGGAGGTCATGTCCGGCGTGTCCTTTAGCCTGATGATGTTCGGCGTGGGCATTATGGTCGTGGTGATTTACCTGCTGGTCGTGTGAAAATGAGCTGTTAGCTTTTAGCTGTGCTTCCTGAACGTGAGTTCCCCACCCGTGGCGTGGCTGCGGGTGGGGATTTCGCGCGAAATTTGTCTGATTTCGTCAACCTCCCAAATTTGCGGGAAAAACCGGCGAAAAACGGCGATTTGACCCCGGCTTTTTGTGTTTTGGGTATCCTTTTGAATCGGCCTTGTCGGTGATTTCAGCCGTGGAAACCCCTCCGTCACGGCTTACGCCGTGCCACCTCCCCTTTCAGGGGAGGCGAGAGGGGTGGTCAATTACAGAAAGATACTTCTTTGTGGGCAAAGTTCTTCTATTGATTAAATTTCAACACAAAATCTATCTCGTTTGAGCAAAAAACGCAAACTAAACGACAAGCACTTTCCCCCTTGCTTCCCCTGAAAGGGCAGGGAGAGGCAAAGCCCCGGAAGTGCCGCTTGACGGCGGAGGGGTTTCACGCTCAGAGCGGCGCCCCACCCGGAGCGCCGCCTTTTTCGGGCCAGCCCCTGCCGACCCCTATTCCAAGACAGCCGGCGCGGGGCTTCTGGGGGACGTCCCCCGCGCCGCTGCGGAGGGCTGGCCACCGGAAGCGCGGTCTCTGTGGAGAGCCGCCGCCTTGCCGTCTGACAACAGTATGGCCCACTGGGCCGGTGTTATCCCTGGTAAAAGCTGTTTAACCTGGCACATATTGGGGCATACTGTGGGCATAGGATAAGCCTTGAAGAAGCCCTTACATTATGCGTGTGAAAGGAGAAGCGGCTATGACAGAAGTGTTGCATTGGTTCCGCAGGCCCAGAGAGACGGAGGAGGAGCAGGAGCGAGCAATCCTGACAAATCAGATCCACGAGACCCGGTGCGCCATCCAGCGCACCTATTTGCAGTTCAACTCCACCGGAGACCCGGATCTCATCGACGCGGCGGTGTTCGACCTGAAAGCGGAACAGGCTCGGTACTCCTACCTGCTGCGGCGGCTGAAAAGCCTGGATCGCGCCGCAGAGGTGCTGAAAGCCGAATGACGGACGAGCAGGTATTGCTGGCGGGACTGGGCCTGTTTGCGGCGCTATTCCTGGCCATTTTACTGCGACGAGTACTGGGGATGCTGTGCCGAGTGGCCCTGCGGGCGGTGGTGGGCGGCGGTGTGCTGGCAGCGCTGGAACCCTTCGGCGGCCTGTTGGGGTTGCACCTGGGGGTCAACCTGTGCAACGCGCTGGTCATCGGAGTGCTGGGCGCGCCGGGATTGGGGCTGCTGCTGATGCTCAACTGGCTAATGGCCAGCGGCTAAGGAAAGGGGCGGTGCAGAACAAGACTGCAACGCTCCTTTTTGTTATTTTGGGGACTGCGTTCCCAGACGGCGGCGATTTACGGGAGGCAGTCAAAAAGCGCGTTTCAGACCGCTAAGGGGTCAAAATTGGGGTAAAAAGAAGAATCCGCTCGCAGAGTTGAAACTCTACGAGCGATTTTTTGCGTAAAACAGCAATTTCCCGCCGAATTTCTAACATTCAGCGGGAAACACTTTGGTGGAGGCGACGGGAGTTGAACCCGTGTCCGAAAACGCATCCTCAGGACCTTCTCCGGGCGCAGTCAGTTGTTTCCATTCCCTCGCCGCGCCGTGAACTGACACACTGCGCAGTTTGGTAGCTTCATCAATTCATGGAGCCGTCAAAGCTTTCGGCCCTCACGTTTCCCACTAAAAGGCATCACCCAGCCCGGCCCGTGGGCCTTCCGGGATCGGCGTCCGCGCACGTTGGGCGGAGGTCGCAGAGCCTAATTAGGCCGCGACAGCAACGTATTCGTCGTTGTTCTTTGATTTATAGGTGCCCATTGATAAGCGGCTGGGCGCCGCTGCCCGCTGGTCCGGCCTCAACGTCCCCGTCGAAACCGGTACGCCCCCATAGATGGCCCACGAACGTGAGCCAGACACCGACGGGAGCGGGGAAGCCCTCGTCGGAAATTAGCAATTAGCAATGTGCAATGAACAGGTTTTCAGATGCAACTACTTGACCGCAACGCAGCCGAAAACAATACGTCCCGCAAAAAACCGTCAGCGTTCGATTTCCTCATAATTGCTCATTGCTCATTGCAAATTGCACATTGATTCAAACCTTTTTCGGCTCCGGGTAGTCTACTCCGAAGGTGTCCACTGTGACCTTTTTCATCATCTGCTTTTGGCGGGGCTTGTCGTTCCAGTCCCGGCGGGTGGAGACGATCTGGTCGGCCACGTCCATGCCCTCGATGACCTTGCCGAAGGAGGCGTACTGGCCGTCCAGGTGGGGCGCGTCCGCCACCATGACAAAGAACTGGCTCCCGGCGGAGTCTGGCGCCATGGTCCGGGCCATGGACAGTACGCCCCGGCTGTGCTTCAGTTCGTTGGCAAAGCCGTTGGCGGAGAACTCGCCCTTGATTTCATAACCGGGGCCGCCTGTGCCGGTACCCTGGGGGTCGCCGCCCTGAATCATAAAGCCGGGGATGACCCGGTGGAAGATCACGCCATCATAAAAGCCTTTCTTCACCAGAGAGATGAAGTTGTTGACGGTGTTGGGGGCGATTTCGGGGTACAGCTCCGCCTTCATCACGCCGCCGTTTTCCATTTCGATGGTCACAATGGGATTCTGTGCCATGGATGAACACTCCTTCGCTGTTGTCAATTCTGTCCGTAAATCTGACCGGTTATTCCCCGTAGCGGCCCCGGTTCCGGGATTTCATCTCCCGATCCATGTCCCGCTTGGCGGCCCGCTCCGCCATGGACTCCCGCTTGTCATAGAGCTTTTTGCCCTTGGCGAGGCCCACCTCCACCTTGACCCGGCTGTTTTTAAAGTACAGGGACAGGGGGATGAGGGCGTAGCCGTCCTGCTTGACGTGGGCGTAGAGCCTGCGGATCTCCTGCCGGTGCATCAGCAGGCGGCGGTCCCGCATGGGGTCTTTGTTGAAGATGTTGCCCTGTTCATAGGGGGAGATGTGCATCCCGTAGACATACAACTCGCCGTTTTTCACCTGGCAGAAGGCGTCCTTGAGGTTCACCCGTCCTGCGCGGATGGACTTTACCTCAGTGCCGGAAAGTTCGATGCCCGCCTCGTACTTTTCCAAGATAAAATAGTCGTGGTAGGCTTTGCGGTTGCTGGCAACCACTTTGATTCCCTTTTGACCTGGCACACAGCGCCCTCCCTTCTGAAACAGGTATCATGCTATTATATAGAAGTGGGGAACTTTTGTCAACTCTTTTTTTACGTCATTTTCGCCCGGAGCTTTGTCGAAAAAGCAACCCTGTCAGACATTTCATCTGACAGGGTTACTTTTGATTCTTGATATCTAACATCATTACAGGTACCTCTCTTTCTACGGAATGAAAAACATTCGCTTCACTCTAAACTGTCGCTCTTTCACAGCGGATTGCCTTTTGGCGTCCCGATAACAGTGCGGGGTGCTGCGGGTACATATCTAAAGTTGAAGGAAAGGTTGACGTATGATACAAGAGGAAGAGGTTCCGCTTCGGGGAAGCATCTCTTCTTTTGTTGTGATAAGTATAGCACCGCCCATGCTTTTTGTCAAGCACTTTTTCAGGATTTTTTAGAAATTATTTTGCCGTTGGTTTTGCGAAAACGGATGGGCAAAATTGCGCCGTTTTCGTCAAAATTACGAGAACGCCGGACGTTGTAAATTTTACCGCGCCTTGTGGAAACCGTCGAACTGTGGTATATTGTAGGTACTGATAAAGGAGGCCGTCCCCATGCTGCACCGCCGAACCATGTATGAAGAGATCACCGCACCCCCCAGGCACTCCTGCCGCTGGCTGCTGGCGCCTGCCCTGTGGTGTGCCGTGCCAGGGGCGTTTCTGCTGGCCTTCCAGTTAGTCAAGGGCAATCAGGGGCTGATGAATTTCCTGGTGAACTGGGTCACAACGCCGATAAAGCACCTGCTCTCCCGGTGCTGCGGTTTGCTGCCCTTTGCCCTGGCGGAGGTGATTTGGGCGGCGGGGGTTCTCGCGGTAATTGCGTTCCTGGTGCGGACGGTTTGGCTGCTCATCCGCCGGGAGGAACGGCTGAAACGGCTGCTCCGCCGTGCGCTGGCGGCGCTGGCGGCGGCATTGGTGGTCTACAGCTGCTACACCGCCATGTGGGGCGTCAACTATTATTCCGACAGCTTCTCCCAGCGCACCGGTTTGACAGCCCGGGGCTGCACGGTGGAGGAACTGACCCAGCTGGCTGCCGCCTTCGCAAACCGGTGCAACGAACTTTCCGACCAGATGAACCGGGACGAGGACGGCGTGACCCAGGTGGACGCCGCCGCAGTCCTCCAGCAGTCTACAGACTGCTATCAGGTGGTGTTCGAGGAGTTCCCCGCTCTGGAACAGCCCCTGTTCACCCCAAAAGCGATGTTTTTTTCTCTCATCATCAGCTATATGGGCTTCACCGGGTTCTATTTCCCCATGACGGCGGAGTCCCTGGTCAACGTGGACCAGCCGGATTGCCTCATCGCCGCCACCGCCCTCCACGAGCTGTCCCACCAGTGCAACGTGGCGGAGGAGGACGCCTGCAACTTTCTGGCGATTATTGGCGGGCTGCACTGTGACAACGTCACCTTCCAGTATTCTTCCGCCCTGATGGGGTACATCCACCTGTCCAACGCCCTCTACTCCGCCAGCTCCACGGCCTGGCAGTCCGTTCGCGCCACTCTGAATGAGCAGGTGCTGGCCGATTTGTCCGACAACACCGCTTACTGGGCGCAGTTCGAGTCGCCGGTGCAGGAGGCGTCGGAGCAGATTTATACCGGTTTTCTGGAGAGCTACGGCCAGACCGAGGGCATGAAAAGCTACGGTCAGTGCGTAGATCTGCTGGTAGCGTACTACTTTGATACAGAATAAGCTGTTAGCCTTTACTTCGTAATCCGTTACTAACAGCTATTAGCTCGCAGAAAAGGAAGCAACATTATGAACTACAACACAGTCATCTTCGACCTGGACGGCACTCTGCTGGACACCCTGGACGACCTGTCGGACAGCCTGAACCACACCCTGACGGAAGTGGGTGCGCCCACTCTGCCGCGAGAATCGGTACGCCGCTATGTGGGCAACGGCATGGCCCGGCTCATCGCCCTGGCTCTCCCTGGCGGGCAGGACGACCCCCGGTATGACCGGACGCTGGAGACCATGCAAGCCTATTACAAGGCTCACAACCAAATCAAAACCGCCCCCTATCCGGGGGTGCTGGAACTCATTGACGAGCTGCAACGGCGGGACTATGCTCTGGCGGTGGTCAGCAACAAACCGGATACCTCTGTCAAGCCGCTGGTGAAATTCTACTTCGGCGACAGCATCCCCGTGGCAATCGGGCAGCGACCCGACGTGCGGCGGAAGCCCGCCCCCGATGCGGTGGAGGAGGCCCTGCGGCAGCTGGGCCGTGACCGCTCCACCGCCGTCTATGTGGGGGATTCCGAGGTGGATTTGGACACCGCCCGCAACGCCGGGATGGACTGTATCTCCGTCACCTGGGGCTTCCGGGACCGGGACGTGCTGGACAGCGCCGGGGCCACCCGCTACGCGGACACTCCGGCGGAGGTGCTGAACTGGCTGTGAGAATTGCTTTTAGCTCTTAGCTTTTAGCCATTAGTTAGGCGTTGCCAGCTTTTGACAGTGGCTCTTTGCACCAGCCGCATCAGTAACACCGGAGGGGTTTCGCTGTAATGATTGACAACTTTTCATTTTCACTGTTCGCTTTTTGCCAGTAAAACCTGGCTAACAGCTCATATAACAAGGAGGAACCATATGAAACAGATCCTATGCTTTGGCGACTCCAACACCCACGGCTACGATGCCTTCACCGGTGATACGCTGGACTACACCCGCCGCTGGACGGGACGGGTGCAAAAGGCCCTGGGGGAACAGGCGCTCATCTGTGAGGCGGGGCTGAACGGCCGCACCTGCGGCTTCGACGACCCGGAGGTACCGGGGCGCAACGGGCGGAAGCTGTTGAACTGCGCCCTCCAGACCCACAAGCCCCTGGACGCTGTGGTCCTCATGCTGGGAACCAACGACTGCAAGACTTGCTACCGGGCAAGCGGTGCCTCCATCGCCGGGGAGATGGAGGCGCTGGTGGAGCAGGTGGAGCAGTTCGCCCGGCTGACCGACTGGGAGGTAAAGACGCTGGTGGTGGCTCCGCCGCCGCTGGGCGAGGCCAGCGCGACCTATCGGGACTTCAACGCCCAATCTCTGGCGGTGTCCCGGTCCCTTGCGGCGCTGTACCGGGATCTGGCAGAGCGGCATGGCACGGCCTTCGCCGACGCGGGGGAATGGGATATCTCCCTGGACTTCGACGGCACCCACTTCACCCCGGAGGGCCACCGGCGGTTCGCCCTGCGGATGGAAGAAATCCTTCGAAAGCTGTTGAACTTATGACAAAATGGACAACTTGAGCAAAAAACAGGCGAATAATCGCCTGTTTTGGGCAATGTGATGAAAGTGTTTTCTCCTCCTGATAGTAAAAAAACACTGTAGTATAATGACGCTGAAAACAGAAATCAAAGGGGAGGACTGTTCTGTGGAAGAAACGAATCAGAAACAAGAGAACAAAATGGGCGTGGAACCCATTAACAGGCTGCTGCTGACCATGGGCGTGCCGCTGATGCTGTCTATGCTGGTGCAGGCCTGCTACAACATCGTGGACAGCGTCTACGTGGCCCAGCTCAGCGAGGACGCGCTGACGGCGGTCTCCATGGCCTTTCCCATCCAAAACGTGATGGTTGCCGTGTGCAGCGGCACCGGCGTGGGCATGAACGCCCTGCTCTCCCGCTCCCTGGGGGAGAAGGACTTCCGCTCCGCCGACCGCGCCGCCAACAACGGTGTGTTTTTGGCCATTTGCAGTTATGCGGCCTTTATTCTGGTGGGGCTGCTCGTGGCCCGGCCCTTTTACATGAGCCAAATCAGCTATAACATGGATATCGTTAACGGCGGCGTGACCTATATGACCATCGTCTGCTGCTGCAGCTTCGGTATGTTCACCCAGATGACCTTCGAGCGGATGATGCAGGGTACTGGCCTGACCTTCTACACCATGATCACCCAGATGTCCGGCGCCATTGTCAACATCATTCTCGACCCCATGTTCATCTTCGGCATTGGCCCCTTCCCCCGGCTGGAGGTGGCGGGCGCGGCGGTGGCCACCTGCATCGGCCAGGTGGTGGCCGGTATCTTGGCCCTGACCATGAACCAGCGGCTGAACAAGGACATCCACGTCAGTCTGCAGCAGGTGTTCCACCCCTCGCTGAATATCATCAAGCGCATTTACTACGTGGGAATCCCCTCCACCATCATGGCCTCCATCGGCAGCGTCATGTACTACGGCATGAACCTGATTTTGACTGGCTGCGGCTCCACCGCCAGCGCGGTGTTTGGCGTGTACTACAAGCTGCAATCCTTCTTCTTCATGCCGGTGTTCGGCATGAACAACGCCCTGGTGCCGCTGATCGCCTACAATTACGGCGCACAGAAGCGGAGCCGGATGCTCCAGGCGTTGAAAAGCGGCATGATCTTTGCCTTCGTCATCATGTGCATCGGCACGGTGGCCTTCGAGACCATCCCCCAGGTGCTGCTGGGGTTGTTCAACGCCAGCGAGAATATGCTGGAAATCGGTATCCCCGCCCTGCGGACCATCGCCCTGAACTTCCCCGTGGCGGCGGTTTGCATCGTGCTGGGAACCGTGTTCCAGGCCCTGGGCAAAGCGACCTACAGCGCCATCATCTCCCTGGGTCGTCAGCTGGTGGTGTTGCTGCCGGTGGCCTTTGTGCTGTCCCGCATCGGCGGCCTGTCGCTGATCTGGTGGAGCTTCCCCATCGCGGAGGCGGTCAGCCTGCTGCTGACGCTGTACTTCTTCCAGCGCATTTACCGGAACATAATCGTCCACGTAGAGGATCGGGTGTGACCCGAATTTTTCCACAACGTTTCCATCCCTTCCCTCCCGCCGGGGGAAGGGATTTGGTTTTTTTCAAGGGGATTCTTCCGAAAAGCGTTACAAACTGTACACCAAAAACGGGGCAGGGCATAGTATAATGTACAATTAGCAATTAGCAATGATGGGTATCCCTTTGAGTTGGCCTTTCAAGCATCCAACCGGGAACCCCCTCCGTCACGGCTGCGCCGTGCCACCTCCCCTTTCAGGGCAGGGAGCGAAGCGAAAGTGCCGCTTGACGGCGGAGGCAAGAGGGGTGGGCGCTTATCGGACGGCAGTTCTTCACAGAAAACTTGTACTATTTTCGGCAAAAATGCTGACGAAGCAGTAGGCACTATCCTAACTAACAGCTATTA
>JAJQBR010000062.1 GCA_021203185.1 Clostridiales bacterium
ACGCCGCCGGTGTGGAAGGTACGCATGGTCAGCTGAGTACCCGGCTCACCGATGGACTGGGCGGCGATGATGCCGACGGCCTCACCGATGCCCACCCGCTCCTGGAGGGCCAGGTTCAGGCCGTAGCACTTGGAGCAGACGCCCCGGCGGGCGTGGCAGGTCAGCACGGAGCGAACCTTGGCCTGCTTGACGCCGTGGGCCTCCAGGAACTCGGCGTCCTCGGAGAAAATGATGGTTTCCGTGTCGAAGGTGCGGCCGGTCTTGGGGTTGTGCAGTACCTCGCCGGTCTCCGGGTCGCAAAGCGGCTCGCAGAGATAACGGCCATTGATGCGCTCGGCAAAGGTCTCGATGACCTGGCCGTTTTCCTCGATTTCGTAGACCATGATGCCGTCGTCGGTGCCGCAGTCCTCCTCCCGGACGATGACCTCCTGGGAGACGTCCACCAGGCGGCGGGTCAGGTAACCGGAGTCGGCGGTACGCAGAGCGGTGTCGGACATACCCTTTCGTGCGCCACGGCTGGAGGTGAAGTATTCCAGCACGGAAAGGCCCTCGCGGTAGTTGGCCTTGACGGGGATCTCGATGGTTTTACCGGCGGTGTTGGCCAGCAGGCCGCGCATACCAGCCAGCTGACGAATCTGAGCCTGGGAACCACGGGCGCCGGAATCCGCCATCATAAAGATGGGGTTGTACTGGTCCATGGACTCGGTCAGGGCGTCGGAAACGTCCTTGGTGGTCTTTTCCCACTCCCGAACCACCAGACGGTAACGCTCGTCGTCGGTCAGCAGGCCCCGGCGGAACTGCCGCTCAATTTTGACTACCTGCTTCTCGGAAGCGGCCACCAGCGCGTATTTGGCCTGGGGGATGGTCATGTCGTAGATGGAGACGGTCAGGGAGCCGATGGTGGAGTAGTGGTAGCCCTGGGCCTTGATGCCGTCCAGCATGACGGCGGAGTCGGCGAAGCCGTGCTGCTTGATGCAGGCGGAGATGATCTTGCCCAGCAGCTTTTTGCCACAGATGCTGTTGATTTCGGGATCCAGGAAATGTTCCGGGTCGGTGCGGTCCACAAAACCCAGATCCTGGGGGATTTGGTCGTTGAAAATCAGGCGGCCCACGGTGGTGCGCACCATGCGGGTGACGGTCTCGCCGTTCAGCTCACCGGTGCGGCGAACCAGAATGGGTTCGTGGATGTCCAGGTCGTCCCAGTTGACGGGGTCGGTCTGGTCGATGGTGGTGTGGAGCATCTTGGAGCGGCGGAGCAGCCCCTCCTCGTAGGCCAGCCGCGCCTCGGTGTCGGAGGCGAAGCACTTGTAAATCTCACGGGGCAGTGCCGTGCCCTGGTTCAGCGCGTCCTGGCACAGATAGGCGTTGGTGGCGATCCAGGGCTGATACCGCTTTTCGTCGGTATCCCGCACCCAAATCTTCTCGTCCCCGGCGATGGTACCCGCGTCCATGGCGGCCACTGCGTCGGCGCAGGTCTCGAAGCACTTGTCCTCCTGCACCAGGGGGTCTTTTTCGTAGGTCAGGTAGTAGGAACCCAGCACCATGTCCTGAGAGGGGGTGGTGACGGGGCCTCCGTCCTGAGGCCGGAGCAGGTTGTTGGCCGACAGCATCAGGATGCGGGCCTCGGCCTGGGCCTCAGCGGACAGGGGAACGTGGACGGCCATCTGGTCGCCGTCGAAGTCGGCGTTGAAGGGAGTGCAGACCAGAGGGTGCAGCTTCATGGCGCGGCCCTCCACCAGCACCGGCTCGAACGCCTGAATGGACAGGCGGTGCAGGGTAGGGGCGCGGTTCATCATAACGGGGTGGTCCTTGATGACGAACTCCAGAGCGTCCCACACCTCGGGACGGCCCTTGTCCACCATCTTTTTGGCGGACTTGATGTTGTTTGCCACACCGTCCTGCACCAGCTTCTTCATAATGAAGGGGCGGAACAACTCCACGGCCATCTCTTTGGGCAGGCCCATCTGGTAGATTTTCAGTTCAGGGCCTACCACGATAACGCTCCGGCCGGAGTAGTCCACGCGCTTGCCCAGCAGGTTCTGGCGGAAGCGGCCCTGCTTGCCTTTCAGGAAGTCGGACAGGGATTTCAGCGCCCGGTTATTGGCGCCGGTGACGGCCCGGCCCCGGCGTCCGTTGTCGATGAGGGCGTCCACCGCCTCCTGGAGCATCCGCTTCTCGTTGCGGACGATGATCTCCGGGGCGCGAAGCTCCTGGAGCCGTTTCAGGCGGTTGTTGCGGTTGATGACCCGGCGGTACAGGTCGTTCAGGTCGGAGGTGGCGAAGCGGCCGCCGTCCAGCTGAATCATGGGGCGGATGTCCGGAGGAATGACGGGCAGCGCATCGATAATCATCCACTCGGGGCGGTTGCCGGAGTGCAGGAACGCGCCCACCACCTCCAGCCGCTTGACGATGCGGGCCTTCTTCTGGCCGGAGGCGTTTTTCAGGTCGGCCATCAGGCTGTCGTACAGTTCTTGCAGGTCGATGTCCTCCAGCAGCTTTTTGACGGCCTCCGCGCCCATCCCGGCGTCGAAATCGTCCTCGTACTTCTCCCGCATATCCCGGTATTCTTTCTCGGTGAGGATCTGGTTTTTCGCCAGGGGGGTGTTGCCGGGGTCGGTGACGATATAGGCCACGAAATACAGCACTTTCTCCAGAATCCGGGGAGAAATGTCCAGAATCAGGCCCATCCGGGAGGGGATGCCCTTAAAGTACCAGATGTGGGAGACGGGGGCGGCCAGTTCGATGTGGCCCATGCGCTCCCGGCGCACCTTGGAGCGGGTGACTTCCACGCCGCAGCGGTCGCAGATTTTGCCCTTGTAGCGGATTTTCTTATACTTTCCGCAGTGACATTCCCAGTCCTTGGTGGGGCCAAAGATGCGTTCGCAGAACAGGCCGCCCCGTTCCGGCTTGAGGGTGCGGTAGTTGATGGTCTCCGGCTTTTTCACCTCGCCATAGGACCATGCCCGGATCTGCTCCGGAGAGGCAATAGAAATTTTTACGGCGTCAAAATCAGGACAACTCATATCTCAATTTACCTCCTCGCCTTTATTCTTCATCGTCATTCATGTCGTCGCTGAAGTTGTCAGCGTCGTCGGTGATATACTCTCCCTCTTCAAACTCCACGTCGGCGGTGACGCTGCCGTCGGTCTCCATCTTGCCGGTGGTGAAGCCGTGGCTGGCGTATTCGCTGTCCCCGCCGCCTGCGTTGGAGCCGGGATAGGGGGCGAAGTCGTCGTCGTCGAAGCGGCGGCCGGGCTGGATCACGTCGTCGTCATCATCGTCTTTCAGTTCCACGTCGTTGCCGTCCTTGTCCAGCACGCGGACGTCCAGACACAGAGCCTGCAATTCTTTCATCAGCACCTTGAAGGACTCCGGTACGCCGGGCTTGGGTACGTTGTGGCCCTTGACGATGGCCTCGTAGGTGCGGACACGGCCCGTCACGTCGTCGGACTTGACGGTCAGCATCTCCTGGAGACAGTAGGCCGCGCCGTAGGCTTCCAGCGCCCAGACCTCCATCTCGCCGAAGCGCTGGCCGCCGAACTGGGCCTTGCCGCCCAGAGGCTGCTGGGCGACCATGCCGTAGGGGCCGGTGGAACGGGCGTGGATCTTGTCGTCCACCAGGTGATGGAGCTTGAGGAAGTACACATACCCCACAGTGACGGGGTTGTCGAACCGCTGGCCGGTGCGTCCGTCGTACAGCCAGCTCTTGCCGTTTTCGTTCAGACCGGCCTGTTTCAGCAGGTCCTGAATGTCCTTCTCGGTGGCGCCGTTGAAGATGGGGGTGGCCACCTTCCAGCCCAGGGCTTTGGCGGCATAGCCCAGATGGACCTCCAGCACCTGACCGATGTTCATACGGGAGGGTACGCCCAGGGGGTTCAGCACGATGTCCAAAGGGGTGCCGTCTGGCAGGAAGGGCATATCCTCCACGGGCATGATGCGGGAGACCACGCCCTTGTTGCCGTGACGACCGGCCATCTTGTCGCCCACGGAGATTTTCCGCTTCTGGGCGATATAGACCCGGACGCACTCGTTGACGCCGGGGCCAAGTTCGTCGCCGTTCTCGCGGGTGAACACCTTCACGTCGATGACGGTGCCGTACTCGCCGTGGGGGACTTTCAGGGAGGTGTCCCGAACCTCACGGGCCTTCTCGCCGAAGATGGCCCGCAGCAGCCGCTCCTCGGCGGTCAGGTCGGTCTCGCCCTTGGGAGTGACCTTGCCCACCAGGATGTCGCCGGCGTGGACCTCCGCGCCTACGCGGATGATGCCCCGCTCGTCCAGGTCTTTCAGCGCGTCTTCGCCCACGTTGGGGATGTCCCGGGTGATTTCCTCCGGGCCGAGTTTGGTGTCTCTGGCCTCCAGGTCGTGTTCCTCGATGTGGATGGAGGTGAACACGTCCTCCTTCACCATCCGCTCGCTGAGCAGGACGGCGTCCTCGTAGTTGTAGCCCTCCCAGGTCATAAAGCCCATGAGGATGTTCCGGCCCAGCGCGATTTCGCCGTTGCAGGTGGAGGGGCCGTCGGCCAGGGTCTCGCGCTTCTTCACCCGCTGGCCAACATCCACGATGGGGCGCTGGTTGATGCAGGTGGTGTGGTTGGAGCGGAGGAACTTGGTCAGCTTGTAGGTTTTCACGTCGCCCCGGTCATACCGGACGGTGATAGAGGTGGCGTCCACCCGCTCGATGATGCCGTCGTCCTCGGCCAGCACGCAGACCTCCGCGTCCTGGCAGTTTTTGTACTCCTGACCGGTGGCCACGATGGGGGCCTCGGTGACCAGCAACGGCACAGCCTGCCGCTGCATGTTGGCGCCCATCAGGGCGCGGTTGGCGTCGTCGTTCTCCAGGAAGGGAATCATGGCGGTAGCCACGGAAACCATCATCTGGGGGGATACGTCCATATAGTCCACCCGCTCACGGTCCACATCGACGATTTCGTTCTGGTGGCGGCAGGTGATACGCTTGTTGGCCAGACAACCGTTCTCGTCCACCGGCTCGGTGGCAGGGCAGACGATAAACTCGTCCTCGATGTCGGCGGTCATATAGGTGACTTCGTCGGTAATGAAGCCGGTATCCTTGTCGATGCGGCGGTAAGGGGCTTCGATGAAGCCGTATCTGTTCACCCGCGCATAGGAGGCCAGGTAGGAGATCAGGCCGATGTTGGGGCCTTCGGGGGTCTCGATGGGACACAGGCGGCCATAGTGACTGTAGTGAACGTCACGCACGTCGAACCCGGCCCGCTCACGGGACAAGCCGCCGGGACCCAGGGCGGAGATACGCCGCTTGTGGGTCAGCTCGGCCAGGGGGTTGGTCTGATCCATGAACTGGCTCAGGGGGGAGGAGCCGAAGAACTCCTTGATGGCGGCGGTGACGGGGCGGATGTTGATGAGGGACTGAGGGGTGACGATATCCAAATCCTGGATGGTCATGCGCTCCCGGATGACCCGCTCCATGCGGCTGAAGCCGATGCGGAACTGGTTCTGGAGCAGTTCGCCCACGCAGCGCAGGCGGCGGTTGCCCAGGTGGTCGATGTCGTCCTTGGAGCCGATGCCGTGGGCCAGGCAGTTCAGGTAGTTGACGGAGGCCAGCATATCGTCCACGATGATGTGCTTGGGAATCAGCTCGTCGATGTGGTCCTTGAGCTGCTTTTTCAGTTCCTCGCCGGAATAGGTCTCGTACAGTTCTTTAAAGACGTTGAACCGGACGGGAACGCTGATGCCGATTTCCTCCGGGTCGAAGTCCACGTAGCTGGTGATGTCAACCATGGAGTTGGCAAAGACCTTGACGTTCTTGCGATCCTCCGCCCGGTCGCCCACCACGACCACGACCTCGTTGACGCCACGGTTGGCCATCTCGCGGGCACGCTCTCGGGTCAGCACCTCGCCGGGCATGGCGATGATTTCGCCGGTCCAGGGATCCACCACCGGCTGCGCAAGCTCCCGGTCGGCGATGCGGCGGGCGATGTCCATCTTCTTGTTGAACTTGTAGCGGCCCACGTCGGACAGGTCGTAGCGCCGGGGGTCGAAGAACATAGCCTGAATCAGGCTCTCGCAGGAGTCCACCGTGGGAGGCTCACCGGGGCGCAGCTTGCGGTAAATTTCCAGCATGGCGTCCTCGTAGGTCTTGCAGGTGTCCTTTTCCAGAGTGGAGACGATGCGCTCATCCTCACCAAAGACCTCCAGGATTTCGGCGTCGGTTTTCAGGCCGATGGCCCGCAGCAGGCAGGTGACGGGGATTTTGCGGTTTTTGTCGATGCGAACATAAAAGGCGTCGTTTACGTCGGTCTCGTACTCCAGCCACGCGCCCCGGTAGGGGATGACGGTGGTGGAATAGATGACGTTGCCCGCCTTATCCATCTCCCGACCGTAGTACATACCGGGGGAACGGGTGATCTGGGAGACAATGACGCGCTCCGCGCCGTTGATGACGAAGGTGGCGCCCTCGGTCATCAGCGGGAAATCGCCCATAAAAATTTCCTGTTCCTTGATCTCGTCAGTCTCCCGGTTGCGCAGACGGACATGAACCTTGATGGGAGCGGCGTAGGTGGCGTCCCTGGCCTTGCACTCCTCCACGCTGTACTTGGGCGCCTCGTTCATGGTGTAGTCCACGAAGGTCAGTTCCAGATTGCCCTGGTAGTCGGTGATGGCGCCAACGTCCTCGAAAACCTCCCGCAGGCCGACTTCCAGGAACCATTTGTAGCTCTTTTTCTGGATGTCCAGCAGGCTGGGCATATCGATGATGGTCCGTTTTCGTTCGAAGCTCCTTCTCAGGGTGTTGCCGAAGTAGACTTCTTTGATCATAGATGAATCACACTCCGATTTCCGTAGTTTGCCGTCCGCTCCCCAGGCGGAACGGCGGGTGAAATTGGTCAAACTCCACAAAACACCGGCTTGCGCGCCGTTTGACACGCCCGGCAACGTTGAAAAAGATATTGCTTGCCCTCTTGCTCTTTTCCATGAAACGTGGTATCCTTTCTTTGTAAGGTAAAAGGAAAGATGCCGCGTTCAACTTGTAAAGCACTTCATCGTACCATGTTCCGGCGAAATTGTCAATCCTTTTTCTGATTATATTTCACAGTTTAACAGGAGGGAATCCTTCTGTTTTTTCTTTTGCCCCTGAGCCACTGTCGGAGGCCAACCGAGGAACCCTGTGAAAATTAACAAATTATTCACATCTGACAGGCAAGTGAAGCATATGATACAGATGATGATTATTTTACAGAGGTGTACCGCAACCATGAACGATGCACAGACCCCAAAGCCGCTGGACCGACGGCAGCGAAAGACCCGCCAGGCCATCCAGAACGCCTTGCTGTCCCTGATGAAGGAAAAGCCGCTGAGCAAAATCACCGTCAGTGAGCTGGCTGCCACCGCCGATGTCAACCGCAAGACCTTCTACAATCACTATTCCAACATTCAGGAGGTCCGGGACGAGCTGGACCAGTAGTATATCGACCGCATTTTTTCCCTCTTGAAAACCGCCCATGAGGTGGAGGACCCGCCCGCCCTGGACCTGCTGATCGAGTCGCTGGTCAACGCACTGACAGAGAATCCCACCCGAACCCGTCTGCTGTTCGAGTCAGGGGAACATCTCTACCTGGTGGAGCGGCTGAAGGAGATGACCCTGCCCTACCTGAAACAGCGGGCTATGACATCCCAGCAGGCGGCGAACCTCCCGTACGTGCTGGATTACATCGTCTACGGCATGACCGCTCTGTTCAACACCTGGATTCGGGCCGAAAATCCCCTTCCGCCCCGGGAACTGAGCCGCCTGCTCACGATGCTTCTCCAGTCCAACGCCTCCGTTGGCACCGTCTATTCTCAGGAGACCTGACCATGCCGCAGCCGGAAAAAAGCGCCGTCCTCTACCACTACACCGACTTCCAGGCCCTGGATGGCATCCTTCTCAACGCGGAGCTTCGGGTCAACAACATCCTGAACATGAACGACGCTTCGGAAATGCGCCTGTTCATGCGGGGGCTGGCCAAGGCGGTGTGCGCCCGGCTGGAAGGAGAGGGGAGCGGCGACCTGGCTCAGGCCACCCGAAAACTCTTCGACCAGGAGCTGAAAAAAGAGTTTGCCTACTCCGCCTATGCTGCCTGTTTTTCCCGCTACCGGGACGACGCTGCCCAGTGGGAGCGCTACGGCAACCGGGGCAAGGGAGTCTGCATCGCCTTTTACGGCGACAGGCTCCAGCGGCTGGCGGTGGGGGCGCTGTCCCTCCAGACGGTTTTTTACCAGGACGACATGACGGAACACCCGCTGGTGGAGGTCTTTTACCGGCTGGCCCGGACGGTCTCCCCGCTGGAGGGGAACCAGTCCCAGGTGCAGGATGCGCTCCACGCGGCGTGGGTCTGCTCCGCCGCCTTCAAGCACCCCTCCTTCGCCTGCGAAAACGAGGTGCGGCTGGTGGTCTCCCCCTTTGAGCAGGAGTATTTCAACGTCCAGCCGGGGTATCACATCTCCCCGGATCGCATCAAGAAGTATTACCCCCTGCGGCTGGACCGGATGTGCCAGCGAGCCGGGCTGACGCTGGAGGATTTGGTGGCGGAAATTATCATCGGCCCGGAGTCCACCCAGTCCCTGCCCATTTTGCAGGATTACCTGCGGGACCACGGCCTGCGCCGCCTGGCCGAAAAGCTCTCCCTGTCCGCCTGCCCGCTGCGGCGGAGCTTTCCATAAACCGATGAAGGAGGAATCGCCATGCCCCTCGCGCTGCCCCCATCCCCGCCGGAGGCCGGGTCGTACCCCTTCCGGCTGATTTGCTTCGACCTGGGCAAAGAGGACGCTTTCCTCATCACCACCCCCCACAGCGCGGTTCTCATCGACACCGGCTCCAAAGAGCATGGCAAGGAACTGGCCAAGACGCTGCTGGAGCTGGGAGTGGAGCGGCTGAACTGCCTGGTGCTGACCCATTTTGACGCGGACCATGTGGGCGGCGTCCACCAGATCCTCAAGCGGCTGACGGTGGAGCAGATTCTCCAAAGCCCCCTGTTCAGCCACAACAAGGACAGCCAGCAGTACCGCCTGACGCTGAAAAAACACGGCGTTTCCCCCGACAAGGTCCGCTCCGCCGAACAGTTGCAGCTGGACGGGGTCAGTTACACTCTGCTGCCGCCCCGGAAGAAGCACTACGCCCAGGACGAGCGCAACAACGCCTCGCTGCTCGTCCACGTCCGCCACGGCCGCAACACCTTCCTCTTCACCGGGGACGCCCGTGAGGCCCGCGTCAGCGAGTACCTGGACAGCGAACCGGAGCGCTGCGACTGGCTGAAAATCCCCCACCACGGCCATTATCAGCGGACGCTGCTCCGGCTGCTGCACGCACTCTCCCCCCGCTATGCCGTCGTCACCAGCAGCGAGGAACGACGGGAGGACCGACGCACCTTGGACGCGCTGCGCCAGGCGGGGTGTCAGGTCGCCCTGACCCGCCAGGGCGCAGCGGTTTATTACAGCGACGGGGAGGAGATTTTGGCGGTGCAGTGAGCATATTCCTGTCACCCTGAATTTTACATTGTGGTTATCCCCTTAGCTCAGCATAGTACAAGTTTGCTATGTAGAACTGCCGTTTTGTAAGCAACCACCCCTCTTGCCTCCCCTGAAAGGGGAGGAGGGCCGCCGCCCTTAGGCGGTGGCGGAGGGGTTTCTGGCACATGGCTGACTAAAGTGGATAACCAATTTTTACATTTTTCCACACAAAACCGCCGCAGAAAGCAACTCTGCGGCGGTTTTGTGATGAATGTAGGGTATTACGGGCGTTTCAGGACGTTTTTCAGCGGCTGCCACACCAGGAAGGCCAGCAGGGAACCCAGCAGCGAGGTGATGAGCTGGGTGACGGAGAAGGTGGTCTTGGCGACGGTCAGAGCCGCCTCCGGCAGACCGGAAGACGGCCCCAGCAGCTGCAGCACCAGAAGTACGATGGTAACGGCCATAAAAGCGGCCTTCACCACGGAACCGACGGCCATGCCCAGAATCAGGCTGGAGTTGGCGTCCTTTTTCCGCACGAACAGCCAGGTACACAGCACCAGCAGGAAGTTGCCGCCCATGATGCAGAAGGGGATCACCGGCATGGCGCTCATGACGGGGCTGCCGGTGATGAGCCAGGAGGTGATGGGGGTGATGACGGACAGGGCGGTGGCGCTGGCCAATCCGCAGGACAGGACCGCGATGAGCAAAACGCAGTTGACGATGGGCCCGGTGATGTACACCGAGGTGTTTTTGAAAAACTGGCTGATGACGGCCAGAGCCAGCAGCAGGGCGGTCCGGCACAGGATAAGGGTTCTCTCGTTCATTTACTCTCTCTCCTTTGTTCGAGCTTCACCCATTATACCACGGAACCGGGGACGATTCCATGCCATTTCGCCGAAAAACGCTGTCGGAGAAGTGTTTTTTTGTTCATTTCTCCCAAATCTCCAGGTATAATTCCTTCGACACTCGGAAAAGAAACGAAAAAGACATTGTATTTTGTATATCTTTGTGCTATGATACTATCTGTAAGACAGGCGTGTGCTGACCCTCCCTGCGGCGGGCCAAAAAAGGAACGCCAAAAGGAGATGCTTTCTAAGATGAAAAGAATCGGTATGCTGACCTCCGGCGGGGACTGTCAGGCCCTGAACGCCACCATGCGGGGCATTGCCAAGGCCCTTTATCAAATGTACGACGACGAGGTGGAAATCATCGGTTTTCTGGACGGCTACAAGGGCCTGATGTACCAGGATTACCGGGTGCTGACACCCCTGGACTTCTCCGGCATCCTGACGGTGGGCGGCACCATCCTGGGAACCAGCCGCCAGCCCTTCAAGCTGATGCGGGAGCCGGACGAGAACGGGCTGGACAAAGTGGAGGCCATGAAAAACACCTACTACCGCCTGCGGCTGGACTGCCTGTGTGTGCTGGGCGGCAACGGCTCCCAAAAGACTGCTAACCTGCTGAGTCAGGAGGGGCTGAACGTCATCGGCCTGCCCAAGACCATTGACAACGACCTGTGGGGGACCGACATGACTTTCGGCTTCCAGAGCGCGGTAGATGTGGCTACCAACGCCTTCGACTGCGTTCACACCACCGCCGCCTCCCACAACCGCTGTTTCATCGTGGAGGTCATGGGCCACCGGGCGGGCTGGCTGACCCTGAACGCGGGCATCGCCGGCGGCGCGGATATCATCCTCATCCCGGAGATCCCCTACGACATCGAAAACGTGGTCAAAGCCGTCCGGCGGCGCAACAAGCGGGGCCGCGGCTTTACCATCATCGCCGTGGCCGAGGGCGCCATGAGCAAGGACGACGCCAAGCTGAAAAAGAAGGAGTACAAGCGCCGGGTGGCCGATATGCTCAAGGTGTACCCCTCCATCTCCTACGAAATTGCCGACCAAATCAAGGAGGCCACCGGGCAGGAATGCCGGGTCACCGTCCCCGGTCACATGCAGCGGGGCGGCCAGCCCAACGCCTACGACCGGGTGCTTTCCAGCCGCCTGGGGACCTACGCCGCCCTGATGATCAGCCGGGGCGAGTACGGCAGGATGGTCGCCATGAGCGACCGCACTGTCACCAGCGTTCCCCTGTCCGAGGTGGCGGGGAAGCTCAAGGTGGTGCCGCTGGACAACGACATCATCACCGAGGCCCGGATGCTGGGCATCTCCTTCGGCGACCAGTAAGTGACAGATCTGCGCAGACGAAAACGCCCGGACCGTTTGGCCCGGGCGTTCTGTTTGTTATCGAATTGTTACAAAATTACCTTAAAAATCAGCAAAATGATGCCCAACACCATCAGACAGCCGCCAATGACCCGGTGAAGGGTGCGGCTGTCGGCGCGGTTGGCGTATTTGGCAGCGAACCAGGCCCCCACCAGGGCGGACAGGGCGCAGATGACCAGAGGCGTCCAGCGGACGGAGCCGTACATCAGGAAGTGGGAAACCGACCCCACCAGGGCCAGAAACATCATAATAAACACGCTGGTTCCCACGGCGGTTTTCAGCTCGTAGCCCAGCAGGGAGGTCAGCAGAAAGAGCATCATCATGCCGCCGCCGGCCCCGGAAAAGCCGCAGATGGTTCCCACGATGGCCCCGGAGATGATGGACAGCACCCGCCGGGTGAAGTTGTCCTGGTAGTGTCCGGCATTGATGGGCTTTTCCCCTTTGTCCCGGATGAAGTTGAAGCCCAGCAGGACGGGGAACGCCACAGACACGATGCTCAAAATGTCGTTGTCCACGTTGGAACTGACCAGACAGCCTGCCACCGTCAGGAAAAGGGCGGGTACCAGCAGCCACATCCCGCTGCGAATGGCGATGTGTTTGTTTTTGGCGTAAGTACAGGCGCTGAGGCCGGAGGCCAGCACGTCGGAGGCCAGAGAGATGCCGATGGCCTCGAACGCCGGGAAGCCCAGCAGGGTGATGAGCAGCGGGGAGATGATGGCGGCGGCGGACAGCCCGGCCAGGCCCGTGACCACGCCCGCGCTGAATCCGGCGATGAGATAGACAAGGATTTGAAACATGGTGGACAGCCTTCCAATGCGTAAATTTGCAGTCGTAAACAGAGGTATTATATCACGCGGCGGCAAAGATGTATAGGGCGATTTGAGAAATCGTATCAGAAAATTTACAAATTCGTCGGCCCGCAAATGATGGTTTTCACTGTCGGTTCCCCATTGTAAAAACCGCTCGAATATGGTATTCTACAAAGGAGATTTATTAAAAATAAACAGAGGGATTTCTATGAGCCTTTTGAAAAAAATCCAGTACAACGCCCCGGTGGTGCTGACCTTTACCTTTCTCTCTCTGGCGGCGCTGCTGCTGGACTTCGCCACCCAGGGGAAAAGCACCCAGCTTCTCTTCTGCGTCTACCGCTCCTCGCCCAGGGATCCGCTGACCTATGTGCGGCTGCTGGGCCATGTGCTGGGCCACGCCAGCGTCAGCCACTACATGAGCAATATGATGCTGTTCCTGCTGCTGGGGCCGATGATCGAGGAGAAGTACGGCAGCGGGCGGATGCTGGGGATGATTTTGGTCACGGCGCTGGTCACCGGCCTGGTGAACATCGCGCTTTTCTCCAATGTGGCGTTGTTGGGGGCCAGCGGCGTGGTGTTTATGCTGATTATCCTCTCCTCCATGGTGCGGATGGAGGACGGCAAGATTCCCTTGACTATGGTGCTGGTCGTGATCCTCTACCTGGGGCAGGAGGTCTACAACGGCATTGCGGCACAGGACAGCATCTCCCAACTGAGCCACGTGCTGGGCGGCGTCTGCGGCGGCGCGTTTGGCTGGCTGCTGAACCGGCGCGGCCCCGCAGAGGACGGCGGCGGCCAGCAGACCGGCGGCTCCGGTCGCTGGCGGGAAAAACTGGCGACTGCCTGGGAGCGCTGGGGCGAAAGCCGCCGCGCTCGTAAACAGGAGCGGAAGAAGGCTCAGAAGGAAAAACAAAAAGAAAAAAGCCGAGCTTCCAACGGACGGGAAGGCGACGGCGTAAAATGGAATTGACCCATCAGGGAACAGGAGGACAATATGGCGCTGATTCAAACCAATTTCTTTTCCAACAGTCTGGCCCGTGTGGCGCCGGTGACGGTCATTCTCCCCACGGACAAGCGCGCCTGGGACGACGCGCCCGACCGCCACGGGCGGCCTTACCAGACCCTTTACCTGCTCCACGGCATTTTTGGCGACAGCATGAGCTGGCCCACCAACAGCTGCATCCGGCGGTACGCCGAGGAACACGACCTGGCGGTGGTAATGCCCGCCGGGGAGAACAGCTTCTACCTGGATCACAATGCGTCCTACGCCTTTTACGGGGACTTTTTTGGCCGGGAGCTGGTGGAGCAGACCCGGAAAATGTTCCCTCTCTCCCGGCGGCGGGAGGACACCTTTATCGGCGGCCTCTCCATGGGGGGCTATGGTGCGCTGCGCACCGGATTGAAGTACCGGGAGACCTTCTCCGCCATCGCCGCGTTCTCCTCCGCCCTGGTGATGGAGGACAACCGCAGCAAGGTCTATGAGCCGGGTATCATGGTGGACCGGGCTTATTCCGAGCATTGCTTTGGCGACCTGGACCGGGCCATGGAAAGCGACGAGAACCCCCTCTGGCTGGTGAAGCGGGCCGTGGAGCGGGGGGAGCGGCTGCCCGCCCTCTATGTCTCCTGCGGGGAGCAGGATGATTTGCTGCCCAACAGCCGGGCCTTCGTGGAGAGTCTGCGGCAGCTGGGGGTGGACGTGACCTTCGAGACCGCCCCCGGCGGCCACGAGTGGGCCTTCTGGGACAGCCAAATCAAACACGTCATCGAGGACTGGCTCCCGCTGGAACCCAAAGAGGAATATGACTTCCACACCCTGGTCAGCCGGAAGAACACCGGCTCCTTCAAGTGGGACCAGATGGGCGACCAGCCGGAGGGCATTGCCCCCCTGTCGGTGGCGGACATGGAGCTGAAAAACCCGCCCCAAATCGCTGAGGGATTGAAACAGTATCTGGACGGGGCCATTTTGGGCTATACCGGCCCCACGGAGGACTACTTCGCCAGCGTTCAGAGCTGGATGGAACGCCGCCACGGGTTCCGCCCGGAACAGGAGTGGATCGTCCCCTTTGCCGGGGTGGTACCCGCTCTGAATCAGCTGGTGCGCACCTGCACCCAGCCGGGGGACAGCGTACTGGTCATGACCCCGGTGTACTATCCCTTCTACTCCGCCGTGGAGAACAACGGGCGGCGGCTGGTGAAAACCCAGCTAAAGCCCGTAAAGGATCGGTATGAAATCGACTTTGCCGACTTCGCCGCCAAAGCCGCCTTGCCGGAGGTGAAGCTGCTGATTCTGTGCAGCCCCCATAACCCGGTGGGCCGGGTGTGGAGCCGGGAGGAGCTGGAGCGCATTGCAAAAATCTGTCTAGAACAGAACGTGTTTATCATCTCCGACGAAATTCACTTCGATTTGATTTTGCCGGGGTACAAGCACACCTCCATGGGCAACCTGCCCCGGCCTTATTTGGACAACTGCGTCATCTGCACCGCCCCCAGCAAAACCTTCAACCTGGCGGGGATGCAGGCGTCCAACCTGCTGGTGTCCAACCGGGCGGTGCGGGAGCGGCTGCGGCGAGACATGGGGTTCCACAGCCTGAACGCCCTGGGGTATCAGGCTTGCCGACTGGCCTATGACAAATGCGAGGGCTGGCTGGATGCGCTGCTGCTCCACCTGGACGGCAACCGCCAGCTGGTGGAGGACTTTCTGGCCCAAAAGCTGCCCTGCCTAAAGCCCTTCCGGCTGGAGGGAACCTATCTGATGTGGCTCGACTGCCGGGCGCTGGGGCTGGACAAAAAGGAACTGGAGCGGTTCATGCGGCAGGAGGCCCGGCTGTTCTGCGACGAGGGGTATCTCTTTGGCCAGGAAGGAGAGGGCTTCGAGCGGCTGAACCTGGCCTGTCCCCGGTGGGTGCTGGAGCAGGCGCTGGAGCGGCTGGAACAGGCGGTTCGAGGGCGGTTCCCAACGCTGGCAGTCTCTCAGAGCAGCGCCTTATAACGCCGTCAGCGGGGAGGAACGACCATGCCGCACCTGACCAAAAGACGCATCTTCGACATTATTCAAATCGGAAACGACGAGGATATCCCCAGCCGCATATTCGACGTGGTGATTATCCTTATGATTTTGACCAATCTGGTTATCGCCATTTACGAGACCTTCGACAGTTCCGTCCAATACCTGGATACTCTGAACCTGATCGAACTGGTGACGGTATGCGGCTTCACTGTGGAATACGTCCTGCGGCTGTGGACGGCAGAATACCTCTACCCAGCCGTCAGCCGAGGGCGGGCAGTGTTCCAGTACCTGACTTCCTTCAACGGCATCATCGACCTGCTGTCGTTTTTGCCCTATTTCCTGCCCATCTTCTTCCCCACCGGTGTGGTGGCGTTCCGAATGTTTCGAGTTATCCGCATTTTCCGGCTGTTCCGCATCAACGCCTATTACGACGCGCTGAATGTCATTGGAGATGTTATCAAAAGCAAGCGAGACCAACTGCTCTCCTCCATCTTCATCATTCTGGTGCTGATGATGGCTTCCTCCCTGTGTATGTACAGCCTGGAACACACGGTACAACCGGACGTGTTTCAAAATGCGTTCTCCGGCTTCTGGTGGGCGGTCTCCACCCTGTTGACTGTGGGTTACGGAGACATTTACCCCATCACCGTTCCGGGCCGTGTTTTCGGCATTGCCATCACCTTTTTGGGGGTGGGGATGGTGGCCATTCCCACCGGTATCCTTTCCGCCGGTTTCGTGGAGCAGTATACCCGCCTGAAGAGCCTGAACGACTACTCGCTGGAGGCCGACATCCGCTTTGTCCGGCTGGAGGTTGACGAGGGCCACCCCTGGCAGAATCAGAAGGTGATGGACATTCCCCTGCCGCCCGGCCTCATTTTGGCGGTGATTCAACGGAGAGAAGATGTGGTCGTTCCCCGCGGCGACACGGTGATCCAGGCCGGAGACCGCGTCGTGCTGGGCGCAGAAG
This sequence comes from Clostridiales bacterium, assembly GCA_021203185.1. Classification (GTDB taxonomy): domain Bacteria; phylum Bacillota; class Clostridia; order Oscillospirales; family Oscillospiraceae; genus Onthomonas. The sequence continues at coordinate 16,465 of JAJQBR010000062.1, forward strand.
GGTATCAGGACGACATCGGCATCACTCTGAAAGAGCTGGTTTTGAAGGAGCGCCATCCCTGGGCGGGACAGCGCATCCGGGATCTGGATCTGTCCCGCCAGACCCTTATCGTCATGGTGCGCAGAGAGGACAAGGTTCTCATCCCCAACGGCGATTTGCAGCTGCTGCCGGGGGATACGGTGGTGCTGTACACCAAACGGGCGATTCAGGGGGCGCAGGAGGTGTCGGTGTAACTGCAACGCAGAAACGATTCCTTTGGCCTGATGATTGATTTTGACAATATGGAAAACAGCGAAACAGGAGGAAATCCAACGTGAAAATCGTGATTTTAGACGGCTATACCGAGAATCCCGGCGACCTGAGCTGGGAGGGCCTGGCGGCGCTGGGCGAGCTGACGGTGCATGACTACACCCCCGATGACCCGGAAGAAATTGCCCGCCGTATCGGGGACGCAGAGGCGGTGTATACCAGCAAGGTCCCAGTGTCCCGCTGGACGATGGAGCAGTGTCCCAACCTGACCTACATCGGCGCGCTGGCCACCGGGTATAACATGGTGGACATCCAGGCGGCGAAGGAGCGGGGCATCACCGTCACCAACGTCCCCGGCTACAGCACTCCCGCCGTGGCCCAGATGACCTTGGCCCTGTTGATGGAAGTGACCTGTCACGTGGGACACCACGACCAAGCCGTGAAAGAGGGCCGCTGGTGCAGCTGCCGGGACTTCTGCTTCTGGGACATGCCCATCGTGGAGCTGGCGGGAAAGACTATGGGCATCATCGGCTTCGGCAGCATTGGCCGGGCGGTGGGCCGTCTGGCCCGCACCCTGGGGATGAACGTGCTGGCCACCGGCTCCCGCCCCTGCCCGGAGGGGGAGGCCATCGCCACCTATGTAGATTTGGACACCCTGCTGGCTCAGGCGGATGTCATTTCCCTCCACGCGCCGCTGTTCCCCTCCACCCACCACATCGTCAACGCCGAAAACATCGCCAAGATGAAGGACGGGGTCATTCTGCTGAACACCGCCCGGGGGCCGCTGGTGGACGAGCGTGCATTAGCCGACGCGCTGAACAGCGGCAAGGTGGCCGCCGCCGGGCTGGACGTGGTGGAACACGAGCCGATGCTGTCGGACAACCCCCTGCTGACGGCGCAGAACTGCGTCATCACCCCCCACATCGCCTGGGCTTCGGTGGAGGCCCGCCGCCGACTGATGGACATCGTGGTGGAGAACCTGCGGCAGTTCCAGGCGGGGACGCCGCAGAATGTTGTGAGCTGTTAGCTATAAGCCGTTAGCTGTTAGTGGGGCTGTGCGGATTGAAATCCAAATGCTGTCATTTATAGGTTGGTGAACGAAGAACGGACAAAAGGGATAGTAGGTAAAGCACTGCAGGCCATAGCTAACGGCTAACAGCTTAAATTGTATACCCTGTGCAAAATTTCCGAAAAGTGACAAAAACCAGTTTTCTTTTCCCAAATGGGGTGTTATAATGTGACCGCCGGGATTCCTGTGCCGCCCGTATCGGGCTGGACGGGGTCTGCCGGTCCACGTCAGCCCAATAGGGAGGATTTTTATGGAAAACAAAGAGAACGCAACGACTGTTTTGCTGGACGAGGACGAAGCCGGGAGCCAGGATCGGTTTCCGTTGGCCTGCTACGCCAACCGGGAGCTGTCCTGGCTGCAATTCAACGAGCGGGTGCTGGAGGAAGCGGCCACCAGCGACAACCCCCTGTGTGAGCGGCTGTCTTTTGCCGCCATCTTCCAGAGCAATCTGGACGAGTTTTTCATGGTGCGGGTAGGTACCCTCCACGACCAGCTGCCCATGAATATCCGGGAGAACAAGACTGGCATGACCGCCCAGGAGCAGCTGGACGCGGTGCTGGACAAGGTGCGCACCGACCTGGAGCGGAAGGACTGGGTCTACAGCGAGCTGATGGAGGAGCTGCGGCCCTGGGGTGCGGAGATTTTGAGCTTTTCCCAGCTCAACGAAAAGGAACGCCAGTATCTGGAGACCTATTTCATGGAGGAGGTGCAGCCTCTGCTCTCCCCCCAGATCATCGGCTCCAAGCAGCCCTTCCCCTTCCTGAACGGCAAGGACATCTACGCCGTAGTCTCCCTA
>JAJQBR010000074.1 GCA_021203185.1 Clostridiales bacterium
TAAATTCTTTCAATCTTTTTTGTGCAAAAGTCCCATAGTGAGCAGGCCACTTTTCGGGAGAAAATGACAGCGCCGTACAGTCGGCTCTCGCGGGACGGTACGGCGCTGCCTCTCCCCTGCTTACAGGCCCATGGCGTCGGACAGGTTGTCCATCACATCCGTGACCGCTTTGATAGCGCGGGCTGCGGAGGACCGCTTCACGCTGTGCTTGCGGTGGGTGGGGACCATCGCCCCCACAGCCGCGCCAACGGCAATCCCCATTCCCATGCCCCGCAGGAAGTTGGAATATTTCATCGCTGCACTCACCTCTCTCAAGTTAAGCTGCGGCACTTAGCCGTGCTTCCTTAGTATGCGCGGCTTTGCAGGTTTTTTGCCCGAAGGGAATCGGTTATTTTTGGGCGATCTTTCTATGCACCCAACCACTGATGCAGTTTTTGCACCAAATGATCATAGCCGCTGTATTTTTTCAGTGTGTTGATGCCGATGGAAAGAACGGTGCTGATTGCCAGCAGAACCAGGACGATCAGGACAAAATGTTTACAGGAATAAATCTGGGTCTCAAACCACCGGTCCCTCAAAAAATTATGGATGAGGTAAATGTTCATAGATTGTTTCCCCAAAAACGCTAAAATTGGTGAAACCACCGGCAGATTGGTCAGGAAAATGGAAGCCCATATGACCACGGCTATCGCCAGCAGACCGGGAAGAAGTTTTGCGCCGTAGGCTTCAATCTCATAGCTGTCCGCAGAGAGATACGCCAGCAGTAAAACGATGCCGGAGGTCCCCAAGAATTTCAGCAAAAAGTCCACGGATGGACGCTTTGCCACGGGATGCGCTTTGATGCGCTCCAACAAATTCCGATCTGCAAACAGGATACCAATGGGAACCAAAACCAGCCAGCGGTTAAAATCAGAAATATCCAGTTGCAGGGAGCATAACAGGCAGAAGAACGCCGGAATCAGCACCCATCCAAATTTCTGATACAGCTTGAACATCATGGGAAACAGAAGGATGACGGTCAGCGCAAGCCCCATATACCACCAGGTTGCGATCAGCGAGGGCGTATCAGCCAGGTTGGAAAGCCCCAACGCATCCAGCAGCACATAATAGGCGGAGAGAAGGACGCCGCTGTCCTTTGTATAATAGGAAAAAGACGGTTTCGGTCCTAAAAACAGCCCGCACACAAAGACAAGGACAAACACAAACAAAAACCCGGAAAGCAGATTGACGGTTCGGCGCAGCACAAATTTCTCCGTCCGCACTCGATCGGAAATCTCCCCCTCCCCGCAGGCGCTCCGTTTCTGATAGGTGCGGCTCAGACCATAGGCGCTGAGAAAGGTGAAGATACCAACGCAGCATTTCCCGGCACGCGCAGCAAAAATGATTATCTCCTCTGTAAAAGGGAAAAAACTGACGTCGTATGCTCCAAAACGTCTTGTGCTCAAAAAACAGTGGTGAAACACCAGGATTATGATGGCCACGCCCTTTACAATATTGGTCTCCCGCACAGAAAACTGTCCTGCTTCCGTTTTTTTCATGTGGCTCCCTCCTGTAAAGTATTTGTAAAGTTTTTATATAGTTTTTGTATGTTCGTACCTGCAAAATTATAAAGCGAAGAAGTTGGAATGTCAAGATTTTACCCAAAACAGATTGCAAAGAAGCCGCTCTTCATGTATAATTGAGCATAGGAAAATGATAAACACGCCGCACAAAGGGGCGCGGCGCTACGATAACGAAGGAGTGAAAACATGAAACTGCTGATCAAACAGGGCAAAATCATCGATCCGGTCAGCGGAATTGGCGGGAAAATGGACATCCTCATCGAGGACGGGCGCATTTCCTGCATTGGGAGCCAGCTGGAGGACCGTTACGCCCAGGTGGTGGACGCCAGGGGCTTCGCCGTTTGCGCCGGGCTGGTGGATATGCACGTCCACCTGCGGGATCCCGGCCTGACCTACAAAGAGGACATCGTCACCGGGACCGCCGCCGCCGCCCACGGAGGGTTTACCTCCATCGCCTGCATGGCCAACACCAGACCCGTGGCCGACAACCCGGAAACCATCCGCTATATCCGCGAGAAAGCCCAGAAGGAGGGCAGCGGCGTCCAGGTGTGGCCGGTGGGCGCCGTCACGGTGGGGCAACTGGGTGAGGAGCGCACCAATTTCAAGGCGCTGAAAGCCGCCGGAGCCGTGGCCCTCTCCGATGACGGTGTGCCGCTGATGGACGCCAACCTGATGCGGGATGCACTTATCGTGGCGGGCCGCCAGAAGCTGCCCATCCTCTGCCATGAGGAGGACAGCACCCTGGCCGACAACTACGCCGTCAACGAGGGCCGGGTCTCCCGGCAGCTGGGTGTTCATGGCCGCCCCGCCATTGCGGAGGAGATCATGATTATGCGGGACGCGATGCTGGCCGAGGAGACGGGCCAGCCGGTTCACATCTGCCACATCTCCACCGCCAAAAGTGTGGACATCGTCCGGCGCTACAAGCGCAGAGGGGTTCAAATCACCTGCGAGACCTGTCCCCAGTATTTCACGCTGACCCACGAGCAGGTGCTGCTCCAGGGATCCATGGCCCGGGTGAATCCGCCGCTGCGCCCCACCAAGGACGTGGAGGCCATCGTGGAGGGCTTGCGGGACGGCACCATCGACTGTATCGTCACCGACCACGCCCCCCACTCCGCCGAAGAAAAGGCCAAGCCCCTGACCGAGGCCCCCAGCGGCATGGTGGGGCTGGAGACCTCCCTGGCCATTGCGCTGACCCAGCTTTACCACACCGGCAGAATGACTTTGGTGGATGTAATCCGCAAAATGACCATCAACCCCGCCCGCATCCTGCGGCTTCGCAAGGGCAACCTGAGTATGGGCGCGGACGCCGACCTGACCATCTTTGACCCCAATGAGGCGTGGACCATCGACCCGGGCGATTTCCGCTCCAAGGGCCGCAACACCCCCTTCGCCGGGATGCAGGTAAAGGGGAAGGTGAAATATACCATCGTGGGCGGCAACATTATCTACCGTTACGACGAATAATCGACTTTTGAACAGAGAGAGGAAACAAGATGTCTTTTGACCGTTTACAGGAAAAAATCATTCGCGCCAAGAACCCCACCGTGGCCGGACTGGACGCCCGGCTGGAATATGTCCCCCAGCCCATGATCGACCAAGCCATCGCCCAATACGGCGAGACGCGAAAGGCTGCGGCAGAGGCCATTTTCGCATTCAACTGCGGCCTCATCGACGCGCTGTGTGACATCGTCCCCGCTGTGAAGCCCCAGGCCGCCTACTATGAACTGCTGGGCTGGGAGGGGATGGAGATGCTGGAGCGCACCATCCGCTATGCCAAAGAAAAGGGGATGTACGTCATCGCAGACGTGAAGCGGGGCGACATCGGGGCCACCGCTTCCGCCTATGCCGAGGGCTGGCTGGGCAAAACCGTGGTGGGCGGTGCGCAGCTGCCCTGCTTCGACGCGGACTGCGTCACCGTCAACGGCTACATGGGCGCGGACGCGGTGAACCCCTTCCTGAAAATCGCCAACCAGGAGGACAAGGCCCTCTTTGTGCTGGTGCGGACCTCCAACCCCTCCGCCGTGGATCTGCAAGACCTGGAAATCGGCGGCGGTAAGATTTACGATGTGATGGGTACTCTCGCCGCCAAGTGGGGCGAGGGCTATCTGGATCGCTACGGCTACAACCGGGTGGGCGCTGTGGTGGGGGCCACCTGGCCGGAACAGCTGGCCCAGCTGCGCAAGGCGCTGCCCCACACCTTCCTGCTGGTTCCCGGCTACGGTGCGCAGGGCGGCACCGCTGAGGACGTGCGCTTCGCCTTCGATGAAAAGGGCCACGGCGCAATTGTCAACTCCTCCCGGGGCATTATGTGTGCCTGGAGAAAAACGGGCATGGACGGCGCGGACTACCAGGAGGCAGCCCGTTCCGCCGCCCTTGAGATGCGGGACGCCATTACCGCCATTACCCCCATTTTGGACTAAAGGAGCGGTCTTTTATGCCTGTACAAGCTCTTTGTCGAATCATTCGGGCGGATCGGCTGACCCCAGACACCTTCTCCTTCCTGCTGGAAGCGGAGGAGATGGCCCGGTCTGCCAGGCCCGGCCAGTTCGTCAACATCGCCTGCGGCGAGGGCCATCTGCTCCGCCGCCCCATTTCAATCTGTGACGCGGAGAGGGATACCCTCCGGGTGGTGTTCCAGGTACGGGGCGAAGGCACCGCCTGGCTCGCCAAACAGCCGGAAGGTTCCACGCTGGATGTGCTGGGTCCCCTGGGCCACGGCTACGCCTATCCCGAAACCGGCAAAGTGCTGGTGGTAGGCGGCGGCATCGGCGTCCCGCCCATGCTCTACGCGGCGAAAGCCGCTCCCAGCGGCACGGCGGCCGCGTTGGGGTTCCGCAATCGGCAGGCCGTCATTCTGCTGGAGGATTTTCAGCAGGCCGGTTGCCCGGTGCGGGTGGCCAGCGACGACGGTTCCGTGGGGTATCCCGGATTTGTGGACGCGCTGGTGAGGCAGTACCTGGAGGAAGATAAAACCATCAGCGCGGTTTTCGCCTGCGGCCCAAAACCCATGCTGAAAAACGTCTATAAGGCGGCGAAGGACTTCGGTGTTTCCTGTCAGGTCTCCATGGAGGAGCGGATGGGCTGCGGCGTGGGGGCCTGCCTGGTGTGCGCCTGTTCGGTGGGCGGCGCCTACCGGCACGTCTGCAAGGACGGGCCGGTGTTCTCCGCAGAGGAGGTGGACTGGGCATGAGCGTCATCAATGGCGTAGAGATGGGCGTCACCCTGGCGGGGATGTCCATGAAGAACCCCATTGTGGTGGCCTCCGGCACCTTCGGCTTTGGCCGGGAGTACGGCCAGTTTTATAACATTGATGAGCTGGGCGGCATCTGCTGCAAGGGGCTGACCCTCCACCCAAGAGAGGGCAATCCTCCGCCCCGCATTGCGGAGACGCCCATGGGCATTTTGAACTCTGTGGGGCTGCAAAACCCCGGCGTAGACCGCTTCATCGCGGAGGAGCTGCCCTATCTGCGGCAGCACGACCTGAAAATCATCGCCAACATCTCCGGCAACACGCCGGAGGAGTACGGCATTATGTGTGAAAAACTCGCTGACGCGGGGGTGGACATGATCGAGGTCAACGTCTCCTGCCCCAACGTGAAGTGCGGCGGTTTGCAGTACGGCACCGTCCCGGAAATGACCGCCGAGGTAACCGAGTGTGCCAAAAAACACGCGGGAAATGTGCCTGTCATGGTCAAGCTCTCCCCCAACGTCACCGACATCGCTGTTATCGCCAGGGCGGTGGAAAATGCGGGGGCGGACGCGGTCTCCCTCATCAACACCATCCGGGGGATGCGCATTGACGTGAAAAGCCGCCGCCCGGTGCTGCATATGAACACCGGCGGACTGTCTGGCCCGGCGGTGCTTCCGGTGGCGGTGCGGATGGTGTGGGAAGTCGCCAATGCGGTAAACATCCCCGTACTGGGCATGGGCGGCGTGGCCAAAGGCGACGACGCGGCTCAGATGCTGCTGGCGGGGGCCACCGCCGTGGCGGTGGGAACGGCCTGCTTTGCCGACCCCTGCGCCCCCCTGAAGGTGCGGGACGGCCTGGCGGAACTGGCCGCAGAGCAGGGACTGCGTTCGGTCAGCGAACTGACTGGCGGCGTAAAGCCCTGGTAAAGTATAGAGAAAGCGAGCGAGCGCTGCAATGACGCGACTGTATTTGATTCGCCACGCCCAGGCGGAGGGCAACCTGTACCGCCGGATGCACGGCTGGTACGATTCCCTCATCACCGACACCGGGTACCGGCAGATCGCGGCCCTGACGGGCCGCTTTGACGGGGTACCCATCGATGCGGTGTATTCCAGCCCTTTGACCCGGTGCAAGACTACCGCCAGGGCGATTTATGTGCCGCACCATTTGCCGCTGCAAATCGAGCCGGGGCTGATTGAAATTGGCATTGGCGTGTGGGAGGATCTGCCTTTTGGCGACGTGCAGGTACACGACCCGGAGCGGATGCGGCTCTTTGGGGAGGTCTCCCCCGATTACTCCGTGGAGGGTGGCGAGACTTACCAGCAGGTGCAGCAGCGAATGGTGGAGGCGATTTTTAAAATCGCCGACGCCAATCCCGGCAAAACCGTGGCCTGCTTCTCCCACGGCATGGTGATTCGGACGGCGCTGTCCTGGTTCCACGGCTACGGTCTGGAGGGGATTGGCAAAGTTCCCCACAGCGACAACACCGGCGTGGCCTGCATCGAGGTGGAAGGGCGCGACGTGCGGGTGGTGTTCGAGGCGGACAATTCCCATCTGCCGCTGGAAATTTCCACCATGATTAGCCAGCGCGGCCCCGGTGAGGAACGAACCGTCTTTGCCATGGGCAACGCCAACCTGTGGTTCCGCCCCTGGCTGCCCTACGAGGAAAAAGAACTGTATTTCCGCTACCGCCACGAGGCGTGGGTGGACATCCACGGGCGGGAGGCGTTCTTCGATGGGGAGGCGTTCTATCAGGCGGCCCTGCGCGCCAGCCTGGGGGAACCCAAGTCGGTGATGGTGGCCTGCCTGGGCGAGGAAATCGTGGGCATGATTCAGATGAACCTGGAGCGGGACGCGGAAAGCGGCGTCTGCTTCGTCCCCTTTGTCTACATGAATCCTACCTACCGCCACAAAGGGCTGGGCGTCCAGCTCATCGGACAGGCGGTCTCCACCGCCCGGCCTCTGGGCCGGGATAAGCTGCGGCTCCGCTGCGCCCCCACCAACCAAATCGCCAAACGGTTTTACACCCGCAACGGGTTCCGGAAAATCGGCATGGCCCAGGACAGCCAGGTTCCCCTGGATCTGCTGGAAAAGGACATCAGCTATCCCAAAGAGGATTAATGTTGCATCAGGCGCTCGTATTCGGACCGGAAAGGGCGGATTCGAGCGCCGCTTTTTGTCCCTTTGTTTGCCTCTCCCCCATTCTATTGATTGAAAAAGGTGATTCCAAGATGAATCTCTGTGATTTGCGCGAAATCAAGCCTCTGCTGACCCGGTACGGCTTCCACTTCTCCAAGTCCATGGGGCAGAACTTCCTCATCGACGGCAGCGTTCCCCAAGCCATTGCCGAGGCGTCGGGGGCGGACGAGACCACCGCCGTACTGGAAATCGGGCCGGGCATTGGCCCGCTGACCGTCCAGCTGGCCGGGCAGGCGGGTAAAGTTGTGGCAGTGGAGCTGGACGCCGCCCTGCTGCCGGTGCTGGCGGAGACGCTGGCCGACTGTTCCAACGTGACGGTGATTCCCGGCAACATTATGAAGCTGGATTTAGATGCGCTGCTGGAGGAACAGTTCGGCGGGCTGACCCCCATCGTCTGCGCCAACCTGCCCTATAACATCACCACGCCGGTGCTGACCCGGCTGCTGGAGAGCCGCCGCTTCGCCTCCGTCACGGTGATGATTCAGCGGGAGGTGGCAAAGCGCGTCTGCGCCCGACCCAACACCGGCGACTACGGTGCTTTTACGCTGCTGTGCCAATACTACGCGGACTGTGAGCTGCTGTTTGAGGTGCCGCCTCACTGCTTCTACCCCGCGCCAAAGGTCACCTCGGCGGTGGTGCGAATGACGGCGCGCTCCGAGCCCCCTGCGGCGGTGGACAGTGAGGCGCGGTTCTTTCAGGTGGTGCGGGCAGCCTTTCACCAGCGGCGAAAAAAGCTGCTGAACGGTCTGTCCTCTGCGTTTTCCACTCAGCTGACCAAGGAGCAGCTGCGGGAGGCCCTGACCGCCTGCGGCCTGGAAGAAAACACCCGCGGGGAACAGCTGAGTTTGGAGCAGTTCGCCGCCCTGTCCAACGCCATAGGGGAGATGTTGGATTAGAGAGCGGTTCCCCCTCTCCCCCACCGGCATAGATTGGGGTAGTCTGATTTGGGAGGCCCTGTCTATGCCTTTTGTCTATCTGTCCCCCTCCTCTCAGGAGTTCAACCCCTACGTGGGCGGCGGGAACGAAGAACTGTACATGAACCTGATTGCCGACCAGCTGGAGCGGTGGTTTCGCGCCTGCGGTATCTCCTTTGTACGAAATACCACCGATATGACCGCCGCCCAGTCCATCGAGGCGTCCAACGCCGGGCAGTTTTCCCTGCACCTGGCGCTGCACAGCAACGCCGCGCCGGAGGCCCTCTCCGGCGTCCTCCAGGGGACTGACGTGTACTATTCCCCCAACTCCGCCCACAGCCGCCGGGCCGCGCAGTTGATCGTCAACCAACTGCGTACCATTTACCCCCAGCCGGAGAAGGTGCGCGCCCTGCCCACTACCACTATCGGGGAGGTGGCGAAGGTCGCGGCCCCCGCCGTGTTGGTGGAGCTGGCCTACCACGACAACCCGGAGGACGCCCAGTGGATTCGGGACAGCGTGCCGGAAATCGCCAAAGCGCTGGCGGAGGCGGTGGCCCAGTACTTTTCCCTGCCCTTTCTGGCCCTCCAGTCGCCCCAGGCGGGCTATGTGGATCTGAACTGGGGTAGTTTGAACGTCCGCGCCGCGCCGGACACCGCCAGCGAGGTGGTGGTGTCCCTCCAGGACGGCACCCGGCTGACCATCTGGAACCGCTACCAAAACTGGTTCGTGGTGGAGTGGAACGGCGTGTCCGGTTTCGCGTTGCAGCAGTTCATCACCCTGGAAAACGAATAAACCGCGTCCATTTTGTCCACCATATCCATGCGCCGGAAACGGCGCGGAATGGGAGACAAAACCGTGAAAAAACAGAACTATCGAAACTTAAACCACCTGCTCCACTGTGACCGGGACGCGGAGTGCTACTTCACCGTCCTGCCGGACCCGGTGCGGGAGCGGGTCATTCAGTGCGGCGATTCCATTCGGAACCTGGCCGCGCTGCGGGAGTATTCCGAGAACGTCCTGCGGGAGCTGTACTAAGGACGCAGAAAGGCGGAGCCACGGCCAGGCCGCAGGCGTCCGCCTTTTTCTATGCGTAACGGATAAATCCCCGCCTGTTGGGAAAGATACCCTCATCAAACAGGAGGGTATCGCCATGAAACAATACGGAAAAGAACTGCTTGGCACCAAAACCGACCAAAACCTGCGCACGGCCTTCGCCGGGGAGACCCAGGCCCGGAGCAAATACGACTTCTTCGCCCAGGTGGCCCACCGGGAGGGGTACGAGCAAATTGCCGCCATCTTCCGGGAGACCGCCGACAACGAGCGGGAACACGCCCAGCTGTGGTTCCAGGCCCTCTCCGGCATCGGGGACACGGCGCTGAACCTGAAAAGCGCCGCCGCCGGGGAGCATTACGAGTGGACGGAGATGTATGCCCATTTCGCCGAGGACGCAGAGGCGGAGGGCTTCTCCGAGCTGGCGGCCCGGTTTCGGCTGGTAGCGGCGGTGGAAAAGGGCCACGAGGAGCGGTTCCAGAAGCTGATCCGCAGCGTGGAGGCCCAAACCGTCTTTGCCAGGGCCGGAGAGGTGGTCTGGGAGTGCCGGAAGTGCGGCCATCTGGTGGTGGCCAGGCGCGCGCCGGAGCTTTGCGCCGTCTGCGGAGCCAGTCAGGGGTATTTCCAGGTGAAGCCGGAGCTGCAATAATCTGTACAACGCAAAACCAGCCGAGAAGGACTGCCCTTTTCCCGGCTGGTTTTTTGTGCTTATTTCAGTGTTATAAAGCTGTTCGCTATTGGCTTGCGATACCAGACTAAGAGCTAAAAGCTAACGGCTAACAGCTATTTCCCTTATTCCTCCAACATATACCCGATCATTTCGTCTCTGGCCTCGGCGGTGTCGGCCACGCCGATGAAGAAGTCGTCACCCATCGTCCCCTCCAGGATACCTGTCAGGCGGCCAGAATCCTTGATGCGCCAACCGTACCGCTGGCAGATGTCGTCGTGGGAGTGGCGATAACGCTTCTCATCCCACCGGCCAACGTAGGCGCAGTAATATCGCTGGCCGTCGTAGCCGTGGCGGGGTTCGTCGTAGCAGATCATGTCCGCCCACAGCTGATAGTAGTCGGCGCTGGTGGCGTAGTTGATCATATCCGGGGTGTAGCCTCCGGCGGGGCGCATATTGACCTCCAGGCCAACGATGTCCCCCACGTTGCCCAACCCCTCTTTGGCTTCGGTGAGCCGGAAGAACTCCAGGTGGAAGCTGCGCTTTTTCAGGCCGAAGGATTTCAGCACCGCCTTACCCGCCTCCAGCATGTCCCAGGGGACGTCCTTCAGCACGGAGTAGTACATGGGGCCGTGGTGCTGCACCATGTCCATAATGGAGATGGTAGTCACGTGGTTGGCGCAAAAGACGATCTCCCCCTTGCTGTTGACGATGCCGTCAAAGGCGGACACGTCCCCGGAGACGAACTCCTCCAAAATATACTGAGAGCCTAAATCCATGTCAAACAGCCGGTACAGGTCCGCATCTGAGCGGATGGTGCGGTTCCCGGCGGCACCCACCCCGTTGTCGGGCTTGGCCACCAGGGGATATCCCACCTGATGAGCGAAATCCAGGGCGCTCTGCCGATCTGTCAGCAGGTGATACCGGGCGGTGGGGATACCCGCCGCCGCGTAATAGGCTTTCATGGCGGATTTGTTTTTGAACTTCCGCATATCTTCCGGCTGGAGGCCGCTGGTGATGTGGAAGTCCTGGCGCAGACGGGCGTCCTGCTCCATCCAGTACTCGTTGTTGGACTCTAGATAGTCGATTTTGCCGTAGCGGAAGGTGAAATAGGCCACCGCCCGGAGCATCTGGTCGTAGTCCTCCATGGTGTCCACCTTATAATACTCGGTCAGGGAGGCTTTCAGCTCCGGGTGCAGCAAGGCATAGGGGCAGTCGCCAATGCCCAGCACGTTGACGCCGTTGCCCTTCAAACGCTGGCAGAAGTGTCGGTAACAGTCGGGGAACTGGGGGGAAACAAAGACAAAATTCATGCAAAACCTTCCTTTCTTTTGTTCTCGGATTGTGTGGACGTTTGAAAACTCTATGCTCGTTTAAACCGGAAACCGGTAGTATTCTTCCATAACACGAATGTTGTAAAACGTGGTGATTTGTGACACAGGCCGCAGTCATACCGTCTACTCCGTCTCCTCCTCCAGCTTGGTCAAATCGGCCAGGGTCAAAACACAGGACTGGAGCAGCGACACAAACTGTTCCGGCGGCATACAGTCCCGGCTGGAGAGCCACCGCTCCAGAGCGCAGAGGAAGGCGTCGGAATAGAAATTGATGTAAAACTCCACTTGCCTCGGCTCGGCCAGGGCCTTTTTCAGCAGTTCCCGCAGCAGCGGGGAGAGCATCTCCCGGAAGTGGTCGGAAAAGGAGTTCTGTCCTTTCACCTCCAGCGCCCGCCGATAAAAAACCCGGTTGTCGTAGAAATACCGGCACAGATCTCCCAGCAGCGCCCAGCGAATGCCCTCCTCGTGCTGAACGGTCAGCTGCAAAAACTCAATGTCGAAAATCCAGTTGACCAGGTCATATTTGTCCCGGAAATGGTAGTAAAAACTCTTGCGGTTCATGCCGCATCTTTCGCAGATGTCCCCCACGCTGATTTTGGAGAAGGGCATCTGTTCCATCAGCTCTTTCATCGCCGTCGCCAACGCCCGTTTGGTGATGTTGGAATCCGCCATATCCCGCTGTCTCCTTCCCCGTGTCCCGAAAAATACAAACTTATTATTTTATTGTAGCGTATCAAGGCGGAAACCGTCAAGTCTCTTTCACCCCCATTTGGGACAATCCACAGACAAATTTGCTTTGCATTACGATAGGAACGCGGCGCTTTTCAGAGAAACAAGACAGGTCAGCGGACGTCAAGTAACCGGGAACCAGTTAGACGGCGATTCCAATCAGATCCACTCCGTTCCACTCGCCCAGCAGCGTCAGGGTCTGGGTCTGCTCATCATAAGCGTACAGGTCGCAGGGGCTTTGGAGATTGACGTTCAACTTGACAAAGGCAAAATACTGGCCGTTGTCCTCAATCAGTGTGCAAGTCCAAATCTCGTGGGTGACAGTGTCGGCCACCGCCTGCATCAGCGTGGTGAGCGTGTCGTCCTCCCCCACTGCGTTCCCCTCCCCGTCGGTCAGGCTGACGGTTTCCAGGATGTTTCGCACCACGTTGTCGTCGTCAATGTAGGAGGAAAAGCAGCCGGTGTCGGCGGTGTAATAATTTGCATCGTCTGCGGTAAAAGCGTCCGTTTCTACTGCGTCGCCGCTGTCGTAGACAGCGTAATATTCCAGCTCAGCGTCTTTCTCCTCGTCGCAGAGGATAACGCTGGCAACGAGGTCAGCCGTAGGCGTTTCGCTGGCAGACTGTGCGCCGCAGGCGGTGCAGACTGCCACCAAACTCAGCAGCAGCGTCAGGCAAATGGCGGAGCGGAACCGTTTTTTTGTCAGCATAAAGATACCTCCATTGAATCGTGTATGTTTTCTTTGCATGATTCATTATAGAACGGTTCATTGTTCCTGTCAAGTGGCCTTTGCCTCTGCGGATGCTCAAATTTGCAGCTCAATGGTGCTGCCGTTCCTGCCGCCTTTGACCAGTATTTTCTGGGGAATACACTCCTCCAGCTTTTCCACGTGGGAGATGATCCCCACCTGTCGGCTGTCCCCGGCCAGCTGACGCAACACCTCCAGGGCCTTTTCCAACGCCTGGTTGTCCAGAGAGCCAAAGCCCTCATCAATGAACATGGTTTCCAACTGGACGCCCCCGGCGTGCTGTTGCACCACGTCGGAGAGGCCCAGCGCCAGAGCCAGCGACGCCTGGAAGGACTCGCCGCCGGAGAGAGATGGAGTGCGCCGGGCCTCGCCGGTGAAAGCGTCCCGCACCTCCAGCTCCAGCCCCGCCGCGCCGTTTTTCCGGTCGGCGGTCTCCCGCCGGGCCAGGCTGTATTTGCCGCCGCTCATCACGTCCAGATGGCAATTCGCCTGGGCGATAATCTCCTCAAAAAAGGCGCTGAGTACATACCGGTCAAAGCTGTATCGGCCCAGGGCGGTGTCCTGGCCGTTGGCCACCTGCGCCAGCCGTTTCAGCTCCCGCTCCGCCGGGGCGATGCGCCGCAGTTCTGACTGTCCCTGAGCCACTCCGCAAGCCACCTGCTGGTTGGCCTCCCGCCGGTGATACTGTTGGTCGCGGGCCTGTTTCCGGGCGGCAAGCTGGCCCTCCAGCGTATGCAGTGCGCCGTCCAGCGCCGCCAGGTCACTCCGCTCCCACCCGGCGGTCTCCTCTTCCAGCGAATGGAGACGGCTGGCACAGTCCCGGCGGCGGTTCTGGTAGTCAGTCAGCACGGCCTCCTGAGCAGTCAGCCAGTCCTCGTCGATGGTCTGCCCCTCCGGGGCCAGCGCCCGTTGATAGTCCGCCAGAGACGCGAACCCCGCGCCCTTCCACGCAGCCTCCAATGACATGGCGGCGGTTTCCAGTTCCTGCTGCTGGGCGGTCAGACGGGACTCCCCGGTATCCAGCAGACCGGCCAGCCTTGCCAACTCCCGTTGGCTCTCGTCCAGCGCGGACTGAGCATGGTCTAACCCCCGCTGCCACTGGTTCCGTTTGGCGGACAACCTGGCCTGCTCCGCAAGAGCTTCCTGCCGGGAGGGGAATGGGAGTGTGCGCCACCCCTCCTCCGCCTGGGCAGTCAGGCGGGTGACCTCCTCCTGCGCCGTCCGGCAGCGCTCTGTCTGTTCGTCCAGCTTTGCCTGGGCCTGCTCCAGCCGGGGAAGCAAGGCTTGCAGCGCAGCCTCGGCGGTCTCTTTGGCCTGCTGCTGCTCCTGCGCTTTTTGCAATGCGGTTTCCACCGCAGTCAGGTCGGCTTGACCCTGGGAAATGGCCTCAGTCAGATACCCCGGCCGGGCCAGTGTGTCCCAATCCAGCGTTTCCGGGAACAGCTCTGCCGCCAGATTCAATGCAGCCTTTTTCCCTGCCCTCCAGCTGTTTCGCTTTTCCGAAAGTTCATCCAACAGGACATTATTCTTCCTCTGTTCCTCTTTTTCATAGGTCTCGGCCTGGTTCAATTCCTCCTGGGAGGGGGTCTCCGCCGGTTTCTGCGCAAAGGTCGGGTGATTCCCCCGACGGTGCCGGGCGCCGCAGACGGGACAGACGCCCTCGCCGTTCTGCGTCAACGTTTCTTCTAATTGCTCCGCCATGATACCGGCCTGCCCGTTCCAAAAAGCATCGTACAGGTAGCTGCGCCGCTCTGTCGCCGCCTGAACGCGCTGCTGCTGCCGCTGTTGGCGGCGGCTCAAATCCTGGCCTTGGGCCAAAATCGTTTTCAGTTCTGTGATTTGGTTTTCCAATCCGGTCAGGCGGTTCAGCCGCTGGCTGGCCTGCTTCTGTTCCGCTGTCAGCCGGACGCAGGTCACTTCCGCGCCCTTGAGGGGTTCCAGTTGAGCCAGTAAAGCGGTCTGCTGGGTTTCCAATCTTTGTTTGGTTCCCTGAACCATCTTCTCGTCCCGCCGGGCGGTATCCAGACGACGGCTGGCATCGTCCAACGCTTTTTGGACGGATTCCAGCCGGTCATAGTCAGGCAGCGCCTCCCCGATGGTCTGAACTTGGTGGCCCAGCCGCTCCATCTGTGGGGTCTGCTCCCGCCATCGCTGAAAGTCTTTCTCCAAAGATTGGAACCTCTGGGTTTCCCGCTCCTGCTGGTTTTTCCACCCGTCCATCTCTCTCTGGGTCTGGAGCAGGCGGCTCCTGGTCTGATCTAACGTGTGTGCGCTGGGGGATACCAGCCGAAGGGCCTTCCTGCCTCTGTCCAGTTGGAGAGCCAGGGCCTCCATCGGCTCCGCCTGGGCCTGTAGTGCAGATTCTTCCCTGCGGCACTGTTCCAGCGCGTCCAACCGCTGGTTTCGCTGCTGGGCAAGAGTCTTTTGGGTCTGCAGTTGCTCCCGCCGGGTCTCCTGGGCGCAAATTTCCCCGTCCAGCGTTTCCAGCGCCTGCCGATCCCCGGCCTCCAGCTGGGCCAATGCCTCCTCCAGTCTGGGATGGTAGAGGGTGAAGCGGCTCCGCTGCTCCTCCGTCAGTTCTTCCGGGAGGCTGAGGGTACTCAGCCGCAGCTCCATCTCCCGCTCCGTCTCCTGCCGCCGGGCCTCCAGACAGTCCGCCCCCCGCTTCAACCGCTGCTGGAAGTCCAGATACAGCCGGTTGTCAAAAAGCTGGCCCAAAATCTTTCCCCGCTCGTCGCTGTTCGCCTCCAGGAACCGCCGAAATTCCCCCTGCGCCAGCATGACGATTTGCCGGAACTGGGTGGCGTCTAGTCCTAGTAATTGGGTGATACGGGCGGTGACGGCGGCCTCCCCTTTCACGGGAAGTTTCCCCTCCTCCTCCAGCAGGGCATTTTTGGCGGGCTTGCCCACGGAGCCGTCCCGTTTTTTGGGAAAACGAAACTCCCGGTTCACCCGGAACCGCCGCCCGCCCTGAGTAAAGGTCAGTTCTACCCAGGTTCGGTCATGCTTCCCGGCGTAGTCGCTGTGGAACATCTCCGCCGTTCGCCCGCTGCCGCTGGCTACGCCGTAGAGAGCGTAGACGATGGCATCAAACAGGGTGGTTTTCCCCGCGCCGGTGCTGCCGGAGATGAGATACAGCCCACTGCCCAGCTGGATGAAGTCCACCGTGGTCTCCCCGGCGTAGGGACCAAAGGCAAACATGGTCAGTTTTTCGGGTCGCATACCTGCTCCTCCTCTCCAAAGCGGCGCAGGGCGAAGTCCACCAGCGCCAACGTGTCTTTGTCCGCACTCTCTCCCCGGCGCAGCTCCGGCAGCGCCCCCTGTCGGGCCTGCTGCGCGGCGAAAGCCGCCAGTTCCTCCTGTGCCTGGTCGGGAATCTCCCCCGCCTGATGGGTGTAAAAGGTCCTGAACAAGTCCTCCAGCGGACGCTCTTTCACCTGGGACGTCCGTCCGGCAGCGCGCTGGGCCGCCTGTGGCAGTTCCCGCGCCACCTCCATCAGATTGGGGTAAACCGCCCGCAGCCGCTCCATCGTCCGGGGCGGCATCTGCACATCGGTCAGCACCGCCCGCAGGTAGTCCTCCCGGAGAGAGGCATCTTCTGTCCCCAGGGTGAGCAGTTCCTCTAGCGTCCCTTTCACCTGGCGCATCCGGTGGAGGGCGGGAAGTTCTATGAGCTGAACATCCACCTGTCCCTTCTCCCCCAACTCTACCAGGGTCAGCCCCTTGTGCTGTCCTACCTCGGAGAAGCTGTAGGGCAGCGGCGACCCGCCGTAGCGCACCGTCTCCCGCCCCACCCGCTGGGCAGCGTGGATATGACCCAGAGCCACATAGTCAAAGGCGTCAAAGGCATCCGCGTCCACCTGGCCCACACCGCCCACGGCGGTCTCGGAGCCGTCCTGTTCTGGCTCTGCGCCGCCAGCGGTCACAAACTGGTGGGCCACCAACACGTTCCGCCGGGTGGTGTCCACAGGCTGTGCATCCAACAGGACGTGGACCGCCTGGTTATAGGTAATCAGGTCCTCCCGGCCCAGGGCGAAGCGCACCGCTGCCGGGAATAAATAGGGCATCAGCCAGAAGGTCACGGGGCCGTGTTCGTCCTCCAGTGTCACCTGCGGCAGTTCCTTTTGGCACTCCCCGGCGATGTAGACCCCCTCCCGCTCCAACAGGTCGCTGGCGAAGGCCAGCCGGGGGCCGGAGTCATGGTTCCCCGCCACCATCAGTACGGGGATGTTCCGCTGGGAGAGGGCGGTCAGCAGCCGATCCAGCAGCTCCACGGCCTCCTTGGGCGGTATCGCCCGGTCATACACGTCCCCCGCAATGACAACCGCATCGGGCCGGTATTCGTCCGCCGCTTCCAGCAGCCGGTCCACCCAAAAGGGCTGATCCCCCTCGTCGATGAGAGAGTAACCGTAAAGGGACTTGCCCAGGTGCAGGTCCGCCAGGTGAAAGAATCGCATAATACCCCTCCATGCTTGTTCTTTTTGCTCTATTATACCGTATAGAGACGGCGTTTTCCATCCCTTTTCCCACAAAGCGCAAAAATTGCCTGGAAGAAGGCGAAACTCCCTTCTTCCAGGCGTATGTGGTGTATATCAGAATCGGAAATCCCGCTGGCCGTTCTCAATGTCTGCCAGGTGCTGGACGGTGATGGCCCGCACCTTCTCGTTGGGGATGTTGGCCAGCTCCTTTTGAATGAGCTGAAGGCCTACCTCGCGGGTGGCGGGGGTGGCGTAGTCCTCAAGGTACTCCTTCAAGGTCATAAGCGCGTTGGGGTGGCAGCAGTTTTGAATGGCGCCGGATTTGCAGACCTCCATAAACCGGTCTCCGGTACGCCCCGCCCGATAACAGGCGGTGCAGAAGCTGGGGATATAATCCATATCCATCAGCCACTTGACCACTTCGTCCAGGCTGCGCTGGTCGGAGATGTCGAACTGCACCGTGTCCTCCGGGCGGATCTCCTCAGTGTAGCCGCCCACGCTGGTGCGGCTGCCGCCGGAGATCTGGGAGATTCCCAGGTGCAGTACCCGCTCTCTGGTGCGCTGGCTCTCACGTGTGGAGACGATCATGCCAGTGTACGGCACCGCCACCCGGATGCAGGCCACGATTTTGGCAAAGGTGTCGTCGTCGATGGCGTTGGAGAAGGTGCTGGGGTCGATGTCGTCTGCCGGGCAGATACGGGGAACGGAGATGGTGTGGGGGCCGACGCCCTGGGCGGCCTCCAAATGCTCGGCGTGCATCAGGATACCCGCGAACTCGTAGCGGTACATATCCAGTCCGAACAGGACACCCAGTCCCACGTCGTCGATGCCGCCCTCCATGGCCCGGTCCATAGCCTCGGTGTGATAGGCATAGTCGTGCTTGGGGCCCCAGGGGTGCAGCTTCTCATAGGATTCCTTGTGATACGTCTCCTGAAAGAGGATGTAGGTGCCGATGCCCGCCTCTTTCAGCTTGCGGTAGTTTTCCACAGTGGTAGCGGCGATGTTGACGTTCACCCGGCGGATGTCACCGTTTTTGTGGTGGACGGAGTAAATGGTCTGGATGGATTCCAAAATGTACTCGATGGGGTTGTTCACCGGATCCTCGCCGGATTCGATGGCCAGCCGCTTATGGCCCAGATCCTGGAGGGCGATGACCTCCTGGCGAATCTCCTCCTGGGTGAGCTTTTTCCGGGGAATGTGCTTGTTGATGGCGTGGTAGGGGCAGTAGGTGCAGCCGTTGACGCAGTAGTTGGACAGGTACAGCGGCGCGAACAACACGATGCGATTGCCGTAGAAGTCCTTCTTAATCTGCTCCGCCAGGGCGTAGACCTGCTCCACCTTGTCCGGCAGGGTACAGGCCAGCAGCACGGAGGCATCCCGGTGGGACAACCCTTTCAGCTCTTTGGCTTTGGCGATGATCTGGTCAATGAGTTCCGCGTCCTCCTTGTGGGCATCGGCATAGGCCAGGGTCTCCAAAATTTCCTCGTGGTTGATAAACTCCTCCGCTTTCAGGGATTTGGGATCGTAAATTGCCATAGTTTGGTTCCTCTTTCTTTTTTATGTTATTGGGGTATCCCGTTTGCTCAGTCTTATCAGTGATTGCAGCCGTGAAACCCCTCCATCGCGGCCTCCGCCGCGCCAC
>JAJQBR010000162.1 GCA_021203185.1 Clostridiales bacterium
CAATTCCCATAGGAGGACGGCCTCGTTTGCCGCTGGGGTAATATGGCTCTATGATGCTGACCCACTCATCCCACGGGATGATCTCATCCATGATCTCCAGAAATTCTTCCCGCTTTGTTTTCTTCTTTCTCATGCTGTATTCAATGTCGGTAAACGTTTGCTGATCTTTCATGGTGGGAATCCTCCTGTACCCTTTGTCGATCCTTTTTATTATTATAGCACATTTCAGAATATCTGGGGGATTAAATCAGAGATTCCTTAATAGGGAGCGGAAGCTTTGTCCCATTTTGCTCCAAATCGTCACGAGTACTGAGCAATTCATTTTTCTTGCTGATAAATTCATTTCTGTGCTGTTCCGCTTTTTCCACTTCCAGTAAGCATTCCTCCGCGTCATCCAGTGCGGCGATAAGCTCATCCGGCTGCATCCGTGCGACTTCATTTCTGGTATACATAATTTCTCCTCCATTTTAGTACTTAGAAGTACTCGCAAACTCATTATACATACTTTCTATGCTACTGTCAATAGTATCATTGAGTACTAAAGAGGTAGAAATTATGTATTTTCAACGCTTGCGGGACCTCCGAGAGGATGCCGACCTGACCCAACGGGAGCTTGCCGAGCAGATGGGGATTCAACAGACAGTGTATTCTCGGTATGAAAGGGGCTTTCAGACGATTCCCCTGGAACACCTTTTGTTTCTGGCGGATTACTACCATGTTTCCACAGATTATCTTCTGGGCCGCACCAATAATCCTAAAATCAACCGATAGAGACTGATAACCGCACCCACACCTTCCTCCAAATGTTGTCCTCCAACTGCCGAAACTCCTCATCGGTCAACGGCGGGATTCGGCTGGTAAACGCCGGATTGATTTTCAAATCAATGCCCATTGGGTTTTGGCTTCCGGCCCATTCTCTCAGATGTAGGGCAAAACATAGTAGTCGTAACCCATACGGGTCTGACAGTAGGTACAGACATCTTTCTCCTTCTGCGTTCTGTCTGCCCGAAGGATGTAATACTGCCGACTGTCGAAGAACTTGCCCTGGCACACCGGGCAGAGGCAGTGTAACAAAGAGGAATCAATGGGTTGCTGTGCGCGGTTCTTCCTGCGAGGAGACGAAATCCGTACAGCGTTATCATTCCGGCTTTCCAGCCCCAGGCTGGCGGCCAGACACACGTTGACCCGCCGGAGCTGCTCTGTGGTCAGATGACCGGCATAGCCCCTGAGACGTTGCTTGTCGATGGTATAGAGCTGTTCCATCATAAAAAGGGAGTCGCCGTCATAGTCCATCCCCGGAATGTGATTCAGCACCACATGGGTGGGGAGATAGGGTTTCTTGTCGGCGTGTTTTGTCGCAGCGGCCACGATCAGCGTAGGGGAATAGTTGTTGCCCATGTCGTTCTGTACGATTAGCACCGGACGGGTGCCACCCTGTTCGCTACCATAGTGGGGGTCCAGGTTGGCGAAGTAGATGTCGCCCCGATGGTACTGCTTGAAATCTCGATCCATGTGCAAATGATCCTTTCTCTGAGTATGTTCAAGGGCCGATGCAGGAAAAGTTCCGGCATCGGCCCCATAAAATCATAAAGCGGTTTTCTCTCACATTTGTCCTCGACGCCCCTGAGAGAAGTGGGAAATCACCAGGCGGCGGCTTGCTGAGCCGCTCCATAGGTATTGAGAAAATACCTCCCCGCCTTCTTTGTGGCCGGGCCGCGAGTTACGGAAGTATCATTGTCCCTGTGTGGCATCCTCGCCCTGCCGGTTGCTGTCCGGCATTTTGGGGCTGGTTAAAATCGCTCGTCCCCCGATGGGGGAGTCCTGGCGCACCGCCCGTCTGGCTCATCACACGGTAACGTTCCTGATGAATGGTATTCGGTTTTTGATCTTCATATAGCCTTGTTGCCTTGGCTGTAAGTTAATTGTAACTGAATTGATTTGTGTTTCAGAGTGCGCGGTACGCCCTGTAGCGGTCACATCGCGCCCACTTCCCACCTTACAGATTGCGTTGCAGTTCCGTAAGTAGATCTTCGATACAGTTCAGCTTGTTTTTGATATAACTCCGATCCGGGTAGTTCATGCGTCCCAATATAAGATAATCCAGAGACACATCCATTCGGACTGCCAAATCCACAAGGAAATCAATTGAATAACCATGTCGTCCCGCTTCTATTGCCCGGTAATGGTCAAGGCGCACATTCAGTTCCTCAGCCATTTCTCTCTGCAATAACCCATGTTGCTTGCGAAGTCGTGCAATCCGTCTACCGCATTCTTTCGTGTCAAAATACATAAAAACCTCCAATCAGGTTGCGGATATGCAATCCTGAACGGAGGCAGCAAAACAGCGAACATACAGACAGCGGATAAAAAGAACCCGGCAGATGGCGCAATTCTCCCTTAGAATTGCAATCCATCTGCCGGGCTCGTCCTGCTCATGGACAGGTCCAGTCCTATCTAACAAATTTTTGACTTCTGACTTCAGTATGTCTCGCTTTATTTGGTTGTGGTTTGTATTGTGGTCATTTATGTTCCATCAGTTTGTGGATGTGGGTCACTCGCTTGATGAGAACTTTGTCAGCGTCCATCTCTACCAGCCAATGGCGTTTGCATCTGGAGCATTGCAGCAATCCGCCAATGATGACCCTGCCACACATCAGGCGCGTTCCGCACTGCGGACAGGTAGAGATGACCTAATTCTCCGGTATTGGTTCTTCCGGCACTGGTCTAACCTCCTTTTTCACATTGTGGGATGGTCGCTTCGGGCTGCTCCGCAGCAACCATTCACGTTGTCGCCCATATCTTTTTTGCTTTTACCCAATCCCCTGTAATACCAATCTCCAGCTTCAACTGTTCCTGCTCTGGCTCATAGTTGGTGGGTATCTTCTGATGCCGCACCATACTCAAGTTTCCAAGAAATATTTTCTGGGCGACTCATCCGGGGCCGATGTCACCGCCGCAGTTGTTCAGGGTATCCGTGAGGAGTTGCCGAA
The DNA here is from genome assembly GCA_021203185.1 of Clostridiales bacterium. Lineage (GTDB taxonomy): Bacteria > Bacillota > Clostridia > Oscillospirales > Oscillospiraceae > Onthomonas. The sequence continues at coordinate 2,991 of JAJQBR010000162.1, forward strand.
CAAGCCAGAAACGGGACTGGCCGCCGATAATGTGTCAGTAGCAATAGCAGTCTATGTGAAAACGGTTGCTCCGATGGATGAGGAGAGCAAGACGCTGTTCCATAAACTGGCCAAGCGACTGCTGGAGCAGGGGAGAAATGGTGAAGATGATATAGGCAGCTTTTTACATATTCTGAATTGTGATGTTGTTATGGAAAAACAGCCAACCCGAAGGATTCGGGCTGGCTGTTTCATCAGTGTTTTTAACTAACAGACTAAATTGATTATTTGTCGAATTTGTTATTGGAGACGCCGCTCACACAAATAAGCCTCTCATGCTGATAAAGCGTTTCGATGGTTGTAGTTTGAACTTTTCAGATTTCCCAAGAAAGTTTTCCACCAGTAACCTTGAAATCGCTGGAAGAATGATTCGTGACATAAAACTTCCAATGTCCGCTAGTACCAGTATAAAGGATGGCAGATAGATTTTTATTTGTTGATCGACCTGAACTGTCGCCATCCGTCAACCCAATTGTCTTGGATGCCTTCGAATTGGTCTTAATTGAAACCGTAACAGCAATACCATTACCGCTTTCAAAACCCTCCTTGTCTTTTGTGGGATACCAATAAGTTGTACTTCCTGATTTAACAGTATCTGCCTTGATCGTAAACCGCGCCAACAAATTCTCCACCACTGCTGGACCAGAGTAAATCTCATTACCATCAATGTCATACACTGTGCAGGAAAGATCCTCCAGGGTATATGTTACCACTTCGATCTCGCCGTTATCATCTGTTTCAGATACTGTAATGGAAAAATCATCAGCAGTAGAATCAGTGTTTACGGCAACGGCAGACCCGCAGCCGCATACGATTAGCATAGAAATAGAAACAAGAAGTGCAAACATCTTTTTCATGATATTCATGATAAATCGCTATCTCCATTGCAAGTTTATTTATTATGATTTGTAATGTATAATGCTATCACCACATTGGACTCGCCTGCTTCCGTCAATGTTAAGGTCTATGCCATGCTGCTCTCCTTTGAGGGGTCTTTCTCATATTCAGGACGCTCTGGTTCATTTAGAATGACGCTACAGGTAGGTTTCCTTAAGGGGATGTAACCGGAGGAAGGAATATGATCAAAGAATCCAGAAAACCAAGTACTCTCTGTTTGACTCCAGTTCTCATTCCTGATAGGGGGTCAAAAATGCCTGCGACCACGCGATTTTCCGCTTCTCCAACAGGCGGCACAGCCACCGGTAAATCAGGAAACCCAGCATCACGCCCAGGGTATTGAGGATAACATCGTCTATATCGGTGCTGCGCCCGATGAGGTATTGCAAAATCTCCACCGTCACAGTGATTCGCAAACCCATCCACAGCACCCGCTTGGGGGTCTGGTACTTCAACCAGAGGGCCGGAAGGAAAAACCCGATGGGACTGAACAACAATACGTTGCCCAACAGGTTGAGGATGGAAGTTTCCACGACCTCATCCCCGTTGACGGGAATTTGACCGGAAAGCTGGGACAGAATTGTTTTCAAGGGAATCAGGTTGACATTATCCAGCGGGCCACTTCCATTGAAAGAACACTCCACTCGAATGCCTTCGGTTGAAGAACGAATCAAATGAACGCCAACGCCTCGGAGGTAAAAATAGAAATAAGGTTCTCCGTCATAGTTGGCGATGAGCCAGGTGGGAAAAACCGTCTGGGAGGCCAATCCCACCAGATAGGACACAAACAGACAGAGCATCAGTTCCCGTTTCCAGTTCACCTGCCTGTGATTTACGCGGATATAGATGACCCGGGCGACTGTGTACACCAACAACCCGACCCCTACATAATGCAGCATATCAAGCAGATACATTTCAATGATAGACATGAAAAATTGTCCTCTCTTTGACTCGTTTTCGTAAAATCGTGCTAAAAAGGTCTTTCACATTTTTAGCGACTCGCTACATAATAGAAATAATTTTATTCGTTTCGACCTTTATTGTTAGCCCTTCTTGATATAGCTGCTTTTCAGAATCGTATGAACGTTATCCGTAGGAACAATAGCAAAATACACTAAATCATCGGAACCAATGCCGTCAACTGTATAATCTTTAGTAGTGCCTTGATCAATGGTTTTGCTCATAACGACTGTTTTGTTGCCGTCGCGCTTATACAAATAAAAGATATATTCACCACCGTTATCTCCAGTCTCGTGTAAGTGTATTTTTACTTTACCAGAGTGACCAGTAAAAACGTAATCGGAGTAAATTGTATGGTAGGTAGTGCTTACAGAGAAATCATATCGTTCGTCCGAGGTTAAATTCCATTTCTTGCTTTTCTTGGGAATACTGGTCCCGCAAACGGAAACATCAGAAGAGTCCTCCGCTGTTTCAGCCTCAACAATAGCCTCCAGCAATTCCTCTGGCAGATACTGGTCGGCCTCTTCGTTCGGAATTACCGTGATAGTAAAGGAGTCGGATTCTTCTGAGGAATCTTGTACCTCAACGGCAGAGGCCGATGCGACACAAGAAAAACACATAATCATAGCAAGAAAGAACGAAATTTTACGCTTAAAAAGTTTTTTCATGATAATCACCTTTCGATAAAAATATCAATATAAGTTGTGTAGGAACGGGGATTTAGTGGCTTTTCCAGCAGTTTTCTAATATGAAAGAATACAACTAAAGAAGCACAGCTAAGTTTGTCTCTGCATGGGAATCTCCTCCTGTTACTATATTTTTGCCCCTGTTACTTGATTCGTGGCAACCAACCATGGATATGGGACAACTTGTTACCTAAATTGTTGGAAAAGGAGAATAATGGTCTGGCTTTGGCTTCTAAGTAAGGGAATTCACCCAAAAGTACTCCTTTTATCAGGAGGCTTATCCCTTTTGCTCAACCACGGGCGAAGCAAGCATGGCAGCCGCAAGGTGGCCATAGAGGTTAGTCATAAAGTGCCGTCTATAGAAACGATAACAAAACTCATTCGGATAACCTGAAAGGTTCCGTTCCGGTAATCTGTGGGAAGTGACAAGAATAATTTACGTCTTATGTTTTGACATAAACAGATTCCTATCTTTTCTTCGTATATGTCCCCTCTATATCTCTGCTGTATTGCGTTCAAAATTCAATAAGCCGGTCTATTAAGGTAGTCAAAGGGATAACCAGATTTCCTTATACACTTATGCTATCTCACCAATATTTGCAGCTTCAGTAGCAGTATAATATTGGGAATGCATCCACCCTATGATACTCCCTCTTACCTTGTGGACATGAGACCATTCAAGGCACTCGTCTTTTGTGTTTGTTTGAAGGAAATCATATTTATGCTGTGGATTAGTTTTCAACTCCTTTCTGCCTGTTTCGTTGAGTGCCTGCCCTTCCATGCGCTCAATCTTAGCACATCAAGATTATCCTGTCAAGTAATAATTTGAACTTCGTGTTATTGACGTATAATTTTATTTGTGTTACCATTGATTTGCCAGAACAGAAAGGTACAGGACAATTATGCCAGCAAAGAACTACTTTATCACCGGCGTGACGGAACTGCTGTTTCTCTCCATGCTCAATCGGGGCGACAGCTACGTTTACGACATCACCAAAACAATCGAAGACTATTCCGAAGGCCAACTCCAAATCTCGCCCAACACCATCTACACCGTGGCCTACAAGCTGGAGCAGGAAAAGTACATCAGCGAATACTCCAAGCTGGTGGGGCGGAAACGGCAGCGGGTCTACTACCACCTGGAACCGGCTGGTCGGGACTATCTGGCCGCAATCACCCGGCAATACCGGCAGGTAAACCAGGGCATCACCCGGTTCTTTGAGCGGTTGAACAGTACCGGAGAGGGGGATTCGCTATGAAGAACTGCGTCAAGCAGTATCTGCGCGCTGTTAGGAACCTGTTCCCCGTTATGAGCAAACCGGAGCGGGCATATCTAGCCCATTTGAAAACCAGTATCCAGGACTATTTTGGTGAGCGGCAGCCTGCCACAATGGAAGAGATCGCCGCCGTTTTTGGTTCGCCGGAGCAGGTGCTGGGGGACTATCTGGACCAGGCGGAGCCGGAGTACCTCCTGCGGCGCGTCAAGCTGGCCCGGCGGTGGCGGGTCCTGACTTGGGTCATGGTAGTTGCGCTGGTGCTGGCAGCAGTTTTCTGTACCTGGCACATCTGGCAGGACTACCAGGACTATCTCCGCTATGTCAGTGACATGACGGGGTATTGGGTAGAAGTCATAGAATGAGAGGTGCTTTATGAGAACCAAACTGTTGTCAGCAATTGTAGTCTTTTTTACAGTTATATGTCTGTTCCCAGTATCTCTGGCTTCGGACATAAGCCAAGAAATTGAATATCAGGAAGATGGCAGCTATTTCATCACAGTGTTGGAGGATGATACGCCAGGGATCTCCCTATTGTCTACTACAACCAAAACAAAATCCAAAACAACAACTTGCTATAACGCAGATGGGACCTCTAGGTGGTCGATAAAGGTAACGGGAACTTTTACCTATGGAGATGGCAGTGCCAAATGCACTGCATCCTCTGTGACTGCCCAGAGTTACGACTCCCACTGGACAATTGTCAGCAAATCCGCCTCCCGTAGTGGAAATAAGGCCATCGCCACTGCTACAGCAAATAACATTAAAATAGGAACTGTGCAAAAAACCGTTTCCAAGAGTGTTACTCTGACGTGTAGTGCTACCGGTGTTTTCTCCTAACCAAGGATTAGAGGAAACTGCTATGAATTCATACATCAAAGACTATTTGCAACAGGCTGAGTTATTTTTCCCTGTGCTGGGCAAGCCGGAGCGGGAATGGTTTGCCCGCCGTGCTGATGAGATCGAGGACTATTTCTCAAATCAGGAGCCATCATCTCTGGATGCGGTGCAGCAGACATTCGGGCCGCCCCAGCGCGTGGTGCAGGAATACCTGGCCCAGGCGGATACCCACGCCGTTGTTCGCCGCGTGGAAAGCAAAAGGAAAACCCGAATTTGCGCCTGGGCGGCGACCTCCATCCTGCTGTTGGGTGTGATCACCGCCGGAGTGCGGGGCGGACTTCTGCGGAAAGGAGACCAGGCTGTTGGAGACTACCATATGCCTGTTTACAGCGAGGACGGAAGTCTGGTGGGGCATGAAGAATCACTAAACGAGCAGGAAACCGAAAATGGCGACTAAATCCTTTTTACAGTGATACATACGGGGCAAGCAGGGTAAACTTGTCCAAGTTTACAGATTTTCACCGGTTCGGCGCTCCGCCGACCGGTGAAAATCGCTTGTTAAGGCACATCCCCAATCCCCTGGAAGAACACCACTTTGGGAGTGGTGGCTGCGCGTTTTTGCAAAACGCTAAAGGAACTGGCAGGCAAATTTTTGATTGTTCACTGCCGATATTTTAACAAAAAAGAAAAGCGGCGCAGCCAGTCCTTCTCAGACTGACTGCGCCAAAATCATTCACCGGGTCTTTTTCTGTTCCTCCCTGCGTTCCTGTTCCAATTCTTTTTGTTCCATCTCAAAGAATGTTTCCACGTTGCGTTGAGCGTTTTGCAGTTCCCGCATCTCGCTTCGGGCAGTGCGGTACTCCGCATAGGTTGCTTTCTTTTCCGCCAGCACTTGGGCGTACTCCGCCGTCAGGTCCTTGACGCGGGGCAGCTTTTTCACGCCGAGCTGGTCAAAGGCGTCCTTTGCCGCTTTGTGCAGCGTGAGCTGCTCCCTGTGATTTTCAAAAAATTTTCGGCTGTACCCGGATTTCCGATACTCCACATAAACGTCACGGGTCTTAGAATAGTTGATAATATGGGTTTTCAGAGCAGCGATTTCTACAAGCCGCTTCTCAGACGCTTTCAGCTTTGCATCCAGCGCATCAAATCTGGTCGTGACCGTATCGGTCATTTCCCGCAGTTGGTCGAGACTTTCAATTCCGTGTTCCCGGAGATAAATCATCGTTCGGGCCATTTGCTTCAAATTATAGACCGTCGCCCACTGCTGATAGCCAGGGCCTTTGGCCTGTAGCTTTGCGTTGATGTCCACCAGCAGGCTAAAGCTGCGTTGGGGTGCGGTTTTGCGTTTGCTTTTTCTCCTGACCTGATGCGCCTTTTCGCCCAGCAGAACAGCGCGAATTTCTTCATCAGAATATCCTTCCCCCAGGGAGCGAAACCGAATGAATCGCTTCTGCTCAGGCCCCTTGACGGCGGTGTACTTACCCCGCTTGACTTCATATCCGGCCTGTTCCAGCATCCGCAAAAACGCTTCAAAGTCCTTTGGCTTTTGCGTCAGGATACCATCTATGGTCTCACAGATGGCATCCCGGAAGGTTTCACGCTTTGAGTATTCCGTCCGCTTTACCCGTTCTTGGTAAGGCTTCTTCTCAATGATGGACAGCCCGTGCTCCACGCAGATGATGTCGCTGACCTTTTGCAGCGCCAGCCCGGAGTTATGGAAGTCAACGAATTTGTGGGAACAGTCCAGCGTTGTGGAATTGAAGATGATATGATTGTGGATATGCGCCCGGTCTGTGTGGGTGGCGACGATAAAAGCGTGTTTGCCCTTTGTGAATCGCAACGCAAGTTCGTAGCCGACTTTGTTGGCCTCTTCCGGTGTGATTTCTCCCGGCTTGAAGGACTGGCGTATCTGGTAGGCGATCACATTGCTTTTCTGCTGTCGCCCGGTAATGTGCTGATACTGTCGCTTGGCCAACAGAAATTCTTCGTCCACCGTCATGGGGTCGCAAGCATAAGCCGTGACCAGATTGCCCTTCTCTGTTTTCTCCGGTTTTTGGGCGTAGTCCGTCCTGTCACGGAGGCACTGAGCCAGTGTTTTTCCCTTGTTCAGGTGCATGGCAATCAGACGTGTTGCCGCCACTCTATCACCGTCCCTTCAAAAAAAGAGAGGCCGCCCGTGAGCAGCCCCGGTATCAGGAATGTAAAAAGCCAGTCAGTGCGCCACATACATTTGCCAGCAAAGTCTCGATACAGACAGCGCCAAACAATGCAACCACACACAGGATCTCCAGCACCGCCAGAATCGCAACCTGGTTCCACGACTGCTGTACGATAAAATACACGCAGAATCCCAGCAAAAACAGCATCAGCGGTCCAATGATGTAAGAGGACAGATTCGTAAGCAGCTTCACCAGCGCCGTCGCGGCCATGCAGACCAGAAGCAGTGGCAACACCAGTAATTTGAGTGGGAGCATCAAAATTTTCCGCAGCATAGGTGTTCACCCGCCCTTCCATTTTTCCATCATCATCATATCGCATCCAGGATTGAAGCACAAGGATGTCGAGACTATGTTCCGGCAGCCGTCATTAAAAACATTGTAGATTAATCAATCACACTTTACATAGTGGGGGAAAGAAATAAGAACATCTATAGGAGAGCACTAGTTTAGATGCGTTTTGCCAAGTGCAATTTTCTCCATTCTGCAGGAATTCCAATTTTGGCCGTAACACATTGGCCAGGGAACTGAGTACACTCAGTCCCCTGATCCTTAGCAGTTTAGGTACTTTTTACATTGGGTATTAGATTTGCTGAGGATATAACGAATGGCGTAAACGCCATCGCAACATGGGATGTCTTACCTATATATGATTCGCATCTTTTACATTATGCTGTTGCTGTTACATAGTGGGTTTCTGTTCGACTGTCCGTTCCACTACTATCGGTGGCAAAAACAGTAATTTTGATGCGATAGTAGGCACCTGTGGCACCAGAATATGTAATGGAGCCGCTACATCTGCTTGCATTTGACTTCGCCATCCCAGCATCATTGGAATTGTAAGATTTGACTGCTACCCAAAGCCCTCCGACAGATTTGGCAATTGAAATCGATGAAGCACCGATTTTAGACATAGTACCCTTTCCCGTTATAGAGAAGGAAATATAAATTTTACCGCCAGACAAGACTGTTGCATTCGTACTATATGTATTAATTTGCTCACTCGACCTTGCAAGTGCGGGGACTGATAGTGACGAGAGCAAAAAAGTAACAACAAGAAAACTGATAAAAATGCGTTTGAAATATTTCCCCATTTTATTCGCCTCCATATATTGAATCAATCATTTTTTTATCTCAGTTATAGTTATATTTCCGCTAATTGAGCATTCCAAATCATCCACATACCAGGCGGCGGATGTCCAGTCTTGGTCAAAGAAAATATAATGGGTAATGCCATTCACTTCATAGAGTTGAACATCAGTACTGTCCTTTTCGTATGTCAATGTACTGTCTGTTGCATGAAAAATATAAGAGAAATCCAGTGCCTTGTCCTCTGCTTCATAGGTTGCGTAGAAAGAAATATCTCCAACTACAGGAATATTGATATCAACATCGACTTCCTCTAAGGAAAATCTGTTCGGAATCCAGGAGGGTACAATAACAGCCGTAATATTATAGTCGTCCAGGGCTTCTTGGATGCTATCATACGTTCCCGGAATATGAGGAGAATCATTCTCTTCTAAGTCAGAGCTATCATCTGATGTGGCAAAGAAAAACTGTTCACTAGTCCACTGCCCTAATATTTGAAGTAAACTCTCATATCCCAATGCAGGCATAACGACGATGGAAATAATCGCCACAGTGGCGGCGATGGTAACGGCTATTTTCCTGACCGGGTACCTGTGAGCCTTTCGGTCCTGTTTAGGGGTGCCTGTTTCAGCAGCAGTGTCCTGAGCGGTAATTCCCGGCTCTGAAGCCGTACAGGAGGCTTTCATTCTATTCAGTTCTACATGAGGATCAGGCAATTCAACAGTCGGGTTCTGCTTCTCTCGCATGAGTAAGAGCTCCGAGATACATTGGATGTCTGCAATACTTAAGGTAATCTTCCCCCTTTCATCATCACGCAGTAACTTTTCTAACTCTGGTGTACTCAATTTGTCCAGGCTTTGAAATCTCTGAACTTCAGATTGCATAAAGTGTCGCCCCCTTCTACTTATATATGTCCGAACATATTGGATTTTGACATCTGGAGAGACGTTATTTACCCTTTTTCCTACGCCGTACTCCGGGGAAAAGGAGATCTAACTTTTTTCGTATCCGTTCGACTCGCTTGTCCAACGCCCACTTAAGGCATATCTTCTAAAGATGAGAATCTAAGCAAATAACGACGATAGCTACGATTACTGTTTTTACACTTGTTTCTCAGTGTTGCCATCAACCAACCTGAAGGATTCGGGTGAAGCATCAGCTTGTCTATCTGTACAACTGCTTCCTGGAATGTGTCCTGAACACAGTCAGTAGCCCTCTCCCTGTCGTATAAGACCTTCATGGCATAAATTATCATCACTTCGTAGTTTTGCAAAAAAAGGGCATCGAGAAAAGAATCTTGATCAGGTCGCATACGACATCCCCTTTCTTTATCTCTAATCTTGCATGAATTATATCACACAGCTACCTTGAAGTCATGCTCTTGTTTAATTTAAGTAAAGGGATAAAAAGGCATTGGGGCGTATAAACTGTCTCTGTCCAAATACGAACTACACCGAAGTTCAGACTTTTTTTGAAAATCTGTGTCAAAACTCGGCTTGTGCGGACATATATAGACAGAAGGTAAAATGCTTGCCAGTGAAGGCATTGTCCAGTATTTGCTTTCTAGTGATAGAACTGCCAGGCCAGCAGTTTTTGAAAAGCAACCTGTAGATGGTCGGATGCGCAACCGATCATATGCTCCGTTTTTGGAGACTGTAAGCTGTTTCCAGTCGGGTTAAACGCAAACAGCACCCACGGCATATTGTCAGGAGGTATTTAATGAAAAAACTGGACACGAAAACAACTGTTATGAAGAGAACTGCGCAGCGGTTTACAGGGCTTGTACTCAGTGCGCTGATTTTAGCCATGAGCTGTGTAATGCCGGCATCTGCGGCAAGCTCTGTTTCAGGCAGCCTTGATGGCACAGTGGTTACGGGGAGCATTTCGACTACCAGTACATCCGCTTCGGCAAAAACCACTTTTTCCCGCTCGGGCGTAACTATTAATGCAAAAGCAACTGTATATTATTGGTGGGGTTCGCGCTATTATTACACCGCAGTATCCTCAACAGCCCAGGCAGGTGGAGTGAGTGCTACCGCAACAAAAAAACTTGGTGGTGCAGAGGTCGTCGGCGGAATAGGTGAACACAGCGTCTCTTTTGATGGCTACAGCTGGAACAAGACTACGAGTACTGGCACGATTCCCAGTAGCGCAACAAAAAAATAGATGAGGAAACATTGTCACCTAATCTGCATTTTCAAATTGTCAGATTAAATCAGCCTTATGGCATCGCATGATGTCTCTTCCAAAAGCGTAGTTTAGATATATTTACACAAATTTGCAGGTTCAACGAGTAAGAAATTTTATTTGTAATTTTTTATGTCCTATGCCCGTTGTTCTTCGTATTTGCAAAAAAGAGCAACGGGCTATTCGGATGGCTCGTCATGAATGGCATAAAGGTATTGGCATCACACTGAGTACATATTACTTTCTTTTACAATGTGTTTGGGTGGTGATACCAGAAGCTGAACAGTTGTTTTGAAGTACCCACAAAGGAGGAACCCCCATGAACCTCAACAGAACCATCTCCCTACTGCTGGCCCTTCTGCTTTGTCTGGGCCTGTCCGGTTGCGGGGGACAGACACAGGCGCAGTCAGATGCCTATGAGGAGGGCAACGATTTTCAGTTCGGGCAGGAGGGCCTCTCCTCCTCCGTCACCCAGGTTGGGGAGGACGGTTATTACATTCTGCACAATGGCTATGTGTATTTTCTGGATGAGGGGACGGATATCATCCTTCCCCTGTGCAACCGGGCGGACTGCCTCCATGACCGGGAGACAGAGGAGGACAAGCAGGAGAGCTGCAACGCTTACATTGGAGAGAGCACCTACTGTGATGGCATTGCCTACTGCAACGGATGGATCTACTGCATTTATTCCGACCCATTCGAGGGAGAAACCCTTTACCGTATCTCTGATGATGGTGCGCAAAAGGAGCAGGTGTACCAATGGGACGGCGAGACGTTGATCGAATACTGGTCGGTACACCGAGATGTGCTGTATTACTGCACCCATTCCTACGCTACAGAGGGCGAGCAGGTGACGGAGCACTATGCGGTGGAGGCTCTTCCTCTGACCGGGACGCTGCGGCAGTCGGAGACGATCTATGAGCCGTCAGATGAGCTGGAGGTGATCACCCTGGGCGTCTTTCAGGCCTATGGAAGCTACCTCTATTTCCAGCTTATCGCCTACCAGCCCCACGAGAAGGAAATCACGGATGATAACTATACGGATTATATGTATTGCAGAACCTTCGTCTGCCACCTGACGGACGGAGAGATACAGGAGTTGTCCCTCCCCGGCATGGGTGACACAGACATCATTCAGGGCGTCACCTTCTGGCAGGATCAGATTTTGCTGACGGCCACGGATATGACGTGGCAGGGGGATGAATTGCTGGAGCATACCACGGACTACTATCTGGCGGAGCTGGATGGTTCTGACCCGGAGGTGTTACTGGAGGGCATCCCGGCGGGGGATGTACTGTGCAGCGACGGCGCTTATCTTTACCAGACCAACGCCAACGTGGTGGCGCAGAGCTTTGCGGCGGAGGATAAGCTGTATTATAAGGTGTACAACGCTGACCTGGAGCCGGTGGACACCTTCACCCTTCCCTATGACACCTACGGTATCATTGCCGTAGGCGATCCGGAACGGCAATATACCGTCTACTACACCTCCAGAGAGGACGAGAACGGCGAGGAGACGGAAATTTCCTGGGGCGTCTGGCGCTGGGACAAGAGTGGTATCGGCAGCTATCAGGGGGGCGAGCTGCCGCTGACCGAGATCCCCTACACCGGATGAACCGAGAGGCGGGAAGGAGGGAACGCCTGTGGAGCTGATTTTCTACGAATGGCGCAAGCTGGGACAGAAAAAGCTGTTCTGGGCGTTGTCCGCCGTTCTCCTGGTCGTCAATCTGCTGATGATCTACACCGGAGAGCAGTATACCTCTGCATTCTTCTATGCCCATGAGCAGAGGGACAGCTACCAGGCCTGGCTGACAGGAGACGAGTCGGCAGATACCCAGGGCTATTATACCGCAGATTGGGAGGCTCAGAACAGTTATATCCAGTCCTACGCTGCCTTTATCGACGAGATGGAGGAACGGGCAGCACAGATGAGTCAGTCCTCCCTTTATCAAAATGAGGCCAGCTATATCTCCCGGAATCTAGTCAAGACGTGCCATGATTTTGCCAAATTCCAGGGGATGACCCTGACGGCAGATAACGCTTTTGGCCTCCGGGGGATAGCGGGTTACGGCAACGGCATCCTTTTCGTGCTGGTATTCCTGGGGCTGACTGCCTGGTTCGTGCTGTTTAGCGAGCGGGACAGGAATCTGCTTCTGCTGTTGAAGGGTACCCAACGGGGACACTGTCCTCTGGCGGCAGCAAAGCTGACGGTGCTGCTTTCCGGGGCGGCGCTGTACACCACACTTCAGGAGCTGCTCACCATTCTGTTTTACGGCTGGTTATACGGCTATGGGTCGCTGGAGAGACCGTTCCAGTCGGTTTCCCTGTTCCGAAACTGCGCCTACTCCCTGACAGTGGGAGAGGGCCTGGCGGCCATGCTGGTCATCCGGGTGGCGACCGCCGTGGTGCTGGCCTGTGTGGTGTTCGCTGTGGGGATGATTTTCAAAAATGAGATGGAGGCCGTCCTGGTGACCGGCGGGGCGCTGGGGACGGAGTACCTGCTTTATCAATTTCCGTCCGCCAGCGGAGCGCTGGGCGGGCTGAAATGTGTGAACCCCTTCTATTGCTGGAATATGGAGCAGATGCTGGGGAACTACCTGAACCTGAATCTGATGGGCCATGCAGTGGGCAAGGATGTCTGCGCCGGGGTTGCTGCCCTGGTGCTGGCGGCGCTGCTGTCTGCCCTGGGCATCCTGGCCTTCCATCGGAGCTGTCAGATCAGGGCTCAGAGCCGTCTGGAGCCACTGATGCAGCGGCTTCGGGAGTACACCGGCGCATTGAGCCGACGTACCAGTCTGCTGTACTATGAGCTTTACAAAATGATGATCCAGCAGAAAAAAGGGGTTGTCCTGGTGCTGCTGGCAGCCTGGTGTATCTACAGCTGCGTCGGCGTTTTTGAGACGAATTACTACTCCACAGCCGATGAGGCAGCCTATCACTACTATATTTCAGTCCTGGAAGGGCCTGTCACAGAGGATACTTTCGCTTATTTGGAAGAGGAGGACGCCCGTCTTCAGGAGCTTTGGGAGAAGCTATTTTCCACCACCGATGAGTTTGCCACTATGGTCATTCAGTCTGAGCTGGACAGCTACGAGGGCGGCTTCTACCTGGTGCAGCAACAGGCAGAGACGTTAGAGGAACTGCCGGGGGACATAACGGAGAAATATCTACTGGACGAGCGAGCCTATGAATCCTTGTGGAGTGATTCCGGTAAAGATGTGGCTCTGTGGTTCGCCGGGGCAGTGTTGCAGCTCTTTTTCCTGTGCAGTATCTACACAGTGGACGAGCGCAGGCAGATGCTCGGCCTTCTTCGCACCACTAAATGCGGGCGCAGACCATTGGAACGAGGCAAGCGCCAGTGCGCCGCCCTGTGTACCCTGTCGGTTTTCCTCGCCCTTGAACTGCCCTTACTGGTGGAGTATTGGCATATCGATGGTTTTTCTACGGCAGCTCAACGGATGTGCGACTTTACCAGCCTCTCCTGTACCAGCAGTCTGCCCCTGTGGAGCCTGATACTGGCGATTTTCCTGCTCAAAGGAATCAGCTTTTTCCTGGTGGGCGCAGTCGGTCTGTGGCTGTCTAAGGTGATGAAGCGGGAGCTGGTCACAGTGCTGGTAGGCAGCGGGGTTGCCGGAGCGGTGGCGCTGTTACTGTACCGCTTCGGCTGGAGCATCGACACGCTGCTGCTGCAACTGTTTTAGGGAGGGATCGTGATGGAACTCAGACTGGAAGGGCTGCAAAAGAGCTATAACCATGGTAAGACCTATGCCGTGAAGGATTGCACCGTCTCCCTCGCCCCCGGTGTGTACGCACTGTTGGGGCCAAATGGGGCGGGCAAAAGCACCTTGATGAACATGATCACAGATAATCTGGCTCCGGACGGGGGAAGCATCACCTTAGACGGTGTGACCATCGACAAGCTGGGGGCAAATTATCGGGCGATGCTGGGCTATATGCCCCAACAGCAAGGGCTGTACGATGATTTCACCGGGGAGCAGTTCCTGTGGTACATGGCGGCGCTGAAGGGAATGTCCCGACAGCAGGCGAAGGACGCCGTCGGGACGACTCTGGAAACGGTAAACCTGAAGGACGCCCGCTTCCAGAAAATCAAGTCCTATTCCGGTGGCATGAAGCAGCGGCTCCTTATCGGGCAGGCACTGCTGAACGACCCGAAAATTTTGATTCTGGACGAGCCAACGGCGGGGCTGGACCCCAGAGAACGCATTCGCATCCGCAATCTAATCGCCCAGCTGGGCGGAGACAGGATCATTCTCTTGGCTACCCACATCGTCGGCGACGTGGAGATGATCGCCAGCCAGATTCTCATCATGCGAAAGGGGTTGCTCTGCAAGCAGGGCCAGCCCCGCCAGTTGGAAGAGGAGCTGCGGGGAAAGGTTCTACTCTATCCTATCAAAGAGGCGGAAACAAACGTTAGCCCCAGCTGCCTTGCTGGGAACACCGTCCGCCGGGGAGATGAGATCTGGATGCATCTGGTGGGTGATAATTTACCCCAGGGCGGTCTGCCACCGGAGTCGGTGACGCTGGACGACGTGTACCTGTACTGGACGGGGGAGGCTGGAATGTAGGGAACTGGATTGTAACAATCAATAGGTGTTCACCCGCCCTTCCATTTTTCCATCATCATCATATCGCATCCAGAATTGAAGAGCAAGGATGTCGAGACTATGTTCCGGCATGGCGAAAGCCGCCATGCCTCGTAAAATGATTTCTGCGGTACAAAACCGGGGCGTTTGCCCGGTCAGCGGATACTGGCAAGTCTCGCCAGTATTTCTTTACAGCACTCCCAAATCTCGTCCAAACGAGCCTGCAAATCCTGAATGTCGGCGGCGTAGATGCTGCCGGTTTCGTGGGCGCGCCGGACGTACTGATTGAGGTTGTTGTTGGCGTAGCGGAGCAGCCGAGTCATTTGCCCCACGTCTTCCAGGTCAAGGCGGACGCAATATCCATCCAGCGCCATTTTTCGCAAATAGGCGCTCATGCTGGTCACGCCCAATTCACTCATCTTTGTCCTGATACGCTCCAATTCCGCCTCGGACACCACAAAATGAATTTCCCGATTTCTGACACCCATCACAGCACCTCCCCTCGCTGTCTGTCGCCTTTCTTCGGCGGCGTCACCTGACTGGACTTCTGCTTCAAATCCGCCA
>JAJQBR010000116.1 GCA_021203185.1 Clostridiales bacterium
GCTAACGGCTAATAGCTTATCACAGCGCGGCTGATTCAAAGGGATAGTCAGAAATATTTATATCTATGGCTATAATCTGGATAAAGGAGTTGATTGGCATGACACGGCGCGCCGCAGTTTTTGCAGTGATTGTTGCGCTTCTCATTGGGCTGGCCGTCGGTTTCGTGTTGCGGGGTGCGGTGTCTTCCGATGGTACGGGTTTTTCCCTCCAGATGGTTCAGTCCGATTCCGGCGATGCTGGCAACGGCAGCAGTACCGCCCTTCTCACCGCCGCTGCGGACACGCTGGACGCCCTGAACAGCCGGGACGTTTCCGCTCTGTCCAGCCTGGCCGACCCGGACGAGGGCGTGACCTTTACCCCCTATTCTACGGTGGACTTCTCCACCGATGTGACCCTCACCGCCAAAGATCTAAAAAAGGCGGAGTCCGAATCCACCAGCTACGTCTGGGGGGTCACGCTGGGGGACGGGGAACCGATGAAAATGACCGTGACGGAGTTTCTCTCCGAATTTCTGTGGGATGCGGATTACACCGCCTGCCCCTCCTTTGGGGTGGACACCGTCCTCTACACCGGCAACGCCCAGGAGAACGTGGCTGAAGCGTATCCTGACTGCCGCTTTGTGGACTGCTACCTGCCCGGTCAGGGGGACGATAACCTGGACTGGTCGGCGCTGAAACTGGTGTTTGTCTGGAAGGACGGCGGCTGGTACCTGCGGGGGATCATCCACAGCCAGGCCACGGCCTGAACCAATTTGAATCGATAGGAGGCACCCCATGCCCTGTCCCAACTGCGGCGGCTGCGGCAAACCCGCCCCGCTGACCGACCTAGAGCGCCAGATATTGGATCTGCTGGCGCAAAATGCCTTCCTCCCGGTGGCCCGGTTCCTGCTGCGCAGCCCGGAAAACCCGGAGATGTCCTTTGTCATGTCCGCGCCGGTCTACCTCGCCGGGCCGGAGACCACCCAGGAGGAGCTGCGCGCGGCGGGAACCGCCCTGCTCCGGCTCCAGCGGCGGGGGTTTCTCACCCTGGACTATGGCGTTCCCCTCTCCGGCTTCGACTATACCGCCTGGGAGCGCTCCGCCCTCTACAGGCACTTCGCCCAATCCGTCGCCGCGCCGGGCGCGGAGCCTCATCTGGAGCCGGGCAGCGCCGCCCTGACCCTCCAGGGCCAAGAGGCCATCGATGAGGAATAAAACCGCATATTGACTGCATATTTCCCCGGAGAGTTCGTCCTTCCGGGGATTTTTGCGTCCTTTTGCGGCTGTTACCGCTGGGGAACCACTACGCCGCCGGTTTTGTAGATGCTCTCAGGCGGCACCACGCCCCGGACGCAGGACAGGGGATAGATATGGCTGCCCCGGCCAATGACCGTGCCTGGGTTCAGCACCGAGTTACACCCCACCTCTACGTGGTCGCCCAGCATGGCCCCAAACTTCTTCCGACCGGTCTCCCAGCGCTGCTCCCCGGCCTTGACCACCACCAAAGTCTTGTCGCTCTTGACGTTGCTGGTGATGGAACCGGCCCCCATATGGGAGTAATAACCCAGGATGCTGTCTCCCACGTAGTTGTAGTGAGGGGTCTGGACGTGGTCAAAGAGAATGACGTTTTTCAGCTCCACGGAGTTGCCCACCACACAGTCCTCGCCCACCAGGGCGTTGCCCCGGACGAAGGCTCCGTGGCGCACCTCAGTGTTTTTGCCGATGATACAGTTTTTGCCCAGATAGGCGGTGGGGGCGACGGTAGCGCTGCGGGCCACCCACACCCCCTCGGAGATCTGCCGGTACTCCGCTGGGTCCAACTGCGGCCCCAGGGCGGCGATCAGCGCACCGATGCCGTCCAGCGCCTCCCAGGGGTAGGTGAACTGGCCCAGGTAGTCCCCCGCCAGGGTGTGGTTCAGGTCATAAAGGTTTTTGATTTGAATGGCTTCCATGATTGTGACCATCCTTTCTGATTGCCGCGGCTCGTATGACCGCTGGCTCATTGTGTTCAACTTCATTATACAAAGAAATGCGCGGCCCCGTCAAGGGGCCGCGCCGGTTTCAAATGGGTATCCGATTTTTTTCAATTTTTAAAGAGGCGTTGTTTGCCGTTCACTTCTTGATGGTCACGGTCTTGGTGGTGCTCCACGCGGAGCGGTAGGTCTCGCCGCCGGTGGTCTTGTAAACGCGGACCCGGACATAGTACTTCTTGCCCTTGGTCAGGCTGGAGATGGTCTTGGAGAGGCTGGAAGCGCTGGTGACCTTGACGGTCTTGGCGTTCTTGAAGCTGCTGTTGGTGGAATACTGGATCTGATAGCCGGTGGCCTTGGAATTCTTCTTCCACTTGACGGTTATCTTCTTGGAGGAGCTGTTCTTGAGGCTGGAGATGCTGGTGCGGCTCAGGCGGACGATGTCCTCGCCCTCGGCCTCATAGCCGCTGGTGTAGCTGCCGGAGTAAGCCTTGACGGTGTAGAGGTACTTGGTGCCGTTGGAAACGTTGGTGTCGCTCCACTTCAGGGTGCTGCCGCTCTTTACGGTGCCGACCTTGGTCCACTTGGTGGCCGAACCGGCCTTGCGGTAGATGTAGTAGCCGCTGGCGCCCTTTACCTTCTCCCAGTTGACGGTGATGGAGGAGGCGGCGTTGGCAGCGTCGTCCAAATCGGGGGCGGCCAGCCACTTGATGGTCAGGCCGGTCTTGTCGTAGCCGCTGGTGGTGGTAGTGCCGTCCTGGGTGACGTAAGCCCGGACGGTATAGGTGTAGGTGGTGCCGCTGGTCAGGTTGTCCTCATCGTCCACCCAGGAGGTGGTAGGGTAGGTTACAATACGAAGTGCAACACCTTCAAATTCTTCAAATAAAGAAAGA
>JAJQBR010000141.1 GCA_021203185.1 Clostridiales bacterium
TGGGTGGGGGCGGTGACAAGGCCCGTCACTTTGCAAATCATCATAAGGAAACTCCCTTTCCGTGCGCATCGCAATTCGCGTGATGCGTTTGGGATTGTGTCCTTAGTATGCCGGAAACGGTGGAAATTATGAGGAGCGGCGTGCAGTCTTTAGAAAAAGGGGAGGGGCGTTCCCGTCATTTTCTGTTCTGCGGGGATATCCTTTCACAAGGCCGCTTCGATGTGGACAAATCACATTATTTTTGTTGCGTTTTGTCAAAATCTATGATATCCTATTTGTGGCGCTGTCCAATGCGGTGCGCGGTTGGCCCCTCTCGCGGGGGCAGCTTCTTTTGCCCCCAATCGAAAGAAAGGGGGGCTGCCCAATGACGACTTCGGAATTTTATCAGTTCTGTTTGGTAATCATCGGACTGTGTGGATTGTTTCTGACAATCTACTATAACAACAAGAAGTAACCGCCCATATGCCCACGGGAACGGTTACTTCTTGTAGGTAACAACCAGGGGCCAGCCGTTGCCGGGCAGCGCCCTTGTTCTGTCTCTATTATACCCGCAAACGGGGCGTCTGTCAATTTCTTTTTGCAGAGCGCAGCCGCGTCTGGTTTCTCACCGTTGAACATTGCTCATTGCAAATTGCCCTCACTCCACCGCGTCGCTGGCGCGCATGGCCTCGATGGTGCGGGCAAACAAATCGTCCAGCTCCCAGCCCAGCATGGCCGCGCCGTCCCGAATCACGTCTCTGGAGCAGCCTGCGGCGAACTTTTTGTCCTTGAACTTCTTTTTCACCGACTTGACGGGCAGATCGCTGACGCTTTTGGAGGGGCGCATGACCGCCACCGCCCCGATGAGGCCGGTCAGCTCGTCCACGGCGTAAAGCACCTTTTCCATCTCGTGTTCCGGCTTGATGTCTACGGTCAGGTTGTAGCCGTGGCTGGCGGTGGCGTGGATGACGCGCTCATCGATGCCCCGCTGCCGCATAATTTCCTGCTCCTTGATGCAGTGCTGCTCCGGGAACTGCTCAAAATCCAAGTCGTGGAGGATGCCTACGGCCTCCCAGAAGTCGGCCTCGTCGCCGTAACCCAGCTCCTGGGCGTACCAGCGCAGCACATCGCCCACGATGCGGCTGTGTTTCCGGTGGAACTCTCCCTGGTTATACTCTGCCATCAGGTTCCACGCCTGTTCCGGGGTGGGGATCATGGTCATCGTCTCCTTCGTCCAGGCCGGGCCTGGTTTGATTTGGCCCTCAGTATAACCCTGAAAACCCACTTTGTCAATAGGGAAATGAAAGGGACTTGTCCCCCGGGAAATCTTTCGCGTTTTTATGAAATTTGTGCTTGACATTCGCCCGGCCGGGTGGTATGATAATTCTCGCAGTGAGCGAGCCAGTCTTTTGGATATGCGCAAGTGGTGGAATTGGTAGACTCGCTGGCTTCAGGTGCCAGTGCTCATTGCGGGCGTGCGGGTTCGACTCCCGCCTTGCGCACCAGAGAAAGGCAGTAATTTCGGTTGAAATTACTGCTTTTTTGTTTTTGTCGCAAATCAGCGTTTTCCAGAGAGAAGGTTTTTCCTATGTCCAAACAGGCCGCCGACTTCAGCCAGGGGTCGGTATGGAGCGCGGTGCTGCGTATGGCCGCCCCCATGACGCTGGCCCAGCTCATCAACATCCTGTATAACATCGTGGATCGGGTGTTCATCGGGCAGATTCCCGTCACCGGGCGGTTGGAGCTGACCGGGCTGGGCCTGTGTCTGCCCATCATCTCCATCATCATGGGCTTTGCCAACCTGTGCGGCGTGGGCGGCGGCTCCCTGTTCTCCATCCGCAGGGGAGAGGGGGACGACGGGGAGTGCCGCGCCATCTTGGGCAACTCCTTCGCCCTGCTGATTTTATTGGGGGCGGCAGTAACAGTGATTTTGCTGACGGTGCGGGAGCCGCTGCTGTGGCTCTTCGGGGCCAGCGAGGACACCTTCGGCTACGCCAACGACTACCTGACCATCTACCTGTGCGGCACGGTGTTCGTCATGATTAGCTTGGGCATGAACCCCTTCATCAACGCCCAGGGCTTCGCCACCACCGGGATGCTGACGGTGGCGCTGGGCGCGGCCATCAACCTGATTTTGGACCCCATCCTGATTTTCGCCTGCGGCATGGGAGTCCGGGGGGCGGCGCTGGCCACCATCATCGCCCAGGGCTGCTCCGCCGTGTGGGTGCTGCGGTTCCTGACCGCCAAAAGTACCCCCCACCGGCTGACGCTGGCGGGCCTGCGGCTCCGGGCCGGGCGGGTGAAGCGCATTTTCGCCCTGGGGCTGTCGGGGTTCTTTATGAACCTGACCAACTCGCTGGTGCAGATCGTCTGCAACGCCACCCTCCAGACCACCGGCGGCGACCTGTACGTGGGGGTCATGACCGTGGTCAACTCCATCCGGGAGGTGGTTATGCTGTTTGCACAGGGGCTGAACAACGGCGCCCAGCCCGTCATGGGTTACAACTACGGCGCAAGGCTCTACGGGCGGGTCCGCCAGACCATCCGGTTCAGCGTTTCCTGCACCATCGGCTATGCCGTCTGTGTGTGGCTGGTGACTATGCTGCTGCCGGGTTCCCTCATCCGCATTTTCAACGGGGAGGAGGCGCTGGTGGAGGCCGGTATCCCCGCCATGCGCATCTACTTCTGTATGTTCCTGTTTATGTCGCTGCAAATCGCCGGGCAGACGGTGTTCACCGCTCTGGGCCGGTCGAGGAACGCCGTTTTCTTCTCCCTGTTCCGCAAGGCCATTATCAACGCTCCGCTGACCATTCTGTTGGCCCATTGGATGGGCAGCACCGGCGTGTTTACTGCTGAGGCGGTGTCTCAGTTTGTGGGCGGCCTGGCCTGTTTTACGACCATGTGCCTGACGGTGTATCGGCCGCTCTCCCGCCTGGAGGATGGGGAAGAACTGCCGGTTCACCATCACTTATCCCAGCGCCACGTCTAAGGCCATCATCAGGGTGAACCCAACGGAAAAGAGCAGGGTCACCCTGTCGGCGTGCCTGCCCTGGGCCATTTCTGGGATCAATTCCTCCACCACCACGTAAAGCATGGCTCCGGCGGCGAAGCTGAGCAGGTAGGGCAACACCGGCACCACCAGCCCTGCCGCCGCCACGGTGAGCAGCGCCCCAATGGGTTCCACCACGCCGGAGAGTACCCCGTAGAGGAACGCTTTGGAGCGTTTGGTCCCCGCCGCCCGCAGGGGCATGGAGATAATGGCCCCCTCCGGGAAGTTCTGCGCCGCGATGCCCAGGGACAAGGCCATCGCCCCAAAGAGGGATACCTGCCCGCCGCCGGTCAGCCAGTCGGCGTAGACCGCTCCCACCGCCATTCCCTCCGGCAGATTGTGGAGGGTCACGGCCAACAGCAGCATGGTGGTGCGCTGAAGGCGGCTGTGGGGGCCTTCCGCCTGTTCGCTGAACATATGCAGGTGGGGGATGGCGTGGTCCAGCGCCAGCAAGAACAATACCCCCAGCCAGAACCCGACCGCCGCCGGGAGAAATTGCCACCGCCCCAGGCCCGCCGCCTGTTCCAGAGCGGGTAGCAGCAGGCTCCAGACGGAGGCCGCTGTCATCACCCCGGCGGCAAAGCCGGTGAGAGACCGCTGCACCAGCTGGTGCAGATCCCCCCGGAGAAAAAACACACAGGCGGCGCCCAGCGCCGTTCCCAAAAACGGGATCAAAATCCCCTTTATCACATCACTCATCGACTGCCTCCCTCGCCATTGTAGGGCCTCCACGCCAAAGTCTCAACCGCTGAACCCTTTTCTTTGCTGTCCAGCCGCCGGAACGTCCGCGTAGATGTACTCTCTGACAATATACGCAGCAGTGGGGTGGGCGGTGCGTGTTTACCCCAGCAAGGAGCGCAAACCAATGAAAAAGCAACAACCTCATCTCATCAAACGATATCTTCTGCTGGCCCTGGGGCTGGCAGTTATGGCCTTCGGCGTGGCCTTTTCCATCAAGGGCGCGCTGGGAACTTCTCCTGTTTCCAGCGCCCCCTATGTGGTCAGCCTGTTCACGCCGTTGACGGTGGGTACCGCCACCATTTGTATGCACTGTCTCTTTATCCTGCTGCAAATCCTGCTTTTGCGGCGGAATTACGACCCCGTCCAGCTGATGCAGCTGCCGGTGGCCCTGATTTTCGGCTGGTTGTGCGACCTGGGCGTGTGGGCCATCCAGGGCATCGAGTGTCCCCTGTACTGGCAGAAGTGGCTGTGGTGCATCCTCGGCATTGTGCTGGTGGCCTTCGGCGTCAGCTGCGAAGTGGTGGCCGGGGTGGTCACGCTGGCCGGAGAGGGCCTGATTTTGGCCATCAGCCAGGTGGCCCACACCAGGTTCCCGCCCACGAAGGTGGCCTTCGACGTGACGCTGGTGGTCATCGCCTGTGCGCTGTCCTTCCTGTTCCTGGGGCGGCTGGAAGGCGTCCGGGAAGGCACTGTAGCCGCCGCCGTCTGCGTGGGGATGGTTTCCAAACAGATCAACAGGCCGCTGCGCCGGTTCGAGGAGCGGTATCTTTCCGACTAAGGTGTATAAAAACAGAATTTTCACAAAGCGTATTTTCCGTTCAAAAAATATTCTCGAAAATTTCAGGTATCTTTAAGGTCGAAAAGGTATCTTATAGTCAATCCGAGGGAGAATACAGATTGTTGAATAGGAGTTCACACTTTGTACATATTCTTCCGATAGAATAGACCACACAGAAAAAAGAAAACGACAACACCACTGTAAGGAGTGATCGTATATGTATTTCGATGACCAGGAGAACACCAATCCCATCCCCAACAGCAACGAGGGAACCTCTTCCGGTTCCACGCCGGAGAACACCTCCGGAGAATACCACTACACCGCCGGGTCCGGCAGCAGCAGCTATAACCCCGACCTGAACGCCGCCAGCAACACCGGCAGCGGCAGTTACAACAGTCAGCCCAACGATGCCGGTTACAACAGCTACAACAACCAGTCCACGGGCAATGGCGGCTACAACAGCCAGCCCAACAACGCCGGTTACAATGGCTATAACCAGTCCGGCGGCAACGGCTACAACAGTTATGACGGCCAGCCTACGGGCGGCGGTTACAACAACTACAACAGCCAGCCCACAGGCGGCTATACCCCCAACTACCAGTACACCCCCAACGAGGAGCCGCAGAACAGGCGCCGCAGAAAGACCAAGGAGCCGAAGCCTCCCAAGCCGCCCAAGCAGAAGTCCGGCGGGCGGGGCGGCATCATCGCCCTGGCGCTGGTGTTCGCCATCATCGGCGGTATCATCGGTGCAGGCGGGTTCTACGCCGCCGTCGCTGCCGGGTTGATTTCCACCGGTTCCTCCGGCGGCAGCTCCACCGTCACTGTCAGCGACCGAACCGAGGGTACCAGCGTCTCCACCACCACCGTGGAGGCGGGGGAGGAGATGTCCATCTCCGAAATTTACGCTGCCTATAACGACGCGGTGGTATGCATCACCGTGGAGACTTCCAGCGGCGAAGGCGCGGGTACTGGCTTCATCACCGATGCGGAGAACGGCTACATCCTCACCTGCTACCATGTGGTAGAGGACGCCACCGCCATCTCCGTCACCCTGACCGACAGCACCAGCTATGAGGCCACCTATGTGGGCGGCGATGAGGATCAGGACGTGGCGGTGCTGAAAATCGAACCGGCGGAGGACGCAAGCCTGACCGCCGTGGTGCTGGGGGACAGCAGCCTGCTCTCCGTGGGTGACACTGTCTGCACCATCGGCAACGCCCTGGGTACCCTCTCCAACACCCTGACCAGCGGCAGCGTCAGCGCCCTGGATCGGGCCATCACCATGAGCGATGGAACCGTGATGAACCTGCTCCAGACCGACTGCACCATCAACTCCGGCAACTCCGGCGGCCCCCTCTTTAACCAGTACGGCGAGGTGGTCGGCATCGTCAACGCCAAGTACTCCTCCTCCGCCTACGACACCAGCACCGCCACCATCGAGGGCATCGGCTTCGCCATCCCCATCAACGATGTTAATGACATTCTCAGCGACCTGATGGAGTACGGCTACGTCACCGGCAAGCCCTACCTGGGCATCACAGTCTCCACCGTCTCTCCTGTCACTGCCCAGCAGTACAGCAATATGGTGGTGGGCGCCTATGTGACCAGCGTTACCGAAGGCTCCTGCTCCGAAACTGCGGGCCTCCAGGCGGGCGACATCATCACCCAGGCGGACGGCGTTGACATCACCAGCAGCGCCGAGCTGATCGACGCCAAAAATCAGCACAAGGCCGGAGAAGAAATGACCCTGACCGTCTACCGAGACAGCGAATATATCACGCTGGTGGTCACCCTGGACGAGGAACAGCCGGAGACCACCACCTCCACCGAGGACGACGACAGCGCCTCCGACGGTTACAGCGATGGCTATAGTTATGGCTACGGCGACAGCAACGGCGGGTTTGGTTACGGCTATGGATACGGCTATTGAGCGACCTGATAACGGGCAGACCGTATTTCCCTAAAAGTGATAAAATGTAAGAAGCTCTGATTGACTGGCCCTGGATGGCTTGCGGCGGCGACGCCCAGCCATCCGGGGCCGTTTCATCAGAGCTTTTTTGGAAAATATCGTAATATTTCGGGGAAAATAGCAACTTGTTATCCTGTGGAATCAGCCGTGTGTGATTCCAGTACCAACCACCAACTGCCAGCCACCAAAATCGCTTATAAAACCATCCCCTGCCTCCCAGTGCAAGTTGGTCAAATTTTGACACCGAACCGGTCAAGTTTTGTCATTTTCATTCAGCGCGTCCACTTTTAGAATAATACCATCAGAAACAAAGAAAGAGGGGAAACGCCATGAACACGTACTATCTGGCCATCGACATCGGGGCCTCCTCCGGGCGGCACATCCTGGGCCATATCCAGGACGGCAAAATCGTGTTGGAGGAGATCTACCGCTTCGACAACCGGCAGCTCCGCCAGAACGGTCACGACTGCTGGGACATGGACAACCTGTGGAGCGGCATTGTGAACGGCCTGAAAGCCTGCAAAGCCGCCGGGAAAATCCCTGCCACCGTGGGCATCGACACCTGGGCGGTGGACTACGTTCTGCTGGACGAAAACGACAAGGTTTTGGGGGACGCCGTGGCCTACCGGGACAGCCGCACCGAGGGCGTGGACGCGCTGGTGGAGGCGAAGATTTCTCCAGAGGAGCTGTACGACAAGACCGGCATCCAGAAGCAGATTTTCAACACCATCTACCAGCTGGTGGCGCAGAAAAAGGAACACCCGGAACAGTTGGAGCAGGCGAAAAGCCTCCTCATGCTCCCGGATTACTTCCACTTCCTGCTCACCGGCGTGAAGAAGCAGGAGTACACCAACGCCACCAGCACCAATCTGGTGAACGCACGTGAAAAAACCTGGGATTTGGGTCTCATCACCCGTCTGGGGCTGCCTACTGGATTATTTGGAGAACTGTCCATGCCGGGAACCGTGGTGGGGGATTTCACGCAGGAAATCCAACAGGAGGTGGGCTTCAACGCCACGGTGGTCCTCCCCGCCACCCACGATACCGGCTCCGCCTTCCTCGCCGTCCCCGCCAGGGACGACAACGCGGTTTACCTTTCCAGCGGCACCTGGAGCCTGCTGGGGGTGGAAAACGAGCAGCCCATCACCAGCGAAGCCAGCCGCGCCCAGAACTTCACCAACGAGGGCGGCGCGTGGTATCGCTACCGCTACCTGAAAAACATCATGGGCCTGTGGATGATCCAGTCCATCCGCCGGGAGCTGAACGGCGTGAACTACGTGGCGGGCAAGACGGAACACACAGCCAGCGGGAAACAGTGGTCGTTCCCCGACCTGATTGAGGCCGCGAAGGGCGCGCAGAGCTTCTCCTCCGTGGTGGACGTGGACGACGCCAGTTTCCTGGCTCCCGACAGCATGATTCAGGCGGTGAAAGACTACTGCGCCAAAACCAACCAGCCCGTCCCGGAGACGGTGGGGGAGGTTATGCAGTGCGTCTACGTCAGCCTGACCCGCCGGTATGCGGAGGCGATTCAGGATTTGCAGAAGCTGACCGGCAAGACCTACACCAGCGTCAACGTGGTGGGCGGCGGCTGTCAGGACGGCTACCTGAACCAGATGACCGCCAACGCCACCGGATTGCCTGTCTACGCGGGGCCGGTGGAGGGTACCGCCATTGGAAATCTGTTGGTGCAGATGATTCGGGTGGGGGAGTTCGACAGCTTGCAGGCGGCGCGGGACGCCATTCGAGTGAGCTTCGATATTCCGGAAATTCAACCTATGTGAAAATGGAGGTTCTAAAATGTTAGTCAACACAATAGCGAAGGTAGGCGTCTTTTCTATCGCGCTGGGGGCTTATCTGCCCCAGTTCCCCTCTCTGGTGCCGGAGTTTGCGGCCCAGTACGAGGCGTTCAAGAAAACCATCCCTGACACGGTGGACATCGTGGACGGCGGCATGGTGACCACCAAAGAGCAGTCCCAGGCGGCGGGCGACCTGTTCCGGGCGGCGGATGTGGATTTGGTGTTTTTGCAGCTCCTGACCTACGCCACCTCCTACAATATGCTCCCCGCAGTCAAGGATCTGGACGTGCCGGTGGTGCTGGTGAACGTCCAAAAGCTGAAAGCCCTGGACTATGACCACACGGACATCGCCGCCTGGCTGGGCGAGGGCTACGCCTGCGGCGCCGTGGGCGAGATGGTGGCCGACCTGGAGCGGTTCGGCAAGCGTCACGCCGTTATCACCGGCGTGGTGGAGGGCGGCGATCCCGCTGTGCAGGCGGAAATTGAGGACTGGTGCAAGGCGGCTCAGGTGCGCCGTCGCTTCCGCCAGACCAACATCGCCCAAATTGGCCGTCCCTATCCCGGCATGATGGACCTGTACATCGACGAATCCAACCTGTACCGGCGGATGGGTCTTTACACCAAGCAGTTCGACTGGGAGAAGATGTGGGCCATCGCCGACAACATCACCGACGAGGATGCCATCCGCGCCAAAGCCCAGGACATTCTGGACACCTTCGACATCGAGGGCGGCGGCAGCATCGAGGAAGTCTGGGAGATGGCAAAATATGTCGTGGCCTTTGAACAGTGGGTCAAGGACGAGCAGCTGGGCCTCATCGCCTCCCACTACGACGGCTACGCCCAGGGCAAGGCCGGGGTGCTGGGACAGTATGCTGATTCCCGCCTTCTCCATGCTCATCAAGCAGGGCACCGCCTGCGCCGTGGAGGGCGATATGAAGGTGGCTATGGCCATGAGCATCCTCAAGACTATTTCCGGCACCGGCCAGCTGGCCGAGATGTATTCCATCGACTTCAATGACGGCATCGCCATCATCGGCCACAGCGGCTCCGGCGATGCGGACATCTCCGACAAAAAGCCCACCATGAAAATCGTCAAGGTGTTCCACGGCAAGACCGGCGGCGGCTACCTGACCCAGTTCTACCCCTACACCGGCCCCGTGACCTATCTGGCCATCACCCAGGACGGCAACGGCAACTTCAAGTTCGTGGCGGCGGAGGGCGTCAACGAGGAGGGCAAGATTCTCTCCTTCGGCGATACCAATATGCGCACCCGTTTCACCTGCGGGGCGCGGGAGTTCGTCACCCGCTGGAGCGAGTGCGGCCCCACCCACCACTTCGCCGCGGCAACTGGGCGGCACATCGACACCGTTTTGAAGGTTGCGAAGATTTTGAACGTGCCGGTGGACATCGTCACCCGGTAAGCGCCCCATGGAACGGTATGCGTGGAAGGGGCGCATCCGCCCCGGAAAGCAGGCGGAGTACAAGCGCCGCCATGACAACATCTGGCCGGAGATGAAGCAAGTCCTGAAGGACGCCGGTATCTGCCATTACAGCATCTGGATGACCGGGGACGAGCTGTTCGGCTACTACGAGTGTGAACAGGGCATCGCCTACACCGTCAAAGTGCAGGCGGAGAGTGAGGTGGTCGCCCGCTGGGACGAGTACATGAAAGATGTACCGGAAATGGAAAAAGACCCGGAGACCGGCGCGCAGCCGCTGATGACCCAGGTTTTTTGGCTGGAATAAACACAATACAGTTTGACAGTTAGAAAGGATGGACACACAATGAAGGTTTTAGATGCAAACTTTATGCAGGGCTTTATGCGCATGGCGGACGACGGCTGGCAGCAGGGCTGGCACGAGCGCAACGGCGGCAACCTGACCTACCGGATGAAGCCGGAGGAGGTGGAGGCCGTCCGGGAGAACCTGTCCTTTGACGGAGAGTGGAAGGATATCGGCACCACCGTGCCGGGTCTGGCCGGGGAGTTCTTCGTCTCCACCGGCTCCGGCAAGTACTTCCGCAACGTAATGACCGCCCCGGAGGACTCCTGCGCCATCTGCGAGATTGACGACAAGGGCGAAAAGTATCGCGTCTGCTGGGGCCTCGTCAACGGCGGGCGGCCTACCAGCGAGTTCCCCTCTCACCTGATGAACCACGAGGTCAAGAAGGCGGCCTCCGGCGGCAAACACCGGGTCATCTACCACGCCCACCCCGCCAACACCATTGCCCTGACCTTTGTGCTGCCCCTGACCGACGAGGCATTTACCCGGGAGCTGTGGGAAATGGCCACAGAGTGTCCGGTGGTGTTCCCCTCCGGTATCGGTGTGGTACCCTGGATGGTTCCCGGCGGCCGGGACATCGCCGTGGCCACCAGCGAGCTGATGAAGCAGTACGACGTGGCGATTTGGGCCCACCACGGGATGTTCTGCTCCGGCGAGGACTTCGACCTGACCTTCGGCCTGATGCACACCGTCGAAAAGTCCGCTGAGATTTTAGTGAAGGTCATCTCCATGACCGGCGGCACCAAGCGTCAGACCATCCAGCCCGATGAGTTCCGCCACCTGGCGGTGGACTTCGGCGTGACCCTGCCCGAAAAATTCCTCTTTGACAAGTAAACTGCAAGGCGTTTCGTTTCTGGAATTATCATTGACAAAACTACCTTCTTCGTTTATGCTATAAGCAGTCAATAAGCCGCTCTCCCCTGCGTCTCGTGTAGAGGAGGCAGCACAAGTACCAACCACCCTATCGTTTTGCTGTAATGCAAGAAAGGAAGTTCCTTATGGTCAATCGTTTTGTACTCAACGGCATCTCTTATCACGGCAAGGGCGCCATTCAGGAGATCCCCGGCCTGGTTCAGGCCAAAGGCCTGAAGAAGGCGTTCATCGCCTCCGACCCCGACCTGGTCAAGTTCAACGTCACCAAGAAGGTCACTGACCTGCTGGACGCCAACGGCATGGCCTATGAGGTCTATTCCGACATCAAGCCCAACCCCACCATTGAGAACGTCCAGACCGGCGTGGAAGCCTACAAGAAGTCCGGCGCGGACTATATGATCACCATCGGCGGCGGCTCCTCCATGGACACCGGCAAGGCCATCGGCATCATCATCAATAACCCTGAGTTCGCGGACGTTCGCTCCCTGGAGGGCGTGGCTCCCACCAAGAACCGCACCGTCTACACCATCGCCGTCCCCACCACCGCTGGCACCGCCGCTGAGGCCACCATCAACTACGTTATCACCGACGTGCAGAAGAAGCGCAAGTTCGTCTGCGTGGACGTGAACGACATTCCCGACATCGCCATCGTTGACCCCGACATGATGTCCACCATGCCCAAGGGCCTGACCGCCTCCACCGGCATGGATGCCCTGACCCACGCCATCGAGGGCTACACCACCAAGGCCGCCTGGGAGCTGGCTGACTGTCTGAACCTGGAGGCCATCAAGCTGATTTCCAAGAACCTCCGCGCCGCTGTCAAGAACGAGCAGGAGGGCCGCGAGGGCATGGCCCTGGGCCAGTTCGTCACCGGTATGGCCTTCTCCAACGTGGGCCTGGGCATTGCCCACTCCATGGCCCACACCCTGGGCGCTGTCTATGACACTCCCCACGGCGTGGCCTGCGCCATGATGCTCCCCATCGTCATGGAGTTCAACCAGGAGGCCACCGGCAGCAAGTTTAAGGACATCGCCGAGGCCATGGGCGTGGACACCACCGGCATGGATCAGGCCGCCTACCGCAAGGCCGCCATCGACGCCGTCAAGCAGCTCTCCGCCGACGTGGGCATCCCCACCAAGCTGGAGAAGATGAAGGAGGAGGATCTGGACTTCCTGGCCGAATCCGCCGCCGCCGACGCCTGCGCCCCCGGCAACCCCAAGGAGGCCAGCATCGAGGACTTCAAGACCCTGTTCCGCAAGCTGATGTAAGATTCTAACGTTTTAACGTAAAACGATCCAAAACGACCAGATTCCCCACAGAATGAACCTCTGTGGGGAATCTTTTTGGGATGATATTGGTTCTTTAAATGACGTTGGTTATCCCGTTTACGCAGCCATGTGCCGGAAACCCCGCCGCCGGGGCGTTATTCAATCAGCGGAAAAATTCCGGCGAAACGCCCGGTAGTTGTAGTCCTTCTCCGGACGGCAGAGGACGGCAAACTGGATGGTATCAAACAGCTTATCGCTGCCCCTCCCGGCAAAGGTAAAGTCCCGAATGGCGCGGGCGAACAAATCGGACACAAGGGCCGCGTCGTTCCCGTACACACCGCAGCCAAAAGCCCCCAAAATCAGGTGGCGATAGTCCTGAGATGCCGCCACCAGCAGCATCCCCCGGATACGCCGATAGAGCATCTCCTCGTATTCCTGTTGGGACATCCCTTCCAGCCCCAGCCGCACCATCGGGGCGGCGCAGCTCATAACGGAGATGGGGAACGGCTCGGAAAGCGTCTCGGACAAGGCGTCCTTGACGACCTCCACGTTGGGAGAGAGCAGTACGCCATCGGATCCCATGCGGGTCTTTCTGGCGTTGTTGTAGTCGTAATACCGCTTTGCGCCCTCGCTCTCCAGTGACAGCAGCAGAGAGGTCCTCCGGCAGAGATCCTCCTCCTGGGCGCTGGCTCCGTTCCGGGTCTGGCCGCCGGGCCGGGTGGCGCTGGCCAGATTCAGCACGAGGATTTTGGGCACCGGTCTCCCCGCGTTTTTCAGAGTCTGATACTGCTTCTGCGCCAGAACAAGGGCGTCCTCATTCTCACAGGCAAAGGTGCAGGAGACGCTTTGCGTCTGCGGTTCTTCCCGTTCCGCAGCGGTGAGGGACGCAAGCTCATCCGGGAGAAACACCTGAATTTCCCGCAGCTGCTCCGGTGAGAAGGTGAAGTGTACGTCTCGCCCGTCTTTGGCGTAGCCGCCCTGTTCCAGAATGGCCAGCGTGTCCTCCAGGATTGTAATGTTCTTTTTTCTGCGCATTTCCTTCTGCCGTTCCCGCTCCTGAATTTCCTCCTCGGAGAGGCCCTGATACTCCCGCGCCCGCATCTGCGCCGCCATTTGTTTGAGCCGTTCCTCTTCGGATAATGCTTTGTTTGTTTCCTGTTCAGCCATTTCCAGCCCTCCTGTCGCCGTCAAGCGGCACTTCCGGCACTTTGTGCCTCCTTGCTTTCAACTTCTGAAACACATCGTCACAGGGTTCCCGAATGTTCAAATCGGCCACGCTGTCAAATCCGGTGTGTCCCGGATTGATTTGGACGATGACAGCGTCTCTGCGCCGGTAATTCCAATAGGCACTCCCATAATAGCCGTTGGTTCCAATCACAAGAAGCAAATCAGCTTGTGAAATCCACTCCTGCGCTTTTTGAACGCCTTCCTCCCAAAGCCCGATGTGACTGTACAGTTCCCACGGGAGGATCCTCCCGCCGCAGGATTCGCATTTGGGCAGCTCCTCCTGGTCCCATATCTCATACCCGTCATAATGGTGGCCGCATTTGGAGCAGCGGTTGATTTGAAAACCGCCCTGGATTTCCGCGACGTTTTTGGAACCGGCCATCGTGTGCATACAGTCCTCATTTGTCGTGATAATCCCGATGAGCTTCCCTTCCTCTTCCAGGTCGCGCAGGGCATAGTGGCTGGGGCTGGGCTTATAGTGGTGCATGGTCTTGACGTAAGAGCGCAAAAAGCGGTCGCTCCCCAGCCCGCCTGGACGGATGGTGCGGGAGAGCTGCCCGTATGTCACCCCACCGCCGGAAAGAGAGATTCCAGCGCCGGTGATGGCCACCATTGCGTGGCTCTGGTCAATGTAATCGGCCAACTGCTGGATTTTGTCCTCACTCCGGTTTTCTCTGGAAAATCTCATAAAGCTCACATCCCATCTTTATCCCATTCATCCGTTTCCGGCTCGCAGTTTCTTCAGGCTTTGAAAAACCTCATCGGAACCCTGGCGGATGTTCAGATTTGCGACTCCGTCAAACCCGGTACGCCCCGGATTGATTTGGACGATGGCCGCGTTCCGGTTCCGGTTGCTCCAGTAAACGTCTCCGTAATTGCCCCGCGTTCCGATGACAAGAATCAGATCAGCGTCCGCAATCCATCTCCTGGCCTTTTTCACATCTGCCTCCCACAGACCGATATGGCTGTAAAGGGGCCAGGGAAGAATTTCTCCGCCGCAGACTTCGCACCGGGGCAGTTCGTCCTGCTTCCAAATTTCATACCCCTCATAATGGCGGCCACACTTGGCGCAGCAGTTGACCTGGAGACTGCCCTGAATCTCCGCAACGTTCTTTGACCCGGCGATTGTGTGCATACAGTCCACGTTTGTCGTGATGATGCCGGTGAGCTTGCCCTCCGCCTCCAGATCTGCCAGGGCGTAGTGGGCAAAGCTGGGCTGATAAGAGAACATCGTCTCCAGGTAGGTGGGCAAAAAGGACCCTTCGTCGGAGCCTCGTCTGCGCCTGCCGCTGCGGTTGGAAAAGAGCATCTGTCCATAAGTGACCCCTCCGCCGGCAACGGAAATGCCCGCGCCGGTGGTGGCGACGATGCTGCTGCTTCGTTCAATATAATCGGCTAACTGTTGTATTTTGTCCACACTTCGGCCTCCTTTGAACCATCCCATAAGCGGCCCCGCACTTATCCGTTTAAGACGGCGTCGAGCGCTTCGGCGGCGTCCGCCCGGATGTTCAGGTCGGCGATTTGGTCAAACTGCGTCGCAGACGGATTGATTTGCACCAGCTTCGTCCCGGATCGCATCCGGCTTAGATATTCGTCGCTGCGGAACCCCGTGGTGCCAATGACCAGCACCAGATCCGCCTGGGAAATCAGGTCGGCGGCCTTCCGCATATTCTCCCGCGAGACATCGCTGCCTGCTCCAAGCTCCCGGCAGAACGCCGTCGGCATCAGGGGCGCGCCGCACTTCTTGCAGCGGGGCATATGTCCCTGGTTCCACACCTGATAATTGTAGCAGCGCTCGCCGCAGTCGATGCAGACGTTGTCCCGGAAGCTGCCCTGAAACTCAATGACATTTTTAGAACCGGCGACGGTGTGCAGACAGTCCAGGTTCTGGGTGACAACGCCGCAGAGCTTTCCCTGCCGCTCCAACTCCGCCAACTGCTTGTGAACGGTGCTTGGCCCCTTGACAAAGGTGGCGTCCAGAAAGGCGTCCTTCATGACCGTATAGAATTTCTCCGGATTTTTGCGGACGTAGGAGGCGGAAAAGATACGTCCGGCGTTCATCCGGCCAACGCTCTGTTTCAGCCTGCGCATCCCGTAGAGATAGGAAATTCCCGCGCCGGTGACGGCGACGGTCTTGCCGCTCTGCTCCATGTATTCCTTCAACTGAGCGTATTCACTTCTCATTATTTATTCCCTCCCAGCCACGTTCCGACTTTTTCTTCCTCGCATTTGTTCAGGCGAAGCCCTGCGTGAACGGTGGCGCCTTCACAGGCGTTTTTCAGCAGTTCCACTGCCTGCTCTGGCCCGCTCATGCCGCTGGTACAGAAGGGATAAACCTCTTTCCCGGAAAAATCATACTGCGAGACGAAAGACAGAACCAACTGTGGACACTTGCTGTACCAAATCGGGAAGCCGAGGAGGATACGGTCATAAGAATCGAAATTGTCCACTTTCTCCGTTACCTTCGGAAGCTCGTTTTCGGAAAATTCTTTTCTGGCGATTCCCAGCGCAGTGAAATAATTGCCATAGTTTTTCTCGCCTTTAATCTCAAATAAATCTCCGTTCGTAATGGTTTGGAGCTTTTCCGCCGCCTTTCTTGTTGCGCCGGCCCTCGAATAATAAGCGATTAAAGTTCTCATTGTGAAATTCCCTCCATCCTTGTGTGAATGAGCAGCGCCCGCCGGAGAATGGGTCTCTTCCTCGGTGGGCGCTGCTAGTTGGTTTATATCAGATGTAGTTGGCGTTGAGCGACACAGACAGCTCCCGCGCCTGCGGCTCTCCGCTGAGACTGTAGCCCAGCGCTGCAGCGGAAACCGGCCTGAACCCTTCCGGAATCCCCATCTTCGCGCACAGCTCGGTGTTCTTTGCCAGCGCCTGCACAGCGCCCCAGAGATAGATGCTGTCCACTCCGGCGTCCGTGGCCGCGATCAGCATATTCTCAATAACGCAGCCTGTGTTGGCATATTCCACGCTGGGGGCCATCTGCTTGGGCGCAGCGGAGACAAAGACAACCACGGGCGCGCCATAGAAGAAGTCCCGCGCGTCGATCTTCATAGCGGCGGCGGTGAACTGGTTAATTTCGTCCAGAATGTCCTTGTTGCGGCAGACCGTCAGGTGCAGAGAGTCCCGCTGATTCCCGCCGATGGGGGCCTGGCAGCCAGCCTTCACGATGGTATCGACCAAGTCATCCGGCACAGTCTTGTTCGGGTCAAAGTTCCTGGTGGATTTCCTTTTTGCAATGGCTTCTAATGTTTGCATAGAGAATGCCTCCTTAATGTAATTTGAACAATTACATTATAGTGTGTTCTAATCGTAATGTCAAGCGTTACAATTGATTTTTTGGAAATAAACTGTTATACTTTCATTAACTCTTAGATAGAGAGGAAAAGGTGGTTGTATGCGCGTCAGCAAAAAATTCCCAACGGCGGTTCATTCGCTGCTCTATGTTGCGGTTTTGTCTCCCAAGCGGCGGGTGACAAGCACCCTTGTTGCGGAAAGCACCGGCTCCAATGCCGTCACAATCAGAAACATCTTTCTCGACTTATCCAGAAACGGACTGCTGACAGCCTCCGCCGGGAAAAACGGCGGGGTTCACCTCGCCAGAGAGCCGAAGGACATCACCTTGTGGGACATCTATCAGGCGGTGGAGACCAATAACGTGGAGGAGATATTCAAGCTCCACGAGACGGACAGCGACTGCCCCGTGGGGAAGAATATCTATCAACTGCTGTATCCACATATGCTGGACGCCGTGACCGCCATGAAAGACAGCATGGAACAGGTGACATTGGGAACGCTGCTGGAGGAATTAAACGTCCTGCTGAAAGACTTCCCGGCAAAAGACCACGAGAAAAAATTGGAAAAACCGCAGGAGGACGCCCTGTGACTGGCTTATGGCTGCGCCCTTTTATGACGGCTTTACGTCTTTGTCCCACAGGCGGAAGGTCTGCACATAGGTACAGTCCTTTGGGAGAGACGGATTGAACAGCGCCGTAAACAGGCCGACCTTGCCACAGTGACTGCACTTGCGGAAACGCTCGTCAAAAACCCTGCACAGATGGGTCTCCGTGTCCAGATACTCGCAGGGACTGTTATAGTGGATGATCACCTGGCCGCCCCGCCGGACGGAGCGGGTGTAACAGCATTTCCCGCAGCAGTTACACAGGGAATCCCAGTCCTTCCGCCATTTGAGCCACGCCCTGAAAATTTGAAGCAGCATTCGGAATCCCTCCCTGTTTCATACGGTGGTTTCTGTTTCCTGTCTTCGCAGGAGGAAACAGGCCGCTTCGCATCGCTGTTTGCCGCACGACAGATGTTGCATATTACTATTGTATACCGTAAAGCGGCACTTATCAAGCAACAATGGCGAATCAATGTCGCATGATGTTCCGGAATCTCTGATAAAATAACGCCCGGAGGACGACAAACACAATCTACTGGTTTTGACTTGACGCAGGATAGTATTTGTTGTTAAAATAATAATATCTATAGCAATTGTCAAAAAAGGTGACACACTTGACAATGGGTGTATAACAGTGT
>JAJQBR010000117.1 GCA_021203185.1 Clostridiales bacterium
CTCAGCAGTCCGGTAACCTGATGAGCGTGGGCTATGACCTGTACCTGAAGCTGCTGGAGGAGGCGGTGCTGGAGGAACGGGGCGAGAAGCCCGTCCGCACTGAGGAGGTCACCGCCGACCTGTCCCTCCCCGCCAGCATCCCCGACTGGTACGTCCCCGCCGCCGAGCAGCGAATGGATCTGTACCGCCGCATCGCCCGGATCCGGGAGGATCGGGACGCCACCGACATGATCGACGAGCTGGTGGACCGCTACGGCGACGTACCCGAACAGGTGGAGAATCTGGTGGACGTGGCGCTGCTGCGCAGCGCCGCCGCCAACTGCGGCATTACCGACATCGCTCAGAAGGGCAGCAACATCAACTTCGGCCTGCGGGAGTTTGACCTGAAACGGGTCTCCCGGCTGTGTACCGTGCCGGAGCTGAAAGGCCGGGTGCTGGTCTCGCCGGGAGACCGGCCCAACGTGGCCCTGCGGCTGAAACCGGAAGATAAGCCGCTGAAATGGGCCAGACGGCTGGTGGAAATTTATACGGAGTGCTGAAAAACCCCCTCGAACGTGCTGTTCGAGGGGGTTTTCCTTGCTGGGGCGGTTTATTTCACCTTGATTTTCACTTTGGAGCTGTAGAAGGAATAATAATTGGTGCCGCTGACCTTGCAGTAAGACCGTATCCGCACATAATAGGTTTTGCCTTTTTTCAAGCCGGAGATCACCTTTTTTTTGTTGGTGGTTCCCACCACGGTGACGGTCTTGGCGTTGGAGAAATCCGAGCTGGTGCTGTATTGAATTTGGTAGCCCCGGACGGATTTCAAAGAAGTCCAGGTGACAGTGATCTTCTTGGAGGAACTGGACTTGACCTTGAGGTTGGACACCTTTTTGGGGACGATTTTAAAGGTCTTTTTCACCGTGCCGGTGTAGTTGCCCGTACCCTTGATGGTGATGGTGGCGGTACCCACCGCTTTGTTGCTGGAGTAGCTGACGGTGTAATCGGTGCCTTTGGTCAGGGTGGCGCCGCTGTATTTCACTTTGGGAGTGGGTTTGATGGTCTTGCCGGTGTAGGTATAGCGGGCGTCAACGGAGGAAACGGTGGCGTTGGACATCTTCCGGGCGGTGACCTTGATTTTCACTTTGGAGCTGTAGAAGGAATAATAATTGGTGCCGCTGACCTTGCAGTAAGACCGTATCCGCACATAATAGGTTTTGCCTTTTTTCAAGCCGGAGATCACCTTTTTTTTGTTGGTGGTTCCCACCACGGTGACGGTCTTGGCGTTGGAGAAATCCGAGCTGGTGCTGTATTGAATTTGGTAGCCCCGGACGGATTTCAAAGAAGTCCAGGTGACAGTGATCTTCTTGGAGGAACTGGACTTGACCTTGAGGTTGGACACCTTTTTGGGGACGATTTTAAAGGTCTTTTTCACCGTGCCGGTGTAGTTGCCCGTACCCTTGATGGTGATGGTGGCGGTACCCACCGCTTTGTTGCTGGAGTAGCTGACGGTGTAATCGGTGCCTTTGGTCAGGGTGGCGCCGCTGTATTTCACTTTGGGAGTGGGTTTGATGGTCTTGCCGGTGTAGGTATAGCGGGCGTCAACGGAGGAAACGGTGGCGTTGGACATCTTCCGGGCGGTGACCTTAAAGCTATAGTTCAACAGAGTGTAGGTGGTTCCGCCCACAGTGGCCTTGATGACGTAGGTGTAGGATCCTACCGACACCTGGCTGAACAGCACGTCCTCATCCAGCTCATATACGTCAAAGGTGGTGCTGTTGGGGGTGGCGGAGGCGCTGGTGACGGCCTTCCCGCTGCTGTTGTAGACCCCGGCGGTGACGCTGGTGATGGAGGCGGCGGCGGTGATGGTTCCCCGGAGGGTGAAATAGGTGCCGTAGGTCATGGAGGTGCTGGGGGTGGTGTAGTCCGAGAGGACGGGCGTGGAGGTGGAGGAAGAGCTGCTGCTGGAAGAAGTGCTGTTGGAGGAGGAGACAAGGGCGTTGTAGACCGGCCAATAGGTGTTCTTGGCCAGGTTGCCCCGGGTCTTGCTCTGGGTGGTTTTGTTGGCGGGCTGCTCGAAGTAATAGCACCAGTAATACCCCGCGTCGTAGGCGCCGGAGGCGGAGTTGCTGACGCTCTGTAAGTATTTCAGAATGTAGTTATAGGTGCTGGTACTCAGCTCGTAGGCCAGGAAGTTGAGCTGGCCGGTGACGGTTTTGTAACTGTATCCGTTGTTGCTGCACCAGTTTTTCAGGTTGGTGTACCGGGAGCCGTTCCACTGGCACAGACCGTAGCTGGTCAGGCCGTTGGTGTCGGTGCAGCTGGCGGTGGGGCTGAAGTTGGACTCGGCGTACATATTCGCCATAATGCCGCAGGCAGCGGCGGTGTTCAGCCCCATTGTGTCCGTCAGGTAGGTAAAGATGGTGGTCTCGTTGCTGTTGCCGGTGACGGTGGTGCTGTCGCTGCTGGCCATGGCGGTGACGCCCACCAGATAGACGGCGATGTAAGGGGCGTCCAGCTCCACGTCCAGCCCGTCCAGCAGCGGATAGGCGGCGGTGTCCCAGCTGGGGCTGAACTGGAAGTAGTAGTCGTTGGAGGTCTCGTAGTCGTCCAGGCAGTACCAAGTGACGGGGATCTCCGTCACCTCGTCGCTGCCGTCCAGATAGACCGGCAGAGTGGACGGCATGGAGGAGAGCAGGGTGTCCAGGTCGATTTTTTCCGCCAGGGCGATCTCCTGCGTCTCCAGTTCGCCAAAGCTGGTGACGGTTCCGGCGGCGGCGGCTTCACTGGAGGCAGAAGAATCGGTTTCCACAGCCAGCGCGGGGGGCGTCGGGAGCAGAGCGGCTGTCATGGCAAGGGCCAGGACAAGGGACAACAAACGATGTGTGATTTTCATTCAAAACCTCCGATTTTTTCTCAGGTTGGCATGGGATGCTTTTTTCTTTCACAAAAGGGGGCGTTTTTACCCCGCACCTTAGTAGTATACCAGAGAGTGTGTTGTTCTTCAATACTTTTTTGTCACAAAAAAAGAGGAAAAGAAACGTTTTTTGAAAATTCCAGCATATTGAGTGAAAAATGTTTCACAATCCCTCTTTTTCCGTTCCATAGCGTTCCAAAAAGTTGTGTTCCTCTCCCCCGGTCTTGTAGCCGGGAAAGGTGTCCAGCTGAACGCTGTGGATGGCCTTGAACACGTTCTGTTCCACCTGGGGGAAGTCCTGCCGCAGCTGCCGCAGCAGCTCCTTGACCTCCTGGCGCTTGCCCTGGACGGTTCCCGCCGCTGTCGCCTCGGTGAAGCGGCAGGCGCACTGGAGGAAGTGCAGGTCGTTGTAGTTCTTCCAGCGGATGATGTCGTCCTCGTGGATGCAGTACATGGGGCGAATCAGTTCCATGCCGGGGAAGTTGGTGGAGTGCAGCTTGGGCATCATGGCCTGAAGTTGGCCGCCGTAGAACATCCCCATGACGGTGGTCTCCACCACATCGGAGAAGTGGTGGCCCAGGGCGATTTTGTTGCAGCCCAGTTCCTGAGCCTTGCTGTAGAGATGGCCCCGGCGCATCCGGGCGCAGAGGTAACAGGGAGAGTGGTCGGTGCGGTTGGCCACCCGAAAAATGTTGCTGTCGAACACGGTGACGGGCAGCTCCAACAGGGCGGCGTTATCCAAAATCTGCTGCCGGTTGGCGGGGGCATAGCCGGGGTCCATGACCAGGTAGACCAGTTCAAAGGGTACGTCGCTGATCCGCTGGAGCTGCTGCATCAGCTTGGCCAGCAGCATGGAGTCTTTGCCGCCGGAAATGCACACGGCGATCCTGTCCCCCTCCGACACCAGCTCGTAGCGCTTCACGGCGGCGATGAAGGGGTTCCAAAGGGTCTTGCGGTAGGTTTTGATGATGCTGCGCTCGATGCGCTGGCAGCGGGTCAGTTCTCTCGGCATGGGATGCGCCTCCTGTTGTTTCCGCTCCATCATATCGGATGGGACGGGATTCGTCAAGAGACGCGGAGAAAAAGAGGCAAAATTCACCGGGAACTTTTTGCGCCGCTGGGAGAAGCCCAAATCTTCGGCACGCCAAAAACCGTGGAAAAAGGTTTGTTTCCACTCGAACGAAGCTGCTTTTTGGTCAAAGGTGGGAAAAGAAAGGGCAAAGAGAAGGAAAAAGGAAGTTTCCCATCGGTATTGCAAGGCGGACTTGTGCAAAACCTTGTGGAAAAGGTGCAAATCTTTTTTGGACAGAAAAAATCCACACCTGGGCCGTTAGACGGCAAAAAATACACGGACGGGAGGCGAAAAGAGAAAATTTTCCTCGTATTATTTTCGCGGCTTTCCACAGACTGACGGTAACAAGGGAGGGAACACAGGATGAAACGAAAGGTATCCGTGCTGCTGGCAGCGCTGGTTTTGTGGGCGGCCTGCCCTGCGGCGCAGGCGGAGGACACCGGGGAACCGGTGGAGGTCTCCGCCAAAGCGTCGCTGCTGATGGAACAGGAGACTGGAACGGTTCTCTATGCGGAAAACGAGCATGAGCAGTTAGAGCCTGCGTCGGTGACGAAAATCATGACTATGCTGCTGGTGACGGAGGCCCTGGAGAGCGGGACACTCCGGGAAGAGGAACTGGTGACCACTTCAGAGTACGCCGCCGGAATGGGCGGCAGCCAGGTCTATTTGAAGGAAGGCGAGCAGATGACCGTCCGGGATCTGCTGAAAGCGGTAGCGGTGGCCTCCGGCAACGACGCCGCCGTGGCCCTGGCGGAGCATCTGGCCGGGTCGGAGAGCGCCTTTGTGGACCGGATGAACCAGCGCGCAACGGAGCTGGGCATGGAGGACACCCACTTCTGCAACTGCAACGGCCTGCCCGCAGAGGGACACATGACCTCCGCCTACGACATCGCCCTGATGAGCCGAGAACTGCTGCGCCACGACCTCATCCGCAGCTATGTGGGCATCTGGATGGATTCCATCCGGGACGGCGAATTTGAGCTGGCCAACACCAACAAGCTCATTTACTACTACGAGGGGGCCACCGGCCTGAAAACCGGTTCCACCGACAGCGCGGGCTACTGCATCTCCGCCTCCGCTCAGCGGGACGGCATGGAGCTGATCGCCGTGGTTCTGGGCAGCGAAACCTCCGCCCTGCGCTTTGCCAGCGCAAAAGCCCTGTTGAACTACGGTTTTGGCGGCTATACCCTGGTGGACGTCACGCCGGAGGGAAAGCTGCCGGAGATTCCGATTTCCCTGGGGGAACAGGAGAGCATCTCCACCCGGCTGGACGGCAGCTGTAAAATCCTCGTGGCCAAAGGCGACGGGGACAAGGTAGAGGTTCAGATGGAGACGGTGGACAAGGTGACCGCGCCAGTGTCAGCCGGGGACAGGCTGGGAACCTTGACGGTCACTGTGGACGGCGAGAACCGCCAGACCGTGGACCTGGTGGCCGGGCAGGACGTGGCCCGGTTGACCTACAGCGGCATCTTCGCCCGCATATTGGAAAAAATGACCATGCAGGCGGGATAACACAACTGTGCCGCGCCGGGATTTTCCGGCGCGGCAATACTGCCTGTCAAATTGTGCGGCGTCGTCTTTACAAATTCTTCAAAATTTGTTCTTGATTTGTCTACCATCTCTCCCCCGCCTTCTGTTATTCTATACTCGCAGGGAGCAAACAGGGCAAGGCTCCTCCGCTTTACATAGATTTCTCTCCTTTTCTTTCTTCAACCTCCTTTCTTTTCTTTCTTTTCTCTTTTCAAAGGCCGCCGCGGGAA
Organism: Clostridiales bacterium; assembly: GCA_021203185.1. Classification (GTDB taxonomy): domain Bacteria; phylum Bacillota; class Clostridia; order Oscillospirales; family Oscillospiraceae; genus Onthomonas. The sequence continues at coordinate 5,729 of JAJQBR010000117.1, forward strand.
GCGCATCCTGCGGCGGTTTTTGATTCCGTTCCAAAATCGAAGGGATCTTTCGCGGTTTTTGCTTTTTCTGCCGCTTTTTTGAGAAATCCCCTTTCTTTGTCCCGCCCGTTGTGTTATACTGTGTGGCGCGAAAGACGATTTGTGTTCCCGGCGGTTCTGCCGCCGTCTGTGTAAGAAGGTATCCTGTTATGAATTATCCCGACCGCGTTTTGATTAAGTCCCGCGCCAAAAAGCAGGTGTTAGACCAGTCCTTTGGCATACTGATGGTCAGCATCGCCTATCTGTTGCTGACGGAATGGCTCTCCACAGTGGTCAATCTGATTTGGACCAGCCCGCTGACCGCCATCAGCGACCGGTTCAGCGAGAGCATGGACACCCTGTTAGGCCAGGTGGCCGCTCAGGGCAGCGTCTCCGACGCGAGCATGACGGTAGCGCTCAGTTCCGCTATGACTTACGCCCGGCAGCTGCTGGCCCAGCCCCAGCAGGAGGTTTTGCTGTTCCTGTTCCTGCTGCTCTACCTCTACACCGTGGTGATGGGATATGGGTTCAGCTTCTACGCCATGCGCACCGCCAGAGGGGAACGGCTAGGCGCCGGTTCCCTGTTTGACCCGCTGTGGATGGCGGGGAAAATCATCCTGCTGAGCCTGCTGCTCACCGTGCTGGTGGGGTTGGGCGTGGGCCTCTTCATCATCCCCGGTATTCTGATTTATTACGGCACGCTTCTGGTCCCCTATGTGCTGCTGGACCACCCGGAGATTTCTATCTTCAAGGCGCTGTCCGCCGGCTGGCGGATGTCCAGGGGCCACCGGATCCAGCTGTTCACCCTGGAGTTTTCCTTCATTGGGTGGGACATTCTGGGCCTGCTGGTCAGCAACGTGGGCTACAACCTGGGCCGTATTTTCACCAGCGGCGACACACTGGGGACGATTCTGAGCCTGATTTGCTACACGGCGGTCTATGCCTTTGTGCTGCCCTACCGGGAGATTGCCCTGGTGCATTTTTACGATACCATCCGGCCCCAGGACCTGCGGGTGGAGGAGACGCCGGTGAAGGTGGACAACTGACAAAACACAAGAAAAAGGCTGCACCGAATGTTGGTTCGATGCAGCTTTTGTTTTCTACTTTTACGTTGGTTTCTCAGTCCGCCACATAGGGCAGCAGCGCGATCTGACGGGCGCGCTTGATCGCGGTGGTCAGCTGGCGCTGGTGCATGGCGCAGGTGCCAGTGGTGCGGCGGGGCAGAATCTTGCCCCGCTCGGAGACGTAGCGGCGCAGCTTGGCGGCGTCTTTATAGTCGATCTGCTGAACCTTGTCCACGCAGAAGTTACAGACCTTCCGGCGCTTGCGGCTGCGGTTGCCTCTGTCGTAAGCCATAACGAAAACCTCCTCAGTATAGGAATAGGGCTTTGCAATTAAGCCCGTTTAGAACGGCAGTTCGCCGTCGTCGTCATTCAGTTCCGCGAACTCGTTGGCCACCGGCGCCGCATTGTTGGGCGTGTAGGCGGCAGGGGCGGAATAGTTGGACTGAGCCGACTGCTGCGGGGCAGCGTATCCATCGGCGTTGTAATTGTTGTTCTGCTGGCCATATCCGCCGCCGGTTTCCCGTTTGGAGGCAGCGAAGTTGACGTTCTCCGCCACGACCTCCGCGATGTTGCGGCGGTTTCCGGCGTTGTCGGTGTAGTCCCGCACCTGGAGGCGGCCGTCAATCAGAATCATGCTGCCCTTGGTAAAGTACCGGCTGATGAACTCAGCGGTCTGCCGCCAGGCAACGATGTTGATGAAGTCCGCGCTCTGTGCGTTGGGGTCCTTGCTTTTGTAACCCCGGTCGCAGGCGATACGGAAGGTAGCCACCGGTGTACCGCTCTGGGTATGACGCAGCTCTGGATCCGCCACCAGGCGGCCCTGTAAAACCACTCGATTTAACATGATGTTTCGCTCCCTTACTCTGCCTGTTCGACCACGATGGAACGGATCACGCCGTCGGTGATGTTGTAGTTCCGGGTCAGTTCAGCGGGAAAATCAGGGGCGGACGTGAAGGTCATCAGAGTGTAGTAGCCCTCGACCTTGTGGTTGATGGGATAGGCCAGCCGACGCTTGCCCCACTCAACCACTTCGCCCAGGGTACCGTTCTGCTCCACCAGACCCTTAAACTTCTCCACCAGGGCGGCGATGCCGTCGTCCCCCAGGGAAGTATCCGCGATGAAAATCGTCTCGTAATTGCCAGTAACCTTAGCCATGTGATTTGCACCTCCTTATGGACATATGGCCTCTGCCTCTTGCAAAGGCAAGGATTTTGCCGCATTTGTTCTTGAATTGCAGCTTTTCTATTATATATTTTAGGCTTGGATTTGTCAACAAATTTTTGGCTTTCTTGTGCGGAAAATCCCCTCCCGAGTTGGGAGGGGATTCAGGAAGATTCAAAATTCTGACTATCCCTTTGAATCAGCCGCGCTGTGATAAGCTATTAGCCGTTAGCTGTTAGTCAGGTACTACCAGTTTAAAGCAAAGAGCTAAAAAAGAAGCTGAGATCAAAAACCATCCGTTTTTAAAGTCATGCAAACGGTAAGCGCAGCACGTAATGTCAAGAACCACAAAGCTAATGGCTAAAAGCTAAGAGCTAAGAGCTAAACTGCTCATAAGGCTGAGTAAAAGGGATAACCAGTTTTAAAATTATGGCCTGGGATCCTCTTCCACCACGCCCTTCAGTCCGGCGGCCAGACCTGCCAGCCCCTGAATTTCGGAGGGGATGATGATCTTGGTGGCCTTGCCATCGGCGGCGGCCTGGAACGCCTCCAGCGACCTGAGCTTGATGACCTGCTCGTTGGGGGCGGCCTCGTTCAGCAGCCGCAGGGCCTCCGCCTGGGCGGTCTGCACCTTGAGAATGGCTTCAGCCTGGGCCTGAGCCTCCAGCAGCCGGGCCTCTTTCGCGGCCTCCGCCCGGAGGACCTGGGCGCGCTTTTCGCCTTCGGCTTCGCGGATCTGGCTTTCCTTTTGACCGTCGGCCCGGAGGATGGCTTCCCGGCGCTCTCGCTCCGCCTTCATCTGGCGCTCCATGGCGTCCCGGATGCCCTGGGGCGGGGTGATGTTCTTAATTTCCACCCGGTTGACCTTGATACCCCAGGGGTCGGTGGCCTCGTCCAGGATGGCCCGCATTTGGGTGTTGATGAGGTCGCGGCTGGTCAGGGACTGATCCAGTTCCAGGTCGCCGATGATGTTTCGCAAGGTGGTGGCGGACAGGTTCTCAATGGCCCGCATGGGGGACTGCACGCCGTAGGTGTAGAGCTTGGGGTCGGTGATTTGATAGAAGAGGACGGAGTCCACTTCGATAGTGACGTTGTCCTTGGTAATGACGGGCTGGGGGTCAAAGTCGGCCACCTGTTCTTTCAGGGAGATGGGGTGGCTGACCCGCTCCAGGAAGGGAATTTTGACATGGATGCCAACGCCCCAGACGGCGTAGAACGCGCCCAGCCGTTCCACCACACGGGCCTCGGCCTGGCGGACAATGACCAGGTTCCGGGCCACCAGGACGGCCAGCAGAATTAAAATGACAACAAGAACGACAAAGAACATTGCAAAGCTCCTTTCTGATGTGGAAAAGGGTTATTGAGAATCGGAGGACACGGTTTCTGTCTCCGGGCGGACGATGACACGAACGCCCTCGATGCGGAGGATGGTGACGTGAACGCCTGCGGAGATGGGTGCGCCGCTGTCGGAGCGGGCGGACCACATCTGACCAGCCACCTTAACCTGGCCCTTTGCGGCATAGTTGTCGATGGCCTCGGTGACAATGCCGGTCTTGCCCAGGACGCGGTCGGCGTTGGTGGGGGTAAAGCCCTTCTTCTGGAACATATGGGTGGCCAGGGGACGCATCAGCAGCAGCGTCACCAGGGACACCACCGCGAACACAAACAGCTGAATCCACAGGTTGTCGGTGAACAGCGACACCAGCAGGGCTGCCAGCGCGCCCAGGGCGAACCAGACCGAACTGAGACTGACGGTAACGCCCTCCAATACGGCGAAGAACACCAGCAGAATCAGCCAGACCACAGGGGCGGAGAGAGAGGATAGCTGCGGCATGAAGGGAAACCTCCTTTTCGTGGTAATGGAACAGCAGAGAGGCGGATTCCTCCCTGTATGGAATAGGATAACACAACCCAGGGGGAAAGTCCAGAAAATAAGATTGCAATTCCATTAAAATTTGGGTATACTGTTGCTAAATTTGAAAATAAGACAGTGCTTGCCCGCCAGTCGGCGGACACAAGGAGAAAACGGCATGAATCACATAAAACTGGAAGTCCCCTGCCTGCTGGGGCTGGAAAAGCTGGTGGCCGATGAGATGAAGCGGCTGGGGCTGGCGGAGGTTCGGGCGGAAAACGGTCGGGTCACCTGCCGGGGGACCCTGGCGGACATCCCCCGACTGAACATCAACCTGCGCTGTGGGGCCAGGGTGCTGGCGGTGCTGGCGGAGTTCCCGGCCACCTCCTTCGAGGAGCTGTTCCAGGGGACAAAGGCCGTCCCCTGGCAGGACTGGATTCCCAAAAACGGCGAGTTCCCTGTGAAAGGGTACTCCATCAACTCCCAGCTCCACTCGGTCCCCGCCTGCCAGTCCATCGTGAAAAAGGCGGCCTCCGCCAAGCTGGGGGAGGTCTACGGGACGGAGTGGCTGCCGGAGGACGGGCCGCGGTATCAAATCCGGTTCTCCATCATGAAGGACCAGGTGCATCTCTGCCTGGACACCAGCGGCGAGGGCCTCTACAAGCGGGGCTACCGGGCGGTGAACAACGGCGCGCCCCTGCGGGAGACGCTGGCGGCGGCCATGGTGCTGCTGACCGGCTACCGGGGGCTGGACCCCTTCTGCGACCCCTTCTGCGGGTCGGGGACCATCCCCATCGAAGCGGCGCTCATCGCCAAAAACCGCGCGCCGGGGCTGAACCGCACCTTCGCCGCTCAGAAGTGGGCCACGCTGCCCCAGCAGAGCTGGATGGACGCGGCGGACGAGGCCATCAGCAAAGAATATGACCGGGCCTATGACATCTGGGGCGGGGACATCGACCCCCGCAGCGTAGAAATTGCCCAAGCCAACGCGGTCAAGGCCGACGTGGAGGACACCGTTCGCTTTGAGGTCTACGACGCCCGGCGGTTTTACAGCACCGCCTCCTATGGCCGCCTGGTCACCAACCCGCCCTATGGCGAGCGGCTGATGGAAAAGGACGAGGTCACAGAGCTGTACCGGGCCTTTGGTCATACGGTGCGGCTGCTGCCGGAGGGGTGGCGGACGGCCATTCTCTCCAGCCACACGGAATTTGAGGACGCCTTCGGCCAGCGGGCCAAAAAGAAACGGAAGCTCTATAATGGTATGATCAAATGCGACCTGTTTATGTATGGGAAAGTTTAGGGAATGTAAACAAACGGTCAACAAAAAACACGCAGGCAACAAGCCCGCGTGTTTTTTACGTTCAGGATTTCATTGCTAATTGCACATTGCACATTGCTAATTGTTTACAGATCCCGAATGGCGTCCTTCATTTCCTTCACGAACCGAGACACCGGTTCTACCGCGTCCCGGCCATACTGTCCGATGAGCCGGACAATGGCGGAGCCGACGATGACGCCGTCGGCGGACTGGGCCATCTTCCGAGCGGTCTCCGGGTTGGAGATGCCGAAGCCGATGCAGGCGGGGATGTCCTTCCCCTCCTTGACCAGCCGCACCATAGCGGCCACGTCGGTGGTGATTTGGCTGCGCACGCCGGTGACGCCCAGGGAGGACACGCAGTAGACAAAGCCCTCCGCATCGGCGGCGATGGTCTTGATGCGGTGCTGGGAGGTGGGGGCGATGAGGCTTACCAGCTCCAGGCCGTACTTCCGGCAGGCGGGGGCGAAATCCCCCTTCTCCTCAAAGGGTACATCGGGCAGAATCAGCCCCTGCATACCGGCTTCTGCGGCTCTGGCGCAAAACTTCTCGGTGCCGTAGTGATAAACCACGTTGGCGTAGGTCATAAACACCATGGGGACGGTTAAGCCGTCCTCCTGGCGGAGCGTTTTTGCCAGGGCAAAGATGTCGTCGGTGGTGCAGCCGTTGGAGAGGGCGCGGAGGTTGGCCCCCTGAATGACGGGGCCTTCGGCAGTGGGGTCAGAGAAGGGGATGCCCAGCTCGATCAGATCCGCGCCGTTTTCCACCATGGCGCAGACCAGCTTGCGGGTGGTCTCCAGGTCGGGGTCCCCGCAGGTGATAAAAGGGATAAAAGCTTTGCCGTTCTGGAAAGCGTCTGCAATTTTAATCATCGTAAAGCTCCTCCCCCCGGTAGCGGGCCATGGCCGCGCAGTCCTTGTCACCACGGCCGGAAAGGGTGATGACGATGATTTGGTCTTTCCCCATAGTCGGGGCGATTTTCAGGGCGTGGGCCACGGCGTGGGCCGACTCGATGGCGGGGATGATGCCCTCGGTGCGGCTCAGGTACTCAAAGGCGCAGACGGCCTCCTCGTCGGTGACGCCCACGTACTCGGCCCGGCCGATGTCGTGGAGCCAGGCGTGTTCCGGCCCTACGCCGGGGTAGTCCAGCCCGGCGGAGATGGAGTACACCGGGGCGATTTGGCCGTATTCGTCCTGGCAGAAGTAGCTTTTCATGCCGTGGAAGATGCCCAGACTGCCGGTGTTGATGGTGGCGGCGGTCTCCCAGGTGTCGATGCCCCGCCCGGCGGCCTCGCAGCCGATGAGCTTCACGTCCTTGTCGTCGATGAAATGGTAGAAGGAGCCGATGGCGTTGGACCCACCGCCTACACAGGCCATGACCACGTCGGGCAGACGGCCTTCGGCCTCCAAAATCTGCTGTTTCATCTCCTGAGAGATGACGGCCTGGAAGTCCCGGACGATGGTGGGGAAGGGATGAGGCCCCATGCAGGAGCCGAGGAGGTAATGGGTGTCAGCGATGCGGTTGGTCCACTCCCGCATACACTCGGAGACGGCGTCTTTCAAAGTGGCGGTGCCGGTCTCCACACCGTGGACGCGAGCGCCCATCAGCCGCATACGGAACACGTTCAGAGCCTGGCGCTCCATGTCCAGCTTGCCCATGTACACGTCGCACTCCATGCCCATATAGGCCGCTACGGTGGCGGTGGCTACGCCGTGCTGTCCCGCGCCGGTCTCGGCGATGAGCCGGGTCTTGCCCATCTTTTTGGCCAACAGCGCCTGTCCCAGAGCGTTGTTGATTTTGTGTGCGCCGGTGTGGTTCAAATCTTCCCGTTTCAGGTAGATTTTCGCGCCGCCCAGATCTTTGGTCATTTTCTCCGCATAGTAGAGGTTGGAGGGGCGGTTGGCGTAGTTGGTGAACAGCTCGTGCAGCTCCGCCTGGAACTGTGGGTCGTCCTTAAAGTGGTTGTAGGCGTCCTCCAGCTCGATGACAGCGTTCATCAGCGTCTCCGGGATGTACTGTCCGCCGTGGATGCCGAAGCGTCCGTTTGACATAGGGGGTCACTCCTTTGTGAGAGAGTTTTGGGGAAAAGAAAAAAAGGGGAGGAAATCGTTCCCTCCCCTTTTGTGTCGATGTTGTGGAAATGCTCAGCCGAAGCGCCGCACGGCCTCCACCGCCGCCAGGATCTTGTCCCGGTCCTTGACCTTGTCGGTTTCCACGCCGCTGGAGATGTCGATGCCCCAGGGGTGAACCGCCTCGATGGCGTTGGGAATGTTCTCCGGGGTCAGTCCCCCGGCCAGGATGAAGGGCCGCTCCACGTTCTGAACGATGGACCAGTCAAAGGTCTGGCCGGAGCCTGCGCCAGAGTCCAGCAGAATGTGGTCGGCGGCGGAGTTGACGGCGTAGGGAATGACAGACGGGTCGTGAACCTGACAGGCTTTGATGACGGGTTTGCGGGCCATCATCTGGACGCTGGTGATGTACTCCTCCGACTCGGTGCCGTGGAGCTGAACCATGTCCACGATGCCCTGCCGCAGGGCCACCACGACATCGGAGAACCGGTCGTTGACGAACACGCCCACCAGGGGAATGTTGGGGTCCAGGCGTTTGCGCAGCAGCTTGGCCTGGTCGAAGTCCACGCCCCGCCAGAACCGGCGGCACAAAATCACACCGGCGTAATCGGGCCTGGCCTCGTTGACGAAGTCCACGTCCTCCACACGGCGCAGACCACAAATCTTGATTTTTGTTGACATAGAGATCCCTCGTTACACAGGTTACTGTAACAGTTCAAGAACGTACTTCTATATTATACACAGGCCCGGCGGGGATTGCAAACAACAAATGTACTAAAAACAACCGGTTAAATTCCCTTTAATTCATCCATCATGGCTTTTTTGTCCCTGGATTTCATAAAAGTTTCACCGATGAGGACGGCGTTGGTGCCGTTGTCCTCCAGCACCTGCACGTCGGCCCTGGTCTGGATGCCGCTTTCCGAGACGAACAGGACGGAGGAGGGGACCATCCTGCGGTATCGGGTGGAGTTGTGGACATCCACGGTGAAGTCTTTCAGGTTCCGGTTGTTGACACCGACGATGCGTGCGCCGGAGGCCAGAGCGGTTTCCACTTCGGCCTCGTCGTGGGCCTCCACCAGCGCGTCCATGCCCAACGACTCCGCCAGCAGCCGCCAGCGGCGCAGGGTGTCCCCGTCCAGCAGGGAGCAGATGAGCAGCACCGCAGAAGCGCCCAGGGTTTTGGCCTCGTAGATCATGTATTCATCGATGGTGAAGTCCTTGCGCAGCACCGGGAGGGAGACGGCCTGAGAAATTTCCCGGACGTACTCGTCCCGACCCAGGAACCACTTGGGTTCCGTCAGGCAGGAGATGGCGTCGGCTCCGGCGGCCTCGTATTCTTTGGCGATGTCCAGATAGGGGAAGTCCGGGGCGATCAGTCCCTTGGAGGGGCTGGCCTTTTTGACCTCGCAGATGAAGGAGACGCCGGGAGCGGCCAGCGCCCGGCGGAAGGGATAGCCGGTGCTGGCGTCCAGGGCCTCGGCCTCCGCCCGGACCTGCTGGAGGGGGCGCAGACGCTTCTTTTCCGCCACAAGCTGCCGGTTGTGGGCGGCGATGGTGTCGAGAATGGTGGACATCAGGCGTTGGGGGATTGGGCGATGAAGGCTTTCATGGTGGCCAGCGCCGCGCCGGAGTCAATCAGCTCCTTGGCACGCTCCACGCCCTCGGCCAGGGTCTCCACCTTGTGGTCGATGTAGAGACCGGCGGCGGCGTTCATCAGCACCGCGTCCCGCTTGGGGCCGGTGAGCTTGCCGGAGAGGATGTCGGTGGTGATTTTGGCGTTCTCCGCCGGGGTGCCGCCCAGCAGGTCGGCCTTGGTGCCGCGCTTCAGGCCGAAGTCCTCCGGCTGGATGGTGTAGGTCTGGTATTTGCCGTTGTCGAACTCGCAGATTTTGGTGGGGCCGCAGATGGAGACCTCGTCCAGCTTATCCATACCGTAGACCGCCAGACCACGGGTGGTACCCAGGCTGGTCAGCACACGGGCCAGCGGCTCCAACAGGTACTCGTCATAGACGCCCAGCAGCTGCATTTCGGGGCGGGCGGGGTTGGTGATGGGGCCGAGGATGTTGAACACCGTGCGGATGCCCAGCTCCTTGCGGATGGCGCCCACGTATTTCATGGAGGTGTGGTACTTCTGGGCGAACATAAAGCAGGCCCCCACGTCGTTCAGCAGGCGGATACAGGTCTCCGGATCCTGCTGGATGTTGGCTCCCAGGGCCTCCAGGCAGTCGGCCGCGCCGCAGCTGGAGGAAGCGGCCCGGTTGCCGTGTTTGGCGACCTTCACGCCGCCCGCCGCCAGCACGAACATGGTGGTGGTGGAGATGTTGAAGCTGTGGGCGCCATCGCCGCCGGTGCCGACGATCTCCAGGGTCTTCATGTCGCCGGTGTCCAGGGGGATGGCCTTATCCCGCATGGCGGCGGCGCAGCCGGAAATTTCGTCGATGGTTTCCGCCTTGGTACTCTTGGTGGACAGGGCGGCCAGGAACGCGGCGTTCTGGGTGGGGGTGGTCTCCCCGCTCATGATTTCGCTCATGACGGCGTAGGCTTCCTCATAGGTCAGGTCCTGTTTGTCAACGATTTTGGTGATGGCTTCTTTGATCATAGTGGTGTTCCTCCCGGTTAAAAATTGCTTCAATATGTGGGGACCCTTAGGGGTCAGGATGGACTCAGGGTGAAATTGCAGGCCGTAGACCTCATAGTCCCGGTGGCGGACGGCCATGACCTCGCCGTCCTCGGTGGTGGCGATGACCTTGAGGCAGGAGGGCAGGGTCTCCGGCACGGCGGCCAGAGAGTGGTAACGCGCTCCCTCGATGACGTGGGGCAGGCCGAAGAAGATGGGGGCGCTCAAATCCAGGGTGATGTCGGACTTTTTGCCGTGCATCAGCTCCTTAGCATAGGAAACAGTGGCCCCAAACGCCTCGCAGATGGCCTGATGGCCCAGACACACCCCCAGGATGGGGATTTTTCCGGCGAAGCGGCGCACCACGTCCTCGCAGACGCCCGCCTGACTGGGCCGCCCGGGGCCGGGGGAGAGGATGATGTGGCTGGGTTTCAGGGCCTCGATTTCCTCCAACGTGATTTTATCGTTGCGCACCACCCGGATGTCCGGGTTGATGGAGCCGATCAGCTGATACAGGTTGTAGGAAAAGCTGTCGTAGTTGTCAATCAGCAAAATCATCAATCAATGCCTCCCTCGCTCTGTTTGACGGCGTTGACCACCGCCGCCGCCTTGTTGATGCACTCCTGGTACTCGTTTTCCGGCACGGAGTCGGCCACGATGCCCGCGCCGGAGCGGACAAAGACGGTGCCGTTCTTCTTAAAGGCCAGGCGAATGGCGATGCAGGTGTCCAGGTTGCCGGTGAAGTCGATGTAGCCGATGGCGCCGCCGTAAATGCCCCGCTTGTTGTTCTCCAGCTCGTTGATGATCTCGCAGGCGCGGATTTTCGGCGCGCCGGAGAGGGTGCCGGCGGGCAGGACGCAGCCCACTGCGTCCAGGGCGTCGCAGTCCTCCCGCAGCTCGCCCCGGACGGTGGAACCGATGTGCATGACGTGGGAATACCGCTCGATGCCCATGTATTGCTCCACCTGGACAGTGCCGAACTTGGACAGGCGGCCGATGTCGTTGCGGCCCAGATCCACCAGCATATTGTGTTCGCTGCACTCCTTGGGGTCGGCCAGCAGGCTCCGCTCCAGGGCCAGGTCCTCCGCGTCGGTCTTGCCCCGGGGACGGGTCCCCGCCAGGGGGAAGGTGTGCAGTACGCCGTCCTGGAGCTGCACCAGCGTCTCCGGGGAGGCCCCGGCAATCTCCACGTCGTCGCTGACGATGTAGAACATATAGGGAGAAGGGTTGGTGGCCCGCAGCAGCCGGTAGGTGTCGAACAGGGAACCCTCCGCCTCCACCTGGAGCCGGTTGGAGAGGACGACTTGGAAGATGTCGCCCTCGTAGATGTAGTGCCGGGCCTTTTCCACCATGGCGCAGTACTGCTCTTTGTTGAACAAGGGCTGGAACTCGCCCTTGAGCTTCAGGGGTTTGTTCTGTTTGGGGGTGCCGGTCTTGATGAGGGTCACCATCTCGTCCAACTCCAACAGCGCCCGGCGGTAGTTCTCTTCGATGGAGTCGGTTTTGGCGTTGACGATGACGGTGATGGTCTGCTTGTAGTTGTCGAAGCACACCAGCTTATCGAACAGCATCAGGTCAACGTCCTTGAAGTTGCCGGGATCGTCGCTGTCCAGGTTCAAAGACGGCTCGGCGTACTTGATGTAGTCATAGGAGAAGTAGCCCATCAGCCCGCCGGTGAAGGGGGGCATCCCCTCGATTTTGGGGGCGCGGTTCTCGTCCACGATTTGGCGGATGAGCTGGGCCGGGTCGTCGGTGGGGACGGTCATGGTCATGCCCGACTTGATGGTGACTACGCCGTTGGTGCAGGTGAACTCCAGCTTGGGGTCGTAGCCCAGGAAGGTGTAGCGGCCCCAGTGCTTGGTCTGCTCGGCGGATTCCAGCAGGAAGCAGTGACGGCTGACTGATTTCAGGATGCGGAGCATCTCCACGGGGGTGCGGATGTCGGAGAGGATGGTGCGGGCCACGGGGATGGCCCGGTAATCCGGGGCCAGGGCCTCGGCCTCCTCCAGGGAGGGGAAATAGGTTTTCATAGTCGGATGGACCTCCTTTTGAGGATTGCTCAAAATCATAAATCTGATTATCCCTTTGAATCAGCCTTCTGCTATTTTCAGCCGGAAAACCCCTCCACCATGCTAACGCATGGTCCCCGGCAGGTTGTCAATCAAGTGCA